>NZ_BAAFZH010000098.1:0-216065 GCF_054684315.1 Scytonema sp. NUACC21 | reverse complement strand
GGAAGCGAATTCGTTCGTTAATTTGGGGCAGATCGCGATTTCTTTTCTTTTCAATCACAGGCATTGGATTTTGTGGGAGCTGTTGTTAAGAAATTGGTTAGGTTTTGAGTGGTATGCCTCAGAGTAGAATACTAACAATAACTGAGGACTGAAAAAGAAAGCCATAGTTCTAGAGTAACTAATCCATAGGGCAATTTCATTGTCGTCCTTGTATCTGTCATTCTACTCACTCTGAGACGATTTCTGTCCAATAGTTAATCTAAATTACATAACAGTATTATTCTTTAACCATTGTAACAGTTTTTGTCAAGTCATTGACACTTTTCATCTTCCGCATATTTACGGTATCATATAGTTTTTACAATACATTCCAATTGTTTGATTGATGTACTGTAAATCACATTAAGATTTTTTAAATTAAGTAAATATTTGGTTAAGAGTTCGGGTGTGAATTCACCTAATCTAGAATATATATAGAAACTACCTTTTGTCAGCATCTTGTAGCTATCGCTTTGCACGACTTTGGCATAAGGCAATGTGATTCATCAAGAAAGAGGATGAAAAACGTTTTTGCACTGATAAAGTAGAATAGAATTATTGTGGAACACTGGCAGCAACGAGTAGGAAATCAAAGAGATTGGGTTTGGCGGGGTTGGCAAACTCGTTACACTTATATTCGTCACAAGCATAGCGATCGCAAAACAGCGCCTTTAATTTTGCTACATGGGTTCGGTGCCTCTATTGGTCATTGGCGACACAATTTAGAGGTGCTTGGGGAACACCATACAGTATACGCTCTTGATATGCTAGGGTGGGGTGCTTCTGAAAAAGCTCCAACCAAGTACAGCATAAAGCTTTGGGTAGACCAAGTTTACGACTTTTGGAAAACGTTTATTCGTCAACCAGTCATACTAGTGGGTAATTCCCTTGGCTCACTGGTGTCTATATCCGCAGCTGCCACCTATCCCGATATGGTTCAAGGCGTGGTCATGATGAGTTTACCCGATCCTTCATTGGAACGAGAAGCTCTTCCTCCTTTTTTACGACCCATCGTTTCGGGAATCAAAAGTTTTGTCGCGTCCCCACTGTTACTCACACCTCTGTTTAACGTCCTACGCAGACCAACTGTAGTACGTCGCTGGGTTAGTCTTGCCTATGCTAACCCAGAGGCAATAACTGATGAACTCGTAGAGATTTTAACTGGACCGCCGCAAGACAGAGGTTCTGCCCGTGCTTTTACTGCCTTATTCAGAGCAACCATTGATGCCAACTTTGGTCCTAGCGTCAAAACAGTTTTACCTACCTTAACCGTCCCAATGCTGCTGATTTGGGGACAAAAAGATAGGTTTGTACCGCCTGCACTAGCCCGTCAATTTGCTCAGTATAACGAGAAATTAGAAGTGCTAGATGTAGAAAACGTGGGGCATTGCCCTCATGATGAACAACCAGAATTGATCAACCAAGTCATTTTAAATTGGCTTAACAGATGTTCTGGTGAAACTCAGAAGTTTGTTTCTCGAGAACCGTAGAACCGTAGGGTGGGCACTGCCCACCATTCCAGCAATTTTCAAAAACCGTATCACTGCCTACCTGCATTCTTGAGATAGTTTAGCCAAATGTTACTTGGCTGGTATCAACAGCTGTTGCACCGTTTACCGAACGTGCTACAGAAACCATTTTATTCAGAATGTTTTGGTTGGGAACTTTGCCCTTCAATACTACAGTGCTACCAGTCTGAGCAACCCAAAGAGTGTCTACATCATCAAGTTGGGGATCTTGGTCAAAAGCAAGAGCTACACGCTTAGCCAAACCGCTTTGATCGTATTCCCCATTTAATCCCAGGCGTTCAGGAGCAATTGTCTGAGTCGCAGAGGGTGCAGACGCTTGTTGCGCTGGTTGTGCTGGCTGTGGAGTAGGGTTTACTTGTGCATTATGTGGTTTTTCTAATCCAAAAAGTCTTTTTAGCCAACCCATATATTTTTCTCCCATCTATAATTCCTAGTTTTCAAGGATAAAAGGTTAACTATAGAGTATCCTCTGCCTTGGAAGTGAGATTGCTCTGGGCAGTTTATGCATTCAGTATGATTTCGCCTTTTGTCATAAATAAAGCGTATCAGGCATGGAGATTGCGACTATCAGTTAACTAACAACCACCTATTCCATTGCTGACTTCATCCAAAGCCACAACATCATGAAACCGGGCGTAGTTGATGCAGCGCTTACCATTTTTTGTCTTCCCTAAAATATCCACAAATCGCATATTCCAAAAAATTTCCTCACTAATGTAGGAGTGACGGGCATGGATAGTTTGAGATACGGTTTCATCCAGCCCCGTTAGCGTTACCACAACTTCCATCTCATCCTCAACCATGTCCTCTGGTGTGACTCCGTAAAGGGGGCTATTCTCATCAATCGGGTGCATTACTGTCCAAGTCAGGGCAAACAGTGGCGATTGGCTGCGTACCAAGGACATATCGTAGAAACGACGCATAACGTCTCCTTCTTTGGTAATTTCGCTGCGTGCCAGAGTGACTCGGACTTGTGCCTCTAAAATCCAGTTTTGCCGTTCGTTTGCAACCCGAAACATGAAAGTCGGTACACCATTATGGGGTGTAATAACCGCGACATGACTAAACATGACTCGTGCTTTGGGAAGAGAAAATCGGGCGAACATCAGCCCACTCCCCATTGCTAACCCTATCAGCCCTAACACTGATTCAATGGTGACTAAGACATTTGCATAAGCTGTTTTGGGATACATTGCCCCGTAACCAATTGATGCCATTGTTTGGACACTGAAAAAAAAGGCATCGAAGAAATTACCCGGACGTGCATTTGCTATACCATCACCGGCAAGCATATATGCCAAGGCAAACAAAGCATTGGCTGTAATATAACCCAGGCTGATAAGCGCTAAGGTGTAATACCAAGGAAGAGTTAGTAGCAAATGGTACGGATCGTGCCAATGTTTGTGAGAGATTCCTTTACGCACGACATTAAAGCCTCCATGCCGATTAACCATCCGGCGGCTAGTTGGAGCTTTTCGAGGGTTTGTTTTCATTAATTGAGTTACGGTAGCAGGAAACCAAGGATAGGCAATTTCATTATCCAATTAAATTCCAACAAAATTTTCTCAAAGTACCCCCATACCTTGGGGCTACCGTGGTGGTGTACAAGATGGATTCTCAAAGAGAGGAATTATCAGCCTCAATAGCACCCAAAGCCTTTAAGGTCGCTTTTTCAGCATCTGTCAGACCAGTAACGCCTGTGATTTCCATTCCTTCATAAAGTCGAGGGGATTTGAGCAATTTCTGCCGGATACATTTTTGTACATCCCAAAGTTGAATATTTTCATCTTCGCTACCACTAGCGAGTAGCCGACCATCAGCACTAAACGCTACAGTACGAATTGCCGCCGTGTGCCCTGTAATTGTGTCAAAACATCTGCCTGTACTGACTTGCCACAACTTAACGGTTCCATCACCACTTCCACTAGCAAGGGTCTGACCATCAGGACTAAAAGTAACCGAGTAGACTTGTTTGCTGTGACCTTCAAGTATATTTAAACACTTTCCGCTATGGAAATTCCACAATCTGATAGTTTGGTCTTCACTACCACTTGCTAGCATTTTTCCATCAGGACTAAATGCGAGCGATCGCACTGCATCTTTATGGTCTGCCAAGGTTTTGATACATTGATACGTAGGAATATCCCATAATTTAATTGTATTATCAGTATCACCACTGGCAAGGATACTACCATCAACACTCAAAGCAAGGGTCCAAGCAGTATCATTTTGTGCTTCTAATATCTTGAGGCATTCCCCTGTCTTGATACTCCAGACCCGAATCGTTTGGTCTTCGCTAATGCTAGTAAGGGTTTGACCATCGGGACTGAAAACTACTGCCCACACCCAGTTTGTATGCCCTGTTAAGGTCTGAATGTATTTGCTCTGACTAATGTCTCTGATATCCCAAAGCTTGATAGTATTATCACCACTGCTACTGGCAAGAATTTCCCCATTGGGACTAAAAGTAACGCAGCGAATACGTCCTTGATGCCCCCTGATAGGGTAGCATTGATAGGTCTTCAAATCCCATAATCCGATGCTATGGTCATCACGACCACTGGCAAGGATTTGACTGTGGGGACTAAATGCCACCGAGTAAACACCACGGGTATTCCCTTGCAGTATATTTACGCAGTTGCCTATTTCTACATCCCAAAGTCTTGCTGTTTGGTCATCACTGCTACTTAGTAACAAACGTCTATCATGACTAAAGGCAATATCCCATACTTGGCTATTATGCCCCTGTAAGGTTCTCAAACATTGACCTGTTTCGATGTCCCATAACTTGATTGTCCGATCTTCGCCGCAACTGGCAAGTGTCTTGCCTTTAGGATTGAAACGCACGTTATAAACTTTTTCGCTATGACCTTTAAAAGTGAAAAGACATTTTTCTGTCAAAATATGCCATAGTTTTACAGTTTGGTCTTCGCTACAACTGGCCAGCATTTCTCCATTGGGACTAAAGTCAACGGAGTAAACTTGGCTGGTGTGGGCTTTGAAGGTTTTCAAACATTCACCTGTCACAATGTCCCAAAGTTTGATTGTGCCATCACTACTTCCAGTAGCAAGGAGATGGTGGTCAACAGGGCTGAAGATGACTGACTTTACCCACTCGGTATGTCCCTTAAGGGTTTTGAGGCAGTTTCCTGTATTCGCATCCCATAGTTTAATTGTTCGATCTGCACTGACGCTTGCCAAAATAGTCCCTTCAGGGCTAAAGGCAACCGAGTAAACTCTATTGGTGTGTTCGGTGAGCGTTTGGCAACACTCACCTGTACGAACATCCCATAATTTAACGGTGTGGTCTGCGCTTCCACTTGCTAAAAGTTGGTTGTTCGGACTAAAGGCCAATGCCCACACAGAGTTAGTATGTCCTCTGTAAATACCAAGTTGTTTAGTATCGGAAGTTTGCCATAAACGAATTTCTCCATTAATGAGACCTGTAGCGAAGTACTCTTCATTAGGGCTAAAACCCACTGATACCATGCTTGACATTGTCTCATTAAATACAGAATCACTTAAATCGGCGTTGCTAAAGCTTGTATCCTGTAACTTGACATCTTTGAAATAAGCTTGCCAAATAGTTAGGCTGGAAAAATTATGCCCACTTAAGTCAATTTGAGATTGACCAAGCTGAAGTTGACGCAGTAAATTTATCAGGTTCCCAGCAGCGAATCCTTTTTTGAAGCCAGCCTGCTGCCGTAAATTCCCCAGCAATCGACGTAACTGGGATTCGAGTTCATCACCGAAAACATTCCTTAGCTTATTTTTCAAAGGTTCAAGAATATGTCGTTCTTGTGCTTTGCGAATGCGGTCGAGGGACCTCGCCTTCATTAACGGATAGGTATTGACAAATTCCAAGCTTTTTCCTTGGCTGATTTCTTGAAAAACCTGTTCTATCAATCGTTCTGTAACATACTCCATGACGACGGATTGTTGTCGAAACCCACCACAACAACCTGCGTCTTTTTCAATTAAAGAACGGCGTAATAAGGACTCTACAGCTTCTAGTACACTAATTGCTGGTTCTGTTGTACTGAGAATGTCTTTCAATTCTTTTAATGAAACGTACTCCCGATGTATAGCCAACCAGTACATCAGTTGTTTCTCCAATTCTGACAAGCGATTAAATTGTTGGGCTAAAAGAGTCCTGATATCTCCATAAATTGCTGTTTCTTGGCTAATTTGATGCAAAAATTCCACGACATTATTATCAAACAAGTCGTAGAGCGTGGTGGCTACTATCTTTAACGCCAAGGGGTTGCCCGAGTACCGTTTAACTAATTTGCTCAGCTGGTTAGTTGAGCACTCACAACCCTTGTCTTTGAGAATTGCCCTCGCTTCTTCTAAATTTACGCCTGAAAGATACAATACCTTGACTGGCAAATTTTTGCCTTCTAGCGCTGCAACTTCCTTTGGCTTTTCACGGCTAGTTAATAACAAACAACTTTGATGTCCGGCTTCTGCTACCTGTTTAAACAAATAACCGTAATTCTGATATTTTTCTTGATACTCACCTGCTTGCTCATAAGCTCTACCCTGACCACTGCGAAGCACTGATTCTACGTTATCTAAAATCACCAAGCAACGGTGTTTCCTCAACGTCTCAATCAATCGCAGTATCTTGCTGTTATCGTTTTCTGATACATCAGGTTCTGTATCATGAGGTAAAAACCGCAGCAGTTGTGTGAGAATATCCCCTAACGGTGGCGCATTGCGAAGACTGCGCCAAATCAAATAATCAAAATCTGTTTGTACTTTTTTCGCAACCTGTGTTGCTAGCACTGTCTTGCCAATTCCCCCCATACCCAATACAGCTACCAACCGACAGCGCTGAGAATTAATACCTATAATCCATTGTCTTAAGTCTTTGAGTTCCCCTTCTCGACCCCAAAAACCTCCAACATCAACTGCCTCTCCCCAGTCCTCCTGCAGTGTACTGTTACTAATTTCACTCGTTTGTTGGAGTAGGGCTGATAGCTTTTGCCTGAGGTCATGGAGTTTTTTATTGCTACTGCCCGATATCCCAAATTTGCGGTAACTTTCTCCCAATCTTTTTCTCACTGCTGGTTGAGAAATGTTCAGCTTTGTCGCTATTTCGGCACCCGAACAGTTATTCAATGCTAAAAGCAGGGCTTCTAGCTCTGTTTGTGTAACACCATGCTTGGTCGCTACCTTTGTAATGAAACTTTCTGAAAGTTGAAACATATCGGTAGCACTCTCCATTTCACGTTAGCTCCACACAAAATATCGGTATGTGAGACAATCACTTACACATAACATGGTTCACTAACTGAGAAAAGGGTATTTATTACGAACTTCACAGTAACTACATATTGCGTTAGCGATTACTAACAATTCTGAAACAATTCGTTGTTTTCTCTTTTTGTTTTTCTCACATAAGTGAGGAAAATTTACAACTGGTAGATAGAAGTAAAAAACGCATAATGTGGTGACAGCATCCCTGGTACACCAAAACTAAGACAAGCTAGTTAAGATATTTTTTCTCAGGAGCCAACCGAGGTGGGTGTTAGTTTCAATTTTTACGTATCAACTTTATACACGTATTTTTTCAGCCACAAGTCTTAACTAAGGAACTAAATTCTTTTCCAAACAATGTTTTTCTTCTGATTTTTCCTCTCTTTGTACTAGATTTAATACTCATTAGATTTTCAAATTTTATGTATAAAGATTTACTTTTATTTTAGCAATGTGAGAAAACCTTATGTTATCAAATACAAAATAATTTACATAGATTTAGAACTATTGCAAAAAATTCTTGCAAAAGTACTTGCTATTAAAAGCCAGTCATAGTTATATATATGTATAGGTATATGTGAGATAGGTGGCGGTAAGCGACCGTGTTGCCGCGAGATATCAGTCAGACGTGTTTGCAGCTTTCCAGCACCACTCAGGGTACTTGCTATCAGTCAAGGCTCACACTCAAGCTCATGGAGAAACAGATATGACCTTCTCGTCATTTCCTGAATTTTTCAGCACTTCCAATGTCAAAATGTACTTGAAGATAGGAGATCTACCTCTAGACAGCCTACCCGTGGTTAAGCTGCAGAACAAAGAAATGCAAAGCACTTTGCCATATCAACCCTACTTAATTGAGTTACACCCAGTTTTTTCTCACATGAGTATACTACTGATAGAATCTTTAGTACAAACTGGGCATGGTGAGTTCATCACCCGTAGCAAGCAGGAAAAATACCAAACTACCGTTGACTTATCCGGGCATGTTAGTTATCGCTACCGTTTAGATAAACAGCAAGTCGAGGAAATTCAACAGGTTCATGAAAAAATGATTGAAAGTTGGATGGATTGGTGGAGGCTTCACAAAAAGTCATACAAAAATACCTAAAAACTAAAATCTATCATCCCAACCTCAAAGCCGTTTCAGAGTTGAGAAAACCGATGGTGCGATGAGGTGGCTTGCACAATTAAATACCCCTTTTGAACATGAGGCTTTCGATAAATGAGAAGTTTACAAGCCGGTGAAGTGATGAAATTGCTTCCCGGCTTTTTGTTGAGATTTTTTAAAACAAGGAGCAATTACTATGAAATCAGGTCAAGATAGTCGTTTACTCCAGCTAGTTTGCCATTTTCTCAAATATTTTTTACTGGCTTTATTTGGATTTGCGATCGCCTATGTTTTATCAATCACTTTTGGTATAGGGAGTTTCAGTATTCTTGTAATAGAATTTGTAACTTTTTGTATTTCGCGCTTGGGACTTCTCTTATTGTGTCTGATGGCTACAACAGTTGTTTTTGAGTCATTGCGTTAGTTCAGCGCCTCCGTAGAGTGGTTAGTTGTTCTCCCTGTCACTACTAACCACCAACAGTGATAACGAGTTTATATCGATTTACTCAACACATCACCAATCGCTACATTACCACTGGTAATAACCTGTGCTAAAACACCCGTTTGTGTATGTTGAAAATGCTTTTGTAGTAGGGTCAGTAAGGCGATATCCCTTTCTCCCGTCTCTGGATTGACTTCTATATTTAAGCAACGGTTAATTCGGGCTGTAACAGCAATTCGGGCTGTACCTAGTTGCACTTCTTGCCCTACCCAATCAAATTCTCCCCAAGCAGGAACACCTTCTAAAACAATATTGGGGCGAAAGCGCCGTACATCTACCGTACATCCTACCAATTCACTTAAGTCCTCAATAGTCGCTTTACTGACCAAGGAAATATGTACGCTTTCTCGGTCTGGATAGCGAGTTTTGCTAAACTCTCCTACTAGCTGTAAAGGTGCGCGATTTCGATGTCTGGCAGTTTGAGTGGGGTAAATTCCTGCTAAGTACCCAGTAAAAAAGGTAGCAATGCGATCGCGCCCGGTATGGCTATGAGTATCGGCTACTAATAACTCGACTCCTTTGCGTTTCACAGTCAAAATGCCTGTAGTTGCTTCATAACAACAATCCAATGCCGCTAGCCCCGACCAATCATTTTGCATTGCAAAGTGTTGCTTCTTCATCCACGGTACAGCGACCGTGTTCGCATATTGACCGTTTTCATCGAACATCAAAGCAAAAGCTCTATCACCTGGTATACCATGCCCCGATAGTAAGTCAACGCGATCGCACTTTTGAGGGCTCAAGCCTTTAAATGGGTGGATGAATAACTGTTCGACACGAATCATAATTGTTAGTGGTTAGTGGTTAGTGGTTATTCTACTAACTACTAACCACCAACTACTTTTGTGTAACTGCCTGATTTTTAGTGGGTGTATCAGCCGAACCTGCGATACTGCGGAAATACAAACCTCCCACTGTCACTAAAAACACAACATATCCAACTGCTTGCACAAGATAGAGATGTTCTCTATAACCAAATAAAGCTTTGAGAACAACACCAGGAAATTCCTGGTCGGGAAGGATTTTGGAAGTATTCCAAACCATTGGACCCAAGATGCAAGAGTGGATTTTGGTAAAGTGTTCGTAGTAAAAGCAAAGACTTTCTGAAGCACGATTGCTCAAGGCAAGAGTAGCAGTAGCTTGGTCAAACTTATGCAAAGCTGTAACCACTAGCCCAGCCACAATTAACACCAGTAAAACACCCATGACCTGGAAAAACTGCCTGATGTTAATGTTAACACCCAACCTAAATAAAAGCACACCTATGAAAACTGCCACTACAATACCCGCAATAGCCCCAAAGCTGGGAATTAGACCCTGTTGAAAGTTGGCAGCAATAAACAGAACAGTTTCAAAGCCCTCACGTACAACAGCAATCAGTATGAGAGTAAAAACACCCCAACCAGCATTGGAGTTCTGTTTTAAGGCATCTGTGAGTGTACCTTCAACTTGAGCTTTCATGAATCTAGCTTGTTTGGTCATCCAAATTAGCATCCAGCTGAGCATGACGATTGCTAAGACGCTAAAAACCCCTTCCATTAATGGCTCAACGACAGAGGTATATTGAGGATTAATTGCAGTGAGGGCTTGGATAATCCAAGTGAACAGAAAACCTATCAGCGCACTGATAGCAACACCAGCAACGACGCCAGCGTAAACCCAGGAATTTAGGCGGGATTGCTTGGCTTTGTTGAGCAAAGCTAGGACAATACCGACGACAAGGGCGGCTTCCACTCCTTCTCTAAGTGTAATGACAAAAGTAGGTATGGCAGAGCTAAAATTCATTGTTTGTCCTTTGTCCTTTGTCCTTTGTCATTTGGTTTTACTAATGAATTATGACTCATAACTTAATGACTATTATCGTTGTGCTTGGGTATTAGAGGTTTGAATAACTTTTTGAGAGTTTTGCTCAATAGTTTTTACCAGTTTAGTGACATCTTCTGGTGTTTTAACTAGTTTTGTCGGTGGGATGGCGCTGGGCCAAACTGTTGTTAGTTCAGCCATACTAGTTTCAATTGCTTTGTGTTCTGAGGGATGGGCTTGAGCCATTTTGCTCGCAATACTTTTGTATAGTTCGTTGGCGTAATTGACAAAGCCTCGTGAGTCTTGATATTCAATTTCTGCAGATACTTTTCCATTTGCAATTGCTGCACTATACTCTGAATTAGCTGCGTCTAGTAAACCATTGATGACTTGCAGCACAAATTTTGGTTCAGTTCGTTGCTCTGTGTTTAATGATGCTATTGCTGTATCAACAGATTGCATGGAAGAAGTAAAGTCAGTTTTAACCTTGGGATTTTTAGGATTGGATTTGACAAAGTCTTGTAAGCTCACCAAACTTGTCTTAAATTCTTTAACTTTCCGTTCATTTAATTGCTCTTCTACATCAACATAAATCTCTTCTACAGGGTGACCTATGTGAGGTTCTGCTTGCTTAGGCTGGTTTTGATCTAACAATTCTTTCGCAACTAAAAGATGTCCCTTCATAAGACCTAATTTGGTCATGTAGTCTACATCTTTTGCTTCTCCTGTTAAAACGACTTCCCGAACAGTCACTTGGTCTTTAATTTGGTCAAATTGCTCCTGAGAAATCACTTTTTTAGAAACTAATTCCTCAGGGCTAGCGTAGGGACGGTTTGCTTGTATTTTGTGTGACAATGCAGGAACTCCAAGTTGTCCCTCAAACTTATCTAACTCTGACAAGATACCTGTATTAATATTTATTTGCTTTTTGCTACTGTGTCCCCTATGGCTAACTGCTTCAGTGGCTTGAGTGTTGTTGCTTGCAGTTGGTACAGATGGATTTTCTGTGGTTGTCGTTGTATTGTTACAGGAACTGAGACCAATAATTAACGCCGTAGCAAGGGTTAGACAAATGTAGCGAAATCTTAACATTTTGGCTCCTAGAGACGCTTAAAAAGCAGTTGTTAAATCCAAGCGAGCGGCTCGGGAATTTGACAGTGCATAACAGATTTTGCTATGCTACTTTTGCACATAATGATATTTTTTTGCAACTACTAGCAGAAATTTTAACTATAATTCAAAAACTTATGTCAATTACTGGGTAAAACAAAAGCCATTCTATACACAAAAGTTCTAAGTGTTCAGCCATATATTATAGGGTTGACAGTGTCTGGCAACACCTGAGGAAGGAGGGCAATGCCTACCCTAGAAAAGAAAACCCCCTTGCAAGCAACCGAATTTGGTACTTCAAGGGGGAACAATCAAAACTGGGAGAAATAAAATGGCAAATGTTGTGCCAGTTAAAGAACGTTATTTAAAAGAGGGTTGTTCGCTCACCTCCTCTTTTGTCAAATATTTAACATGAGGGCTAAAAAAGTCCTCCTGGTTAACACGAACTGTGGCAAGATAATGAATGCCAGGGATCAGCGCACAAATCCCCATTAGTATCCACATATTTTTTTGCATTTTTCTGACTAGAGTCTCTTTTTTGTGTCTGTGCATTCCTCAAACCCCTCATATAGTTTCATTGAGCTATTTGTAGAGATTGCAATAGAGGATGCCAACTTATAGCGGTGGCAACAGTGATTAGGAGAAACATCCAAACAAATATCGTTTTGGCTTTAATGAGTTTGTTCCTCCATATAAAACAAAGAACTGCCCAACTAAGAAACCAGCCCACAAGAAACACCGTTTCTTTTCGGCAGGAAACAAAAACCTTGGCAAGACGTATATGTTTTGGAAACTCCCCAAAACCTGAATCAACACGCGAATCTCGCACCATTATAAAACCTCATCTGGTGTTCAAGAAACAGCTATTGATCGTGGGTGAAAGTTTTAATCAGCGCTCGGGAATCAGTTATGCTTGAATAACTGTTAACTGTTAACTGTTTAAAAAAGCTCTCTCCCATTAGGTAAATGGGTGCCCTGATACTTAAGAGAAACTTCATTTAAAACGCATGCACTTTACATACGCTTTACATACTTCTTACAGCATACAGACTTTTACAAAAAAAATCTACAGTCGCAGAATTAATACCTTTATTCTTCTGCGTATTGGTGATAACTTTTTTTTATTACCCATGCTTCTCCTGCCAAAACATTCCTTTACTTAACTCATAGCGGGTTTGCTTTTTGTGCTTTAGATTTATGTGGTTAAAAATGTTCTTGACCTGTTCAGTACCAAGGTGTTGTTGTTTGCTAACTTGTTCGATGTTAGAACGATTGACTTGAGAATGAATACTCTCCTCGTATCTTTTCGTGTATTTCCTACGCCAATCAATAAACTGCAATTTTTCAGTTATGTAGCGCTGGCAAACTCGGCAATAAAACTGACGGCGGGGAACTTTCAAGTAAACATTTTTACCACAAAAGGGTACATCTCTAACGACTATCGATCTCTTTTGATGTAACTCTTCTGTGTATCTACAGCAATGCAGGCAACGTGTCCCTTTCGCTGAAATACTTAACTGAAAACACACCGAATCATGAGAAGAATCGCAAGATTCTACAGTTACGCCAGGTAAATCTAGCACGTTTGTTAATTGCATATTCATTTGCAAATGTGAGAATAGCAGTACATTAAGCACCATCCACTTTTTACTGAATGGTGGCATTATTGTCCGCACTAAATCATGAAGAACTTGGATAGGGAACCGATATGCAACCTGTATGTGGCGATGCATCAGAAAATCGTCTTTGCTCCTCACAGGAGTTAAAGACACACGCAGTCTCTATGACTCCTTGGCTTAACACATCGCTTAGAAGTAATAAGCGATAGTACCAAATCTTTTTCTACCACATCACATGGTGAAAATTATCTTAAATAAAAAAAAATGATAGATTATTACATTTAGAACGAAACTAGAAATATAAGATTTTAAAAATTACATTTTGAAGCTAGTACAAAAAGGCTGTTCGCGTAGCCTCTGAGGAAGAGAAGTATAAAGGCTAAAGGATAAAAGTAACAGATTTGTACTGCAAGATTTATTCTGAAACCCTTACTAATGACCAATGAAAAATGACTGAGGACAATCCTTACGAGTTACTTTTCTTCTTAGCGACCTAACTTAGGCATTTTTTTTCGTCTTCTGAGAATCACGATTTGAGACAACTTCAAATTGACCCATGCATCCGTGCTCTGCGATCGCATCCTGATGGGGATGAAACATATACTTACCAGGATAGGGGCAAGCAAATTCTAGAATATGTCGTTCGGCTGTCCCCATAGTAATGACATCACTTTCAAAAGCAGGAGTGCTCGTCATACCTGTAGGATAGACTTTGAAAAAGTTGGCGTGCAAGTGAAACGTGACAGCCGGGTCTAATTCAATCAAATTGGCGATATACAGCCGCACCAATTGGTTTTGGTAAATCTGGATTGGATGATGCATATAGTGGTCAGGTACACCGTTGAAGGCGTAGAATTCGTTGCGTTTGTCATCATTGATGTCATACCCTGCCATAATCAGCACCATTTCATCAGCAGGCGCACGAGGCGTAGGTGGATCGATGATAAACATACCATACAAACCCTTACCAATGTGACGAGTCACTGGCTCAACATGACAGTGGTAAAGGTGAACTCCATAAGGTTTGGCATCAAATTCATAGATAGTTGCTTTACCGTGGCGAACGGGACGAACACCATCCATCTCTGAAATGTGAGTTCCGTGAAAGTGCATTGAGTGGGAATGCCCGCCTTGATTAAAGAACACGACTCGCACCCGTTCTCCCTGCTTGACTCTCAAAGTTGGTCCGGGTACGCGGTTGTTATATACCCAAGTGTTAAAGGAGACAGCATTATTGAGTTGAACTAGTGAATTGCCTGCCGTAATCCGAAATTCTCTTACGATCCGCCCATTTTCTCGCTTGATGGTGCCATAATCAAAATCTCGTAGCACCTTCATGGGAGTCACTAAGGTATCAGTTGATGCCATTGCCTCTATGGGTGGCACTCTGACCTGCGATCGCCTTTGAAAGTTAAATACTTGCCATAATGCCGCACCAGTCACACCAGTACCTGCTAATAATCCCAGCTTGAGTAGATGACGACGATTGAGGAGCTGTTCTGTTTGTACGGTAAAGTGGTTGGGCATGATGACGCGTCAGCTTTACAGCAAAAGAAGTTGCAAATTCTTTGCAATTACAACGTGAATGTTACAAGAATCGAGAATTATTGTCAATAATTTCTAAGATCGTTGACCCTGTACCCAGCTATAAGAAGCATGAAGTTTTACAGTGATTGTGATAAAAAATTTTAATAATTTTTTTGCTGCCTATTTAATTGACGTAGATTTAATTATTCCTAAAGTACATATTACTATACTGATGCTCTCACGCAGGAAGAAGGAACCTTTGCTGTTCAAGATTCTTCTTGAGTCAAAACCTCCAACGATTTAAACTTAAAGCTTTAGCAATGCATCTGCAGGTACCTATTGTGTCGAGAATTTTTTTGAAGTTAAGAAGCTGTCTAAGGTTAGTCAATTTAATATCAATGGCAGCCGTAAGCTTCTACTTAATTGTGTGTCTGCCCAAACCCGCTTATGCCATGCATATTATGGAAGGTTCTTTACCACCAGGTTGGGCGATTTTTTGGTGGGTAGTCGCATTACCCTTTTTTGCTCTGGGATTGCGTTCCCTGACTCGCATTACTAAAGCAACTCCTGAGCTAAAATTACTTCTGGCATTAGCTGGAGCTTTTACCTTTGTGCTATCCGCACTAAAAATGCCTTCAGTCACGGGAAGCAGTTCCCATCCTACAGGTACGGGATTGGGGGCGGTACTCTTCGGACCATTAGCCATGTCCGTACTTGGTAGTCTAGTACTGTTGTTTCAAGCAATTTTGCTAGCACACGGTGGTTTAACTACCCTGGGAGCTAATGCATTTTCAATGGCGATCGCCGGACCATGTGTCGCTTTTTGGGTATACCGCTTGGTCATGGGAACTGGTCAGCAAAGGTTAGCAATATTTCTGGGAGCATCTCTGGCTAATTTGGTCACTTACCTTATCACTTCGGTGCAATTGGCTTTAGCATTTCCCTCGGCTACAGGTGGTTTTATCGCTTCATTTGTTAAATTTGCCGGAATCTTTGCCGTCACACAGGTACCTTTGGCAATTAGTGAAGGCTTTTTGACAGTCTTGGTATGGAATTGGCTCGCTAATTATGGTCGTCAGGAACTGGAAATGTTAAACCTGATTAAACCAAAAAGTTCGTACTTGGTCGATAAGTAGTTATTTCTACTTTTTAACTACCAACTACTAACTACTAACTACTAACTCTATAATCTAATGACTCATTCAAAATCCAAACTTCAAAATTTGAAATGGAATAACTGGTTATTGATGTTGGCTGTCGTTGCCTTAATCACCACCCCTCTTATAGTAAAAAAAGGTTCAGAGTTTAGTGGTGCAGATGGTCAAGCTGAAGAGGCAATTAAAGAGTTACAACCCCATTATAAACCCTGGTTCAATTCCTTAATTGAGTTGCCTGGTGGAGAAGTTGAAAGTCTATTATTTGCGACACAAGCAGCCGCAGGTGCTGGTGTTATTGGGTATGTTATTGGCTTGTATAAAGGGCGTTTTGAGCATAGAAATAACGAGAATGAAAATTCAGATTGATACCCTAGCCTACACGAATCGCTTACGCTGGATACCACCGGAGCAAAAACTCCTATTTTCGACTGTCCTGCTAGTTATTGCTGCTTTTGCCCATCCGCTTGTTCAAGTTTTGATTGCTCTTTGGCTTGGGGTTTGGACAGTTGTTTATGCAGCAATTCCTCTGAAAACTTATCTTAAACTCATCTATTTTGCGGCTTTATTTTGGGTGACCAGTCTCCCAGCGTTACTTATTAGTGGAGTAGACATTTCTCAAGTACACTTAGTGCCACAAAATGACATAGCATGGGGATTAACTTTTGGCTCTTATTACCTATATATCAGTCATCACGGTATTGAACAGGGATTAACTATTTTATCCCGTGCAATAGCTTCCCTGTCCTGTTTGTACTTTGTCATGCTGACTGTTCCCTTTACCGAACTTTTACAAATCCTCCGTCGTATTGGAGTTCCAGTACTTTTAACCGAGCTTTTATTGCTGATGTACCGATTTATTTTCGTTCTATTAAATACAGCTACCGAATTATGGGTTGCCCAACAAGCTCGTGGCGGCTACCGCAATTTTACTGTAGGAATGAAAAGTTTAGCACTGTTGATTGGACAGTTGCTCCAGCGAACAATAGAAAATTACCGTCAAGTTTCTCTAAGCCTTGCAGCACGGGGTTTTAGTGGAGAATTGAGGGTTTGGCATCCCCATCGGTATCATCAATCCAAACGTTACGTTTTGGAAGCAACTTTTGGCTGTGGATTATTAATAAGTTTGGAATGGGGTCACTATGCAGGAATGGTTACTCGAATTTGAACAAGTCTACTACACCTACCCTGGAGCACAACAATCTGCCTTAAATGGTCTCACATTACGAATTCCTGCTAATAAAAGATGTGCGTTAATTGGTCAAAATGGTTGCGGTAAAACAACATTGTTTTTATTAGCTAATGGTTTATACAAACCTGAGAAAGGAAACATATTTTGGAAAGGTAAGCATCTGAAATACGATCGCAACTTCTTGATGAAGTTAAGACAAAAAGTTGGGCTAGTTTTTCAAAACCCAGAGCAACAAATAGTAGCTTCTACTGTGGAAGAAGATATTTCCTATGGTTTGTGTAATTTAGAGTTACCAGAGGCAGAAATTCAACAGCGAGTTGAACAAGCTCTAGTACAATTTGGGCTGACCGAACTTGCAGAAAGACCCGTACATCACCTTAGTTTGGGTCAAAAAAAGCGCGTTTCCATAGCAGATGTTATGGTGTTACAACCTGAATTGCTATTGCTCGATGAACCTACTGCCTATCTCGATAGATTACATACCCGTAACTTAATGGCAACTCTCAAAAAGATTCATGCCTCTGGAACAACAACACTTATGGCAACCCATGACCTCGATTTAGTTTACCGTTGGGCAGACTGGATTTTTGTCATGGATAAGGGGCAACTTGTGTTAGAGGGTAAGCCACAAGATGTATTTGCCAAACAGGATATTTTAGAAGAGTTACAGTTAGGAATACCACTTATATATGAAATGTTATTTGCTAATCGGATCTTTGAAGAAGAACCCGCTTTAGAACAGTTGCGACAACGAATATTAAAGTCGTTTCGTTACCTATGATACTCCCGCCACCCTGGCGTAATACTACTATTGAGAGCAATAGGTGCGTGTTCAAGGAGGCAATAAGGGCGACTGTAACTCAGAGGTGCTTCTAAAGCATGATCTCGCAAAAATTCTGAATCGTTCATCACCTGCTCAGTCTTACCATCAAACACAATTTGTCCTCTACTCAGTACAACAGTGCGGGAACACAGCTCTAATGCTAAATCTAAATCATGGGTGGCAATCAGTTGAGTAAGAGGCAAAGTTTGTAATAAATTAATTAACTGACGACGCGATCGCGGATCTAATTGAGCAGAAGGTTCATCAAATACCAAAACTTGGGGGTTCATAGCTAAAACACCTGCGATCGCAATACGTTTTTTTTCACCCCCAGACAAATTATCAGTATTGCGCTGTCCATACCATTCGGAATCGATATCAACTGCTGCCATTGCTTGAAGAACTCGCTCTTTGAGTTCCTTACCTCGCAATCCCAAGTTCATTGGACCAAAAGCAACATCTTCCCATACAGTTGGCATAAAGAGCTGATTATCTGGATTTTGAAACACTAGCCCCACAAAATTCCGAATTTCTTGCAAATTTTCCGGTTTGACAACCCACTCACCAATCATTACCTCTCCTTCCTGAGGCAAGATAATCCCATTAAGGTGATACTGCAGTGTGGATTTTCCCGAACCATTCGCCCCAATTAAGGCAACGCGTTCTCCTGGTTGGATAAATAGATTAATTCCCTTAAGGGCTTGAGTTCCATCTGGGTATGTATAGCTCAGATTTGTAATAGCGACTGGATTATGATGCATTATTAATAGTTAATAATTTAGTGGTTAATGGTTAATAGTTAGTGGTTAGTGGATAGTGGTTAACTACTAACTACCAACCAATTACAAAAACAAATAAATTGCTTGCCCAAAAAGTGACAAAATCAGGGTCAAAGTTAGAGCGATCGCATCACGTCTTCCACCCTGGGGTACTTGTTCTATCGGTGGGACTCCTTGATAACCGCGTGACAGCATTGCTTGATGGATGCGGTTACCTCGGTCGTAGGTGCGGATAAACAGCGCCCCAATTGTGTTGCCAACGACTAACCTGATAGTACGGTTGCTGTTCATTAGGTTGCGAGAGGCTGCTGCTCGCCGCATGGTGTTAAACTCGTTAATCAAAACGTTAATGTAGCGATACATTGATGCCAAAATTGCCACTAACAAGGGTGGAGTTCGCAGTTGAATCATGGCATTTAACAGTGATGGTACTGAGGTTGTTAAAGTCAGTAAATTCAACATCAATAGTGACAGCAATGCCTTGAACGTTACACTACCCAAAACAATCAGCCCCACGGTAGTGATTTGTAACGGACCCCAAGCCCAAAGTACTCTTCCACCACTTCGGAATAAAGTACCTAGAAGTACGACACCAATGAACCCGAACTCGACGGCTAACCGTTTCAATAGCGCGCTGAAGGTAACTTGACTGAGTATTATGACGCTTACCACAGTCAAACCATAAATTGACCAAGTCCACCAATGTCCATTGGGGGTAATAGCGGTGGCAAAAACGAGGATTAACGTACATAGGATGCGAGTACGGGGAGCAAGTTGGTGCCAAGGTGTGAGTTTTTTACTATCGAGATCGACAACTATTGCCCCAATATGCAGCAGCATCTAACGATTTTTACTTCCTTCATCCATCAAACTTTATACTTCATACTTCGTTGGAATCATCATACTCAGGGTGAGATGAACTCGAATTACGCACAACAAGTTTGCCAATTCCCCAAGCTAAGCCAAAAGTTGCTAGAGTTCCCACTAGCCCAGCTATAGGGGTAGCGATGCCTTCCGGGACACTTTTTAGAGCGTATTCGTCGAATAAAGCGTGGAAGGGAAGCTTTTTAGCTGGTGCATCCTCAACTGCTTTATCTTCAAATTTGAGATCTTGCGAGACTCGATCCAACCCATCGGGGTCTTGGCTGGCAAAAGGAGAGAGGAAAATTGCAATCAGTAGGGCAACACCCAGACCTGCGATGACAAAAGCACGATTGCGATCGCGCATCGTATTATGATTCATAAGATTTCTCAAATCACTCCTTAATCTTTATTGATGTGGAGACAAAGGTCGAGAGACAACGGATTTGCGTGGGGGATCGTAGAACATATCCGGTCGAGTCCGCCAAATAAAGGAAAGTGCGATGACAGTGATTGCGGCTTCACCTATACCAATAAGCACGTGCCAAGTTGTCATTGCCGTCAGCGCCACCGATAACGGAACTGTTCCAGATACAGCCAGTTGCACTGCACACACAAGTGCGGCAACAACTACACTTGTCCAAGCAGCAACTGCCGACCCAATGACCATTGCCGACAATCTATTGCGACCTATAGCAAATCGCATAGCCTTGTATAGGTAATAACCAGCAAATGTGCCAATTAATCCCATATTCAGGATGTTAGCTCCCAACACTGTCAAACCGCCATCTTGGAAAAAGACGCTTTGGACAATGAAGACAGCTACCATTACTAAGGAACCAGCCCACGGACCTAGTAACGCTCCCGCTAAAGTTCCACCTAAAAGGTGACCGGAAGTGCCGCCAGGAATAGGGAAATTAATCATTTGAGCAGCAAAGATAAAAGCTGCACACACTCCCATTAAGGGTACAGCTCGTTCCTGGTATTCTGACTGCGCTTTTGACAGTGAAACCGCAATTAAAGCGATCGCGATCGCCCACGTGACAAGAATAACAGGTAGATTCAAAAAGCCATCTGGAATATGCAATGCTAGATGGAGTTGAAATATTCCATGCATCCATCCTGAGTATGAAATAAAAGCCAACACGATTGTGTATCCGTAATTCAACGATTTCTTTAGTCAGATTATGCGAGATCTCTAAAATTCTAGTTAAGCTTAGAGTTTCTTTAGAATTCAATGCAATGGGGGGGCATTTGGAAGGAGAAAAGGATAAAGCAGGAACAATAGTAAGAACCGTGAAATTTTTGGGTACTATTATGTGGGTTTGATATATAACGAGACTGAATATGTTTATCTTACGTAAATATACGGTTATTGTTCCTGTTTCCTTGAGTGTTGCATTTCTAATGACTGCTTGTAATAACAGCAAAGTTAGCCAGTGCCAGCGGTTGATGGAAGTGGTCAATAAAGGAACCGAGCTTATTGAAAACAACAAAGGTCAGCAAGTCACAACAAGCATACAACTATCAAAAGATTTGGAAGGTGTTACCAAAGAGATTAAGGAACTGAACTTCAAAGACCCAAAAATACAGGAATTTCAAAACCGTTTTGTCAAGTTATTTGAGACTGTTAGCAAATCGATTGCTAAAGCAAGTCAGGCGCTGGGTTCAGCTAAGACAGCACAACCCTCATCAGAAGGTAGGGTAAAAATCCAAAAGGCGAGAGGCGATATCGATACAGCCCTAACAGCCGCTGCAAATGCTGCTAAGCAGTCAGATGCTGTAGCCTCAGACTTGAATAAGTACTGCAACCAGCCAGAGTAGTTCAAACCCAAAAATTTCTTGTGGGACGCACAGCAGTACGTTGCGGGGGTCTCTCCATCCCCACAGGGAACCCCAAAGCCCCCCGTTGTTCGCGTATAGCCCTTGCGGGCATAGCCTACGGCAACGCGGAGCGTGTGCGCTTAGCGTCTGGGCGCTTGAGATAGCAACTGCGAGGAGTCTCGCCCGTTCAGCCTCTCAACCTATACACATAGCTGTTGTAACTTTTGAATGCACCTCCATAGTTTGTCCAATTTTATGAGTAATTATTAATACTTTTTAATAAGCAATATTCCGGATTGACAAAGATTACATCTGTCAAAAGAGATGTAAATCTTAATTTATATCTAAATACAATGAGCGATATTGGTCTGCTAATGGCAGGCGTGTTGGCAGCAGGGCAACCATCTGCCCTAAAATCGCCAGAGCAGCTACCAGTTAAGGCAAAGAATGGAGTGCAGGAATCAGCAATCGGTCAGGTAACTCAAGTTATTCCACCTGCTGAAATAACACCACCTGAATTTATGCCACTGGATGAGAGCCCTCAAGCTACCCCATTAGCCAAAAAAGTAGTCAGTAAAAAACTATTCAGTAATTACACGGAAAAAAAACATCCTCAAACCCCCTATAGTTTAGTAAAAGCAGTAGAAGCACGGAGAGACCAGGAGACAGGTGGACGAGAGGAGAAGGATAACAAGGAAGACAAAGAAGACAAAATAGATTCTCCCACTCCTCCCTACCTCACCCCCTCCCCAGAAGACAATCCCATGTCCCAAGTCACATCTGTGTCGCAACTTGGTGATGTTCAACCCTCTGACTGGGCTTTTAGTGCTTTGCAATCTTTGGTGGAACGTTACGGTTGTATTGCGGGATATCCTCTGAATTAAAGCATAGAGGTTTTGCAATACGAGACTCTCTAAGTTCTAGAAGACAACTACGCCTCCCTGACTTTAACATAAAGGACTTTCCTAACAAAAACCCCCATCAGCTAGGTGGGGGCTAACTTTTATGACTGAGACAGTCATTTATTTGCCAACTTACTTAATTAGATGTTAG
The DNA here is from genome assembly GCF_054684315.1 of Scytonema sp. NUACC21. Taxonomy (NCBI): domain Bacteria; kingdom Bacillati; phylum Cyanobacteriota; class Cyanophyceae; order Nostocales; family Scytonemataceae; genus Scytonema; species Scytonema sp. NUACC21. The sequence goes on along the minus strand of NZ_BAAFZH010000098.1, from coordinate 193,880 downwards.
CGCTGTTCATTTTGCAGCCATATCCTTCTTTAGTTACAATCATGATTAAATTTAATTGTCTTGATTAATACATTATAAAGTCAATTGTTTGAAGCGTCTTGAGAGAATGAATTAGTACAGTTAAAGAGGCATTTTTTTATTGTAGCTATTGACACAAATATTTTCATGTAAAATCTGAATTTTGTATGACTCTTCAAAAACAGCAAAATAAATCTTAAGGAAGGGGTTAAGCATCCTTTTATCGAAATATTAAATTTATAAATAAATACATTCTGTTCTTGATATCAAAAATTAAAATAATTCTGCCTACTTAACAGAATCTGAATATATTTTGCTGTAAATAATTCAAGCTATAGCTGGTTTTAGCGTATGACGACATTGTAATTATTATCACAATCAAACTTAACTCTCAAGCCTTTCTTGAGACAGAAGTTCCAGATAATAGCAGCCATTACTATTACACTTTGGATTAAAGCTTCTGAAAATTGAGACGGCTTTACTAATGTTTAACTTCCTCAAACAAGTTGGTGATTACACCAAACAAACTGTTCAAGCAGCTAGATATATTGGGCAAGGGCTTTCAGTAACTTTCGACCATATGCGCCGTCGTCCGATTACGGTTCAATATCCTTACGAAAAACTCATTCCCTCCGAACGCTATCGAGGTCGGATTCATTTTGAGTTTGATAAGTGTATTTCCTGTGAAGTTTGTGTTCGTGTATGCCCAATTAACCTCCCAGTTGTAGATTGGGAATTTGACAAACAAACTAAGAAGAAAAAACTTAAGCACTACAGCATTGACTTTGGTGTTTGTATTTTTTGTGGCAACTGTGTTGAATTTTGTCCCACAAACTGTTTGTCATTCACTGAAGATTACGAAATTAGCGTTTATGACCGCCATCAGTTGAACTTTGACAATGTGGCAATGGGAAGACTACCTTACAAAGTGACTCTAGATCCAATGGTGACTCCGCTGCGAGAATTAGTGTATTTACCTAAAGGCGTGATGAATCCTCATGAAACACCGCTTGATGCTCGTCGGGCTGGTAGGCAGCCATCTGAAATTTTGGAGCAAGCACAAGAAGACGGCAAAGATTAGGTAAGGAGACATTTTTTATGCCAAGAATTGAAACCAGAACAGAACCCATGACGATTAACATGGGTCCCCATCACCCTTCAATGCATGGTGTTTTAAGGTTGATTGTGACATTAGACGGAGAAGATGTCATTGACTGCGAACCCGTTATTGGCTACCTGCACCGGGGAATGGAAAAAATTGTTGAAAACCGCACTATTCAAATGTATATCCCCTACGTTAGCCGTTGGGATTACGCTGAGGGAATGATGAATGAAGCTGTTACGGTTAATGCTGTAGAACGGCTGGGTGATATTCCGGTTCCCAAACGTGCTAGCTACATCCGTGTCATCATGTTAGAGCTAAATCGCATTGCCAACCACTTACTATGGTTGGGACCGTTTGCAGCAGATTTGGGTGCTCAAACTCCCTTCTTTTATATTTTTCGCGAAAGGGAAATGATTTATGACCTGTGGGAAGCTGCTACAGGCTACCGTATGGTGAATAATAACTACTTCCGCGTTGGGGGTGTTGCGGTTGATTTACCTTACGGTTGGGTAGATAAGTGCGAGGACTTTTGTGACTACATGATACCCAAAATTGATGAGTACGAGCGCTTGATTAGTGACAACCCTATCTTCCGCCGTCGAATTGAAGGTGTTGGCACCATTACTCGTGAAGAGGCAATTAACTGGGGTCTTTCTGGTCCCATGTTACGAGGATCTGGAGTCATATGGGATTTGCGAAGGGTTGACCATTACGAGTGCTATGACGACTTCAATTGGGAAATATGTTGGGAAACTAGTGGTGATATCTTGGCGCGTTATTTTGTGCGGATGCGGGAAATGCGAGAGTCAGTGAAGATTCTCCGTCAAGCACTCAAGGGGCTACCTGGAGGACCTTATGAGAATCTGGAAGCCAAACGTATGGCAGCCGGACGCAAATCGGAATGGGATGCATTTGACTATCAATACATTGGTAGAAAAATTGCTCCTACTTTTAAAATTCCTAAAGGAGAACACTACGTCCGCTTGGAGTGTGGCAAAGGTGAGTTAGGCATTTATATCATCGGAGATGATAGTGTCTTCCCTTGGCGTTGGAAAATCCGTGCCCCCGATTTTGTAAACCTGCAAATCCTACCCTACTTGCTAAAGGGCGTAAAGGTTGCGGATGTTGTGGCAATTGTGGGTAGTATTGACATCATTATGGGTTCGGTAGATCGTTAAACGAATTCCCTGATTTCTTTCAGAAGTCAGGGAGTTAACTACCGTAATTCGTGATACCTAACTTCGTGGGTGTAAAGTCATGAAAATACCATTACGCGGTCGTAAAGTTATCATGGGTAATTGTAGAAATTTCGTTGACACTAAAAATTTAGGAATACATCAATATTTAACTTGTCTTTTGCTGTTTATTTCCTAGGGTAAATGCATCAAATTATATTTAACAAATAAATCTAATTCCACTATAACTCTAGCTCAACTAGTCAGTTCAATGGCGCTCTGCGCCCGCTTCGGGATGCTCCCTTCAGGAGAGATCTTCATCAAAATAATCATCTTGCTGTTCTTGATTGAGATACTCGTCGTTCACAGTACTTTCTTGGGGGGCATGAGCTGCTGTGGTAAGGTCTTGGTTAAAGTAATCATCTTGTTGTCCTTGATTGAGATACTCGTCGTTCATAGCACTTTCTTGGGGGGCATGAGCTTGGCGTCATCTGGAAGCAAAGCCTCTTCCTCAAAATATTTTGTGTTGTTTGATACTTTTCGGATTAACACAAATGCCCATCTTCAGATAGGCACAAAGCAACTCAATAACACGCTATTCTTTCTTCTATGTGAGGAGCAAAACGCGAACGTTACAATGGAAAAGCTCTTGATGTCGAAACTCGGCAAGACTCCCAAGAGCTTTTTGACCTGTGAACCTATCGAAAAAAGATTAACTCAAATCGGATATTTTACTAGCCGTGTTTGATTCGGATAACCGCCAAAAAAGGCTTGGGTTTCAATCATGAAATTTTTGAAGCTTTTATCTACAATAAGAAATAAGAATCTTAATAATTTTATTGCATAATTAGACCTGATTTTTATGATGAGAAAGAAAGTACAGATACCCTTAGAGGGAGAGGCATTAATTCATAAAGTCAAAGCGCTGTCTCACTTGAGCAAAGAAGAAAAAGCTAGAGCCTGCGGCTACTATACCGTCACCAAAAATGGGGTAGAGCGGGTTAATATGATGAAGTTTCTCAATGCTCTGCTTGACGCAGAAGAGATTTCATTAGATGCTCAACATCAAGGCAATGGTCATGTGGGACGCAGCCCTAGCTTTCGGATTACAGTACAGTCCAATGGAAACCTGCTGGTTGGTTCAGCTTATACAAAACAATTAGGCTTAAAGCCAGGGGATGAATTTGCCATTGCTCTGGGACGAAAGCACATTAAACTGATACCAATTTCGGAACAAGAAAACGAATCCGTTAAAGCTGCCTAACTTGACTGAGTAACACTCTTTAAGTAGCAAGAAAACTGTCACAGGCAGGATGTTCTGCCATAACGCATTCAATCAGCCCGTAGCAAAGTAAACTCATACATCTGACAGAAGTGGCTAGAACCAGAGCTTTCTATCGTTGATATATCCCTTACCGAGGAACAGGTTATGGCAAAAAAAGAATCGTTTTCTCCTATCGAAGACCAGTTGACGTCAATCTCAGATTCTCCCGACACCAGTTCAACAGACTTGGATATGCAAGACGATAGCTCAGATCCTACTCATGTACGAGATACAGGTTTGCATGTCACTTTAGGCGATTCCGCAAGCGATCCTCTAAGCACTTTTCCGCTATCAGATAATGAAACGACCGCAGAACTACAAGCAGCTGAGGATACTGAACAAGCTCAAGACCCAGAAATGGACTAAGGCTGCTAGGAGATTTGTAGTCTCTACGGGATGGCGCGATCGCAGCAGGACAGGTTGCCGTTGAGTATGCAGAAATTGCTAGCTACGGAGCTTTGATTACCACTGCTATACAAATGGGACACAAAGAAATTCTCAATGTGCTGGAGAAAAACTGTCTGCAAGAGGAGAAGGCGTCTAAAGATTACGAGCTATGTCTGCTAGAGTTATCGAAGCAAGCAATGTCTAGCTGAGAGAGCGAACTTTACCTCTCTTCGAGATCTTAATCTTTGCGATCTATGCCAACGAGCGTCGGCATAGATCGCGAAGAAAATAAACAACTCTGCGTTTGTTCGCTGAACGCAGAGTTTTTAATGGTATCTTGTGCTTGGGAGGCAAATGCTTAAATTTGTTCTTCCTTCTTTACTTCTTTTTACTAATTTATATTAATACGTATACTAAATACTTTTGCTTTTTCTTTTTCTGTCTTTTCCCTAGCTTTATTGGATATCTTTAACTTATGTTACGTAAATTCTAACTCATACAAAGGGTGTTCACCTAATAAAACTTTAAGACTTTCTTTAAAATGTACACTTGATAGACATGATAAAATTTATGGAGATATTGGTTCTGATAAGCATTTAAGTTTTTTAAGTTAGCGAGCGACTGAAAATATGAATAACAAAGACACCAATAATACTGATACCGCCGCAGATAACGATAATCATTATAAATCAATTCAGCTACCTCCATTGCTTATGTTTATGGTTATAGCTGTAAAACGTTCTTTGTTTCCTTTGAGTGCAGTGGTAATTATTCTAAGCACTATTTGGTGGGGACCGTGGATGAGTTTTATCTTAGCGTTTACTTGGTTTTGTGTTGTGTTGATGTGGATAGGTTAACAAATATGAATACCGAAAAACAAAACACCACGACTGATAGAAAATCTATTTTAACCAATCCAGAAGACATCCATTGCCTGATTTTTCATATAATGTGTTTAATAGCCTATGGACTGGCTTTTTGGCTTTACCTGCATCCGGAAATTGCTCATATTAACAACTTAGGGTCACGTCTTGCTTTTGTTGGAGCATCAACACTAATGTTGGGCTGGATTTCTGGAGTTGATGTTGGAGTTAATTTTCACAATCACGTTCATCGCAAAATTTTCCATAATCAATGGCTCAATCGTTGGGTGAGCCGATTATGGGCTTTCTCTGGTGGTTGGCCTGGTTTTTTTTGGGAGTATCACCATTTAATCGTTCATCATCCCAACTTTATGCGCTCTTCTGACTGGACTGGACCTCACTTTCGTACTGCAGAACATTTTGAAAACATTTATCGATTTGCTTTCCTTCATTGGCCGTGGCGTTATGCATATCATCTGTGGCAAGATTTCCGCAAAGGGAGTAAAGGAGGTTACACTGGGCAACAAGCAATTGAAGAACTGGCAATTTTTTTAGTTCTGTGGTCAATTCCTTTCTTTATAGACCCATTGATGGCATTAAGTTTATGGGTTTTGCCTCATTATTTCGCTAACGTTGTCATTATCGCAACAGGTATGTACGTCCAGCATATTGGTTGTATGGAACCTTCAAAGGATCATCCTTACAGACACTCAGTCACCTTTTTATCTCCATTCTTCAATCTAACAATGTTCAATATCGGGTATCATATCGAACATCATACTACACCTTCCTTACATTGGACTTTGTTACCTGCGTATCACGCACGTTTAAAACCTGACCTAATTAAAGATGGTGCCCATGTAGTGCCTTTCGGTTACTACTACTGGGGTATTCGACTCTTGTTAGAGCCAGAAAAATCTGCTCAAGTCTGCGGAAAGTTTGCCGCAGCCCAACACCCAGATTATGTTTTAAATGCTGGAGATCAAACATAAAACTCTTGAAAAAAATCTTTTAGTGCATATGAAAGCTTTATTAATCTGGCCTATCCTGCCAAATTCCTTTTGGTCTTATCAAGAAACATTAAATATGGCAGGTCTTAGGTCAACCAATCCTCCCTTAGGTCTGATTACGGTTGCAGCATTGCTACCAAATGATTGGGAAATTCGATTGGTAGACCGTAATGTGCGATTTGAAACAATTGATGATTGGGAATGGTGTGACATTGTAATTCTGTCTGCCATGATTATTCAAAAATGGGATTTTCAAGAATTGATTAAAAAAGGTGTTGCTTTAGGGAAAAAGGTTGCTGTTGGCGGACCTTTCCCCACATCAATTCCAGAATTTGCACTTTCAGCAGGTGCCCATTATTTAATTCTTAATGAAGGTGAATGTACTATTCCTATGTTCTTAGAGGCTTTAGAACGAGGTGAAGAGCGTGGTATTTTCACTTCTTCTGAAAAACCCGATGTTACTCAAACCCCAATTCCTCGATTTGATTTACTCGAACTCGATGCTTATATGGCTGCAACGGTACAGTTCTCACGAGGCTGTCCATTTCAGTGCGAATTTTGTGACATCATTCATTTGTTTGGACGTAAGCCTCGTACCAAAACACCTCTTCAAATGCTGGCTGAGTTAGAAGTTCTCTATAAAATGCAGTGGCAACGCTTTGTTTTTATAGTAGATGACAATTTTGTTGGCAACAAACGTAATGCAAAGGTATTTCTACGAGCTTTAATTCCTTGGATGGAAGAACGAAATTATCCCTTTAGTTTATTGACTGAAGCTTCTCTTAATTTAGCTGAAGATGATGAATTAATGGAATTGATGGTCAAAGCTGGATTTACAAAAGTGTTTTTAGGAATTGAAACTCCAGACTTTGAGAGCCTTCATGGAATTAACAAAGAGCAAAACACGCGACACTCTTTGATAGAGTCTTGCAATAAAATTACCAAAGCAGGACTAGAAATTATGTCTGGTTTTATTATTGGCTTCGATGGTGAAAAATCTGGAGCCGGTCAGAGAATTCAGAAATTTATCGAGGAAACTGGTATTCCTCAAGCTCATCTGAGCCTACTTCAAGCACTACACGGTACACAAATGTGGAACCGTTTGAAGCAGGAAGACCGCCTCATTGATGGGCTTGGGACAGTTTATCAAGCGGCGATAATGAATTTTAAGCCAACACGACCAATTAAAGAGATTATCCAGGAATATATTGACTGTTTCTGGAATCTTTATGAACCTGTTCCCTACCTTAAACGCACATTCCGTCATTTTCTTAAAATACAAAGCCGACGACCTAGACCAAGTCGTAAAATAACGTGGCATGAACTGTCTTTTTTAAGAGCCCTATTTTGGCGACAAGGTGTTGTGAGCTCTACACGTTTTCGCTTTTGGGGACAAATGTTAGTAATTGCTCTCCGAAATCCCCAATGCCTATATGATTACTTGGTTGCACTAGGAATTGGCGAGCATTTTTTTAGTTTTCGACATATAGTAAAATCTCAGCTGGAAGCGCAACTTCAAGCATTGAAAGAAACACAACAAGAATATTCTCTTGTAACAAGCCCTGAGTAGGCTCAGGATTCAGTTGTCAGAAGTTACGTAGGTCGGGTATTATGGGATGTACGGGTATCTTTTGCCGTCATTGGTGCAAGTCATTCCAAACAAGTAGTAGATAATGCAGTCTCTCACATCCGCTTTGACAGCTAGCGCCTGACCTCCTTCTGATGCAATCTCTTCCACCACTTGCTCAGCAGCTGCTTCACTGCCGTAATAATTAACACCAACCGCTGCACCGTGGCGTCCTAACAGTTTAGCAGTGGCTGCACTAATCCCGCGACTTGCTCCTGTAATCAGAACGACGCGATTGTTCATCAATTTCTAATTGTCTAAAATTTGACCCTTTTGAGGCTGTGTAGCAACCATAGTTATTTCCTTTCACAGCTGTTGAGTATTTAATGGCTCTTGACTAGTGGTGAGGGCTGGTTCCACCTACCAGCGAAAACAAATTCTTCTAAACGCTTGCGGGTACGCGGAGGAGCAGACACAACTAGAGATGCTCCTTTTGTAGCAAATTTTCGAGCCGTTTCCCGCCCGATGCCACTAGAAGCTCTCACAATTGCGACAACCTGCTGATTTATAGGCTTGAGTTGCATTGGTATGGCTCCTTTAATACAAAGTTTTTTGACAAGGGTTTGTATTAGGTCTAAAGTATAAAATAAGTATCATAGATGCCTCTATATTTCCCAACTTCTACCAGAGGAATAGATTCATCATTAAGTTAGCCTGTATGAATGGATACAATTAACATTTTTTTATCTGGAAGTTCCTTATCAGAACTCAATGAGGGTTAATAACAAACTGAAGCTTTATCCGAGAGAAAGGGCAAAAATGGGTGTTGCTGCAAGTATTTCTCTAGCATTATCTAGATTAATTTTTAGCGCGGGCACAGACTTCAATTGGTCGATGAGTTCCAACATACTAAACGTTTCAACCTGAAATCCTCGCGCTTGAACAAATTGTTTTGCATTTTAATGAAAATGACTTTTAGATTTTGCGAAAAACTTGAAATATTATTGCTTTTGGTTGACGATAGTTTCATGTAGCTATGGCAGCGTTAAAATAGGTAACAAATTTAACAATTGAGCATAGTGAGTTAGTATATCTGATGTTTCCACTTTGGCTAAAAGCAGGCTTTTGGGGTTTGGTTGGTGGTTCAGCACTGCTATTAGGTTCAGCAGTCGGTTACTATGCCAAGATTCCCCAAAAAGCAATCGCCGCAATTATGTCTTTTGGTGCTGGCGTGCTCATTTCGGCACTGGCTTTTGAACTGATGGATGAAGCTTATAAGCGTGGTGGCTTTGACTCAACCGCAATCGGCTTTGTCAGTGGTGCAGTTGTATACACAGTCGCTACCTGGTTTTTATCCCATCAAGGTGCAAAGCATCGCAAGCGTTCCGGTACACAACAGCCATCGGAAGAGGAAGACAGTGGAAGCGGACTGGCGATCGCAGTTGGCGCATTACTGGATGGTATTCCAGAGTCTATTGTGATTGGAATTCGCCGCCGATGGATCGTTGGTCTGTCTATGGTAGGGGCTGCGATGGGCATCATCGTTTCCCTCTACCAGATCGGCATCCTTCGCCATTTGCCCGACCCACCAATACCGTATTTTGACTCGGATCGCGTTGACGCGTCTGATTACGCTTACAGTCGGCTGGCAACACCGGATGGGTTTATGATGGTGACCAATTACGCCATCACGGCTTGGCTAGCTGCAGCTGGTGGTCAGGATCGGGCACGGGAAAACCCACTTCTGCCGATCGCAATGGGCATTAAGCTCCTGTTTGATGCTGGGGTTGCTGCCGAGTTGGCGCGTGAGGAGTGGAACGAGAATCAGGCATTCTGTGCATATTGTCAAATGGCAACGCTTTGCTCGTTTGCATCGGTGGCGATTGCGATACCCGAGGTCATTAATGCATACAACACCTTGCAGGGTAAAAGCGCCACAAACGCATAAAAAGGAATGCTGAACAGGGACTGCATTTGGTGGGTGTTGTCTTACTTCCACCAATGCATACCACAGTATTAGCTGCTCCTATAAAGAATCCTCCCTATTTTAAAAATATGAGGCTTCTGCTTTCCTAAAGGTTATTACGTAAGCGAACCCCATGCCTAAAAGCAGGGGCTTTGTAGTAGCCCTGAAGCGTCGGTGCTGAGAGAACAACACAAACGGTTCGAGCCTCCGGGCTGGCTTACGGACAGCCCCAATAACTCAATCATCTTCGCTCCGTTCAAGGGAGCATCACAGGACAAAGAGCAATTACCACAGTTGAACTTCTTCTGGGAGCGCAAGCCAATATGTAGGCATCGGTGGCACGTTTGGCTCGTGTAAGCAGGAGGGGAGGCGATAACTTCCACGCCATCTTTCAATCCCTTGTATTCCAGGAACATCCGCAACTGGTAAAACGCCCACGAGTTGCTTCTACGGCGTTCTGTCTTGTGACGTGGCAATTGATTTGTCCTCTCACGAATACCCGTTAAATCCTCAATGGCTACAAGTGCTTGTGTACTTTTGGCTTGTTGGATGATTGTCTTGGAAATATTGTGATTTACCCACGCTTGAAATCGTCTCTCCCGGCCCGATAGCCGTGCCAAGACCTGACGGCAGCGACGCCGACTCGACCTTGTGCGTGTGGAAGCTTTTTGTTGGAGAGACGCTCTGACTGTGCTATATCTATCTCGAGTTTCAGTTAACTGTTTTCCGTCCCATGAGTCACCATTGCTGGTTACAGCTATATCTCGTCTACCAAAATCAACACCAATAACTTTTTTACTTGGCAGTGGGTCGGGGATCTCGTCTTTCAGAAGTTTTCCAGGGAAGAATCAGAGTTTGAACTACGTTTAAGGCGAGCGTCAATGACATCTTTAGCCCACTGAATACCTTTGTATTTATCATCAAATCGGTAAACACCTAAGTTCGGATGTCCGGGCTTTGACTCACCATAGTAAATGGTAATCAGCTACGGTAAGTTATGCTCTGACTGGTAATCGTAACAGATTCTGTAGATTCCATACTCTACAAAGGTATCGTAGTTTTGCTTTAAGTTCTCCATCACAACAATTGCCCTAGGGATGTCCAAGAAATAAATCCTGTTTTGCAGCTAAGTGTGACAGGCAGAACTCGGCTTATTCAATCGTTTGAGCGCTCTTCTTGTTGTCCCATAGTTAGAAGAGCAGGAGGTATGGCGGTTCCCATTGCTTGTGTCAATGCTTCTGTTGGCTTTTCGCGAGCGGGCGATCGCAGATATTCACCAGTCAGAATGCGAGACCCTGGCTTCAGATTGTGAGTGGTACTGTAATAACGATGGCTTTGAGTAATTTTACCTCGCTCCTGCATTGAGTCATTAGATATTTTTTTGCGAAGCTTGATGATAGCATCCATGATTGCCTCCGGGCGGGGGGGACAACCGGGGATATAAACATCTATAGGCAAAATTTTATCAGCACCTCGAATAGCAGTCGGGGAATCAGCACTGAACATACCACCAGTGATCATGCAGGCTCCCATTGCAATGACATACTTTGGCTCAGGCATCTGCTCGTAAAGACGCATTGTTGGCTGAGACATTTTCATGTTGAGAGTGCCTGCCAAAATGATTAAGTCAGCTTGACGCGGGCTAGCACGAGGAATGAGACCAAATCTGTCAAAATCAAATCGCGAACCAATCATGGCTGCAAATTCAATAAAACAGCAAGCTGTACCGTACATCAGAGGCCACAAGCTGGAGAGTCTAGCCCAGTTGTACAAATCGTCTAATGTTGTTAAGATAACATTTTCTGAAAGTTGATTAGTCACTCCATAACTGGCGGGAGACAATATTGTCTCTTTCTCAGATGCGCCATTTGGATTCATTTCATTGGGATTCATGAGTCTATTTAGTTGATGAACAACTTCAAAGCTCGTGTTGTCTTTTTCCGCGTCTCTTCTACAATAAGATAAGTTTTCTCATCAACAATTTGCTCCGTCATTGGAAATAGGACTGTATTAATTTCATTTGTATTATCCAATACTAATGTAGAGACGCGCCATGGCGCGTTTTTACTTCTCTAGAAGGGTATTAGATAATGCATAATTAATTTTAACGCCTATGTTTATTGATGCCGCGAGCAATGCCACTGCCAAGCATGGGTAATGATTTCTTTAATATCTGGGTACTCGGGATGCCAACCCAACACTTTACTGGCTTTATCGCTGCTTCCAACTAAAATAGGTGGGTCGCCCGGTCTCCTGTCGCACTCTACTATTTTGATTTCTTTTCCTGTCACTTCCTTTGCACTTTCTATAACTTCTCTGACTGAAAACCCACCCCCATTACCTAAATTAAAGACTTCGCTGTCTCCTCCCTTGAGCAAATACTCCAAGCCCAAAATATGTGCTTGTGCTAAGTCAGTTACGTGAATGTAATCCCGAATACAAGTTCCATCTTGGGTTGGGTAATCAGTACCGAAAATAGAAATGGATTGCCGCTTACCCAAAGCAGCTAGCAGCACCAGTGGTATGAGGTGAGTTTCGGGTTCGTGGTCTTCACCCAATAACCCATATGGATCGGCACCTGCGGCGTTAAAGTAGCGGAACCTGACAGATTTAAGATTATAAGCTGTATCAAAATCAGATAGTATTCGCTCTACCATCCACTTACTAGTTGCATAGGGGCTGATAGGGTCTTGCGGATGGGCTTCTGTAATTGGCACAAACTTGGGCACACCATAAAGAGCGCAAGTAGAGGAAAAGATGAACTTGCTTATTGAAGCAGCAAGCATTGCTTCTAAAAGCGTCAGGGTACCTGTGACATTGTTGCGGTAATATTTAGCTGGGTCAGTCACAGATTCACCCACAGCAATGAAGGCAGCAAAATGCATCACGGCAGCGATATTGTGGGTTTTAAATATATCATCAAGAAGGGCGCGATCGCTTATATCGCCAACAATCAACTTGACCTGCAAAACCTGTTCCACAAGTTCTCGATGACCATTTGAAAGATTATCAAGAACCATCACTTCATAACCTGCATTTTTCAGGGCTAATACAGCATGGGAACCAATATATCCTGCTCCACCTGTAACTAAAATAGTTGACATAATAGGAAATTGTTAGTGGTTAGTAGTTGGTAGTTATTAGTTAGTGGTTCTACTAACTACTAACCAATAACCACTAACCAATAACAAAGAATCTAAAATTGTTTTACTTCATCGAAATAGCGGGACATTGCACTGTCAAGGCAAGACATAAACTCACCTTTATTGCTACCAAGAACGCTGTAGGTTGGGCGAGGAGCAATGAAACCCAGTTCTTTTGAAGGACGGGCAATCAGACTGCTGACACTGATGCCAGCTTTTTTTGCCGCTAGCATTGCCAAGTCAGCCCATGCAATCGCACCCTTGTTAGCTAAATGCCACAAGCCACTTTCACCGTCAATTAACAAATCGAGACTGGCATGGACAAGATCCGGTATATAGGTGGGTGAAACAATCGTATCATCAGCAGCGACAAACGTATTTTTAGCACTAAGATGGCGCAGTGCAATTGTGACAAAATTGTAATCATCCCAAGGACCGAAAAACGCGCTTGTGCGAATCATCAGGGATGCGGGATGAACCTTCAACACCAGCTTTTCTGCTAAAGCTTTGCTGCACCCATATATATTCAGGGGAGCGACAGAATCACTTTCTATATAAGGATTGGAAACAGCCCCATTAAATACCAGGTCTGAGGAGAAAGTCAGTAGTGCGACATTATGCTGAGCACAAGCAGTCGCTAAATTAGCTGCCCCCTCAGCGTTAATACGCAGACATACATCAGGTTCCTGCTCCGCATCATCCACCCGCACGTATCCCGCCGCGTTCACCACTGCCCAAGGCTTTAACTCAGTTAAAACAGCATGAACAGAAGCGGAATCGGTAATGTCTATCTCTTGGCGTGATAGTAGGCGGTATGAAATACCTCGCACTTCACACAAACGCGCAAAAGCCTTTCCAAGAGTTCCTCTTGCACCTACAATGGCTAGAGGTGAAGAGGACGCAGTGACACGGGGACACGGGGAAAAATTTCCCGCCTTCTCACCCTGCTCTCCATGACAACTTACTGGTGGGTATAACAAGCGCTCTTGCCGATGCCACCATCCAGGTGCCTCAAGCAGAGGATGATCCGGTTTGCACCCAGTGGCTAAATCCCGCACCATCTTAGCAATCGCTGTTGGTCGCGGACGTGGCGATCGCAAGTCAAATACTCCCGACTCGTAGTAGCCAGCCGAGCGAGTCACTAAGCTGTTCCAATCGTAACTGCCGAGGAGCGCCCAAGCAGTGACAGCACGGACATCTACACCCTCATCTCGTAATTCTTGCGCCCCACACCAAACCTCATAAAGCCAGCGCAGTTGTTCCTCACGGGTGCAACTGAGGTGAGCTTCGGTAACAGCAAGAGGTAGTTTGTAACGTTCCCATGCTTCTTTGAGCAAGGTTCGCGGACCTGCGGCACCGTCAGCACAAACTCGCACTGCCTCTACATCTGCGTACTTATCTTTCCCATTGCCCCCATGAGAGCAAGCCGGATACCGTTCTTTGCGCTCATCTAAAAAGCGATCGCTTGTCAGGTAATGGTTGATCCCCATGATATCTGGCGGGCAACGATTTTCCAGAAATACCTCAACGTCAGCCTCACTGATGCCACACTTCTTGAGATAAGGCCATATCGGATGAGCCGGGGAGATGCGACCGCACAATAAATCGAAACTCAACCACCGGCGCTCATTCTCCAATTCAGCCTGATAAGCTAGCTTTGGCGTACTGTAAGTCTTACCCAAATCGTCGGTTTGCACCAGCTGGGCATTAGGATTGACTTCCCGAATTGCCTTCATGGAAAGGGCGATCGCACGGCATTGCCCCAACAAAGCACGGGCAAAAGAGAGATCGTCCCGTCCGTGAGGATACCAATGACCGTACATTCCACTAAATCGCGCCGTTGTCAGTGGTTCGTTCACAGGTGTGTAATGTGTCACCCAAGGGTAGCGTTCCGCCACTGCACGAGCGTACAAAGCTAGTTGTTCTGGAAATGACGCATCTACCAAGCTAGTGTGACGGGGTCCACTGCCATGATGCACCAATCCCACAATCGGGCGAATGCCCAATTCCCGCAACCTTTCGAGTCGCTCATCCGCCCAAGACCAGTCTGCATTTTCCAACCCGTTGGGCGCGGTTCGCTCCCATAGAACTGGGTAGCGGATTGCTTGTATCCCAAGTTCGGCGAATAAATCCAGATCTTCCAAGCGTCTGGCATGACCGTTGCGTTCCAACTGGTCGAAATACTCCTCACCTACACGATTCACCGTACACTCCACACCCGCCCAGAGTTCTAAGGGGGGTTTTGAATTGTCGAGTGTTGAGTTGAACACAAAAGCCATAATTTACAACTCAATTTTCATATTCTTTTTTCTTCCTTCCCGCTCTTTGCATCTAGCCTCAAGAACAGAAAAGCTTTCTGGCTTGAACCTCCTAAAGGGGCGGGCGCAAAGATACCCACCCCACAATATGGAGATTGATTGGTTGAAAGAACACCACGACGGGCGGCACTTCCCTCCCTCACTCAAGAGTTACTTAAGCCCGAACTGGAATTTGCTTGTAAACAGAAAGAGCCTGAGCAACGCATTGATCCATGTTGTAATACTTGTAGGTTGCCAGTCTTCCTACAAAATACACCCCTTGTGTTGCATCTGCAAGTTCCTTGTATTGTTTGTAAACTTCCTGATTTTCAGGACGGGGCACGGGGTAATATGGGTCTCCTTCCGCTCTTGGAAACTCGTAAACAATACTAGTTTTGTGGTGTTCCTGCCCCGTCAAGTACTTAAATTCCGTAACGCGGGTATACAGATGTTCGTTCGGATAGTTAATCACTGGTGCTTGCTGAAACACTGCCTGATTGTGTGTCTCGTGTTTGAAATCCAGGGAACGATATGGTAATTTTCCGTAGCGATAATCAAAGAACTCATCAATGGGTCCTGTGTAAACCATCTCGCGGCAAGGTATTGCTTTTTCAATTTCACGATAATCAGTGTTTAACATCACCTTAATATTGGGATGTGCTAACATCTTCTGGAACATCTCGGTAAAACCGTGCAGTGGCATTGCCTGGTAGCTATCGGTGAAATATCGGTCATCGCGATTGGTACGGGTGGGTATGCGGGCAATAACGGATTTGTCAAGTTCGGATGGGTCTAATCCCCATTGCTTGCGAGTGTAGTTCCGGAAAAACTTTTCATACAGTTCTCTACCTACTTTGCTCACCACTACATCCTCTGAGGTGCGAATGTATTCTTTCGGTTCAGCAAGGGACTTATAAAACTCTTCCACCTGGAATGAATTCAGGTTCATTCCATAAATTTTGTTGATGGTATCTAGGTTGATGGGAATTGGAACGAGTTGCCCATCTACACTAGCAAGAACGCGATGTTCGTAAGCCCGCCACTCGGTAAACTGCGAGAGGTATTCAAAGACTTCGCGAGAGTTGGTGTGAAAAATGTGGGGACCGTATTTGTGTACGAGGATACCATGTTTGTCGTAATGGTCGTAGGCATTACCACCGATGTGCGATCGCTTGTCTACAATCAGCACTTTTTTACCAGACTGAGTTGCCAACCGTTCGGCAATCACACTCCCTGAGAACCCAGCACCAACAATCAAGTAATCGAAGACAAACTCTCTGGTAATAACGTTTGGTGCTTGTTTAGCAGCGACAGTATTATTTGAGCTATTTGTGTGATTATCCTTCTGAGCAGAAATAGCAGAGTCTATCAATTTCATCATAGATACCCAACTACGATCCCAAGAAATTTGCTCCAAAAAAGCATCCACCCGACTCAACCATCCCGATGTTGGGGTATCCTCTTGCATTGCCTTTTCTGCAGCAGTAACGAACTCAGAAACCGTGTCTGCAATTCGCACCAGCTTTAACTCTCCATAAGGACGCACAACATCCCGAATTGAGGTAGACACGACGGGCTTTCCTGCAGCAAGATACTCTGGAGTTTTAGTCGGGCTAATAAAGCGTGTTGCTTCATTCCGCGCAAACGGCAGCATCGCCAAGTCCCAACCTGCTAAATATTTAGGTAAATCTTTATAATCTTTACCACCAAGATAGTGAATATTCTCGCGCTGTGGTAGGGTTGCTGGGTCGATTTTCGCAACGGGTCCAATTATCACCAAATGCCAGTCAGGGCGCGCATCTGCAACACCTGTTAGCAGTTCGATATCCATCCGCTCATCAATCACACCAAAGAATCCAAGGCGTGGAAGGGGAATGTTAGCTTGATCTGTTGGTTCTTCTTTAAGGGTTCTTCCTTGTCCAAAGTGTGCAACATCCACGCTGCTGGGAAAAGCATAAACATTTGGGTGTTGGTTTACTTTGCTTTCGTAGAGGCTTTGTCCCCCTGTAAATACCAAATCTGCCCGTTGGAAAAGTTCCAATTCATTGTTTTTTAAAGTAGGTGACGCTCCTTTGAATGCAGATAATTCATCCATGCAATCATAGACAATCGCCAATGGTTGCAAATGGCGAGTAAATCCTATCGCCATCGGTGTGTAGTACCAACAAATGTACTTGCGGATGTTATGTTCTGCAAACAAACTATCGATAAGCGTTTGTAATTCTGTGTTAACTGCCTCTTCATCCAAATTTTGTGATAAGTGTGGCACAACAACCACGACTCCATTCTTATCTTGGCTGATTTCTAGTCTTGCCAAGGATTCGGAAGTAAAAATTGGCTCCTCAATAAAGAAAACCCGGCGTCCCAAAGTACAACGAGATAGAAGATGTTGCGGTCTTTGATAAACGAAATTCCAACGTAAATGAGATAGGCATACTATATCAGGCGTATCTATAGAAGTTTCTTTGTAACTTTTATTAGATGCAGAAATATTCTGCAATGATGTACCTGATGATTGCAATTGATTTAACGCAGAGAGCTTCGTTTCACCCATTTTTCGAGACTTCCCGTTACTGATACCGTTATTTTTTACTTGACTTTGTTCGCCAGACATAGGTTATCTCAAATTGATTTGATAGAGAATTGATTTTTTACAATGTTCTTGACAGCAAAAAAATAGCTACTTATTACTTAATACTTTTAAATTGAGAGAAGTAATAAGTTTTGAACAAGGGTTTTGCCTCTACTAATAGCTAGAAATTATTAGCCAATCTCTCCTTTTGGCATTTTATTCTAATAATAAAAATATTAGCTTTTTTTGTTAATTCCACCTTCTATCAAGCGATATATTTGTCTCATTTGCTTTTAACTCAATTAATTTACAAAACTATATATTGTAAAGTTTGGTTGTGTTTGCAGATACAAAGAATTGTCATAATTTGAATTTTTTAGATCCTTTAACGTTAGACTACCGCTCTATCAGTCAAATTTGAAGGTCAAAAAATTCGATTTTTTTAAACCGAGTAAAGGAAAAATCGGTCTAATGATAGTCACAGAAATCGAATTTTTAGAATTATTTTACCGACTATTTAGAACATCCAGCTAGCACTCACACAGTAAGGCTTAAAAAAAACGGTTTCTTTGAGCTTGCTTATTTAATGAAAATTCGGTATTTGCGCCAAATAAAAACCGAGTTTTTGAGAGAACTCAATTGATGTTCTATATTACCCGAGCACCCTCACTGTTTGCCAAGAATGACGTTTCAGCGAACTATTTAATGTTCAAGATACAAATTGACTTTGCAAAAAGAATAACTCTTAAGATAGAGGGATTGAGAATTCTAGTTATATTATTGTATGAGAGCTAAATATTTTTGTATAAATTGATTTCTTCAGTTAGTAAAACTTATGAGCAATCTTTGAAAGATAGAACCTTCTCTGTTTTAGACGATCTTTAGTCATCACAATGCGTGTTAATATTGCTCTTTTTTACTGAGATAGCTATAGTTGCTATAATGACATCTTGCACCTTCTTAATAAAGGGGTGGTGGGCAATGCCCTACGTAACAATAAGCTTTTCAGCCTATTATTTTCGCTTGGGAAACGGTGGTGCAAGATATGAGTATAGCAATAGGAAATGTTTGCTGTAAAATACCTTACAGCTAAAGGTGCAGTTTTAATATGTCACAGTTAATTTATAGAATAGCTCTATAGCGTTTAGTCATTAATGCTGGTAGGGGAAGTAGTTGGCAATTCAGTTTAAACCTTTAAATCTTTGCTAGATAATTATGTTCGGGCAACAAGAAGAAGACTTCTTAGTAGAAGCCAGCCCTATTCCTATTCAGGAAGTTTCAGAGGATAGGGCATTAGTAGAGACGATACTTCCTCCAACTCCAAAACTGCCTTTTAAAATTTCCAAGGCAGAAATTCGGATAAGCCTTAAGGCATTAACTCTTGAGAGTCTCTTATCAACGCTTTTTTACAGTATTATTGGCGGTGCATTGCTCAGTAATTTCTTACTGGAACTAGGTGCCAACCCAGTAGAAATTGGTCTGCTTGCTTCGATTCCTCAGTTGGTGAATCTGCTCCAACCAATAGGAGCGTATCTGGTGGACAGAACTACGAGCTTCCGTTGGTATGCGATAAAAATTTTTGCCCCCTCAAGGCTGTTGTGGCTCATTTTATTGCCAGCAATTGGGTTGGTAGCCTCATCTCGTATCACTGGACACCACGTGGTACAGTTGACATTGGTAATTTTATTTGTTGTTAATATCATTGAAGCTTTTGGTCGCGCTCCCTGGCTTGGTTGGACGGCTGTGCTAGTGCCAGAGAGGTTGCGGGGGCGGTATTTTGGCTTTCGCAATAGTCTTTTAAGTTTGACGAATTTCATCAGTGTGCCACTGCTGGGTTTAGCAGTATCCGCTTGGCCCAGTGGCGCACTTCAAGGCTACGGTGTCATCTTGATTCTGGGAATTGGGCTGGGAATCATCAGCCAAGCCTGCCAGTTCTGGATGACCGATGTCAACCCACAGCTTTTAAAAGTTGTTGTTCCGGGGACATCCCGATCCGAACCTAAGGAAATGGAGAGCGGCTTCTGGAAAGATACCAATTTTTTAAAGTTCGTACTTTATCTAAGTATCTGGTGCTTTGCTGTAAACGTCAGCGCTCCTTTCTTCAACCTCTATTTACTGGATAATCTCAATCTAGATATTAGCGTGGTAACTGTTTATAACGGTTTAGGTACTGGTGCTAATATGCTAATGCTGCTTTTCTGGGGCAAACTGGCTGACCGCGTCGGCAATCGTCCGCTTCTGGTTTTAGTTGGAGTTTTGGTAGGGATAACACCTATATTGTGGCTGGGAGTCGGAACAGATAAAATTTCCCTTTGGGTCTGGTTACCTTTGTTGCACGTGCTGGCTGGTGGAACTTGGGCAGCTATTGACTTATGCACCAATAATTTTATGATGGCACTGGCACCCCATCGCGATCGGTCCACTTACTTTGCGATCGCCGGGGCGGTTGCTGGTGTCACAGGGGCAATGGGGATCACAATTGGTAGCTTGCTTGCAACAATGCCCGGTTTTGGTGGCTTGCTAGGGTTGTTTGCTCTCTCAGGCTTCCTACGCTTGACTGCGCTTTTACCCTTGGTTTTTGTTCAAGAGGAGCGTTCTGTACCTATGGGTCAGCTTATACATGTCTTGTTTCCTCTCAAACAACAAAAATTGCTCATTCAATCAGAGGATTGATGAATATTCCAAGTAGGTTTATTCTCATGCAGGAATGAGCGAAGGTTCTCTAATGTCTAATTTCTAAGTTGAGGATATAACTTCCTAACTGAACTTCTCCTGCCCACAATTCGTATTCTACGCGCAAATGTTCTGGGTACGCATCACCTTTGAGCATGAGATGACGGGTAAAATTGTGCAAGCGAATAGGTTCTTTATTTTGTGACATTTCATTAGGTAACCAATAGCGGCTCCTACCATACGCCCCCTGTTGCCAAAAGTGACGGTAACTCAAACGACCGTTACCTTGTAGGGTCATGATGACTTGCTCGGGCGTTATTTCCAACCACCACTGCTGGGGATTGTTGGGGGAATCAGTTTTGTTTTGCTCTTGGTATGGAAAATTTACAGGAGGTGCAGTCAAGAGTATGTGGAATCGATTGCGGTCTTTTTTATACAGCGTCGCAGCAGTTTCGATAACAGACTCAACTGGTAGGTCAACAGATATAAGTGATAAACACAGGGGCTTATGATAGTGAGTTAGCATCGGAGTGATAAGGGGTAGAATTCAATACAAGAACAAAGAATTCAGGAATAGCGGTCTTCTTTTAAGAATTGATATCTGGATTGATTAAACGCATCCATATACATTTTTACACGAGAATTTTTTTCTTAGTTAATTAAAATTATTTTGTTTTCAAACCAAGGATTGTTATATGGCTGCGCTCCCGTAACTCTAGGTGAGTATTTAATGGAGTAATTTGGAGTAATAACCCGTTAATCTGATATACTAAAAATAAGGAGTTGTTTTCATGCCATATAGGTTGATTATTAAAATTACACATGACCGGGTAAATGTGTTTAAAATCAATTCTTTCCCTTAAAGGAATGGCTTGAAATACTGATTAAAGCTCGATATGGCTATAACCACCACGGCGTAGGTGGTAGTGTCTAGATACGGTGTCCTAAGAGGTTTAGAAAGGATATAGCCATTTCTACTTTTTAAACGTTACCGTCAATCAGACTGCGAAACTTTTGAACAATCGTTTGATTTTGGGGTTTACTCCGAGAAAGCTGCGATATTTTGTTACGCCGAGCATAAGTACACTGAATTGTAGGGGATATACCTTAAACTTGGTGGTGGGCACTGCCCACCCTAATCTTGACAAATGGCAAATGACGACCAAAACTCGTTAGCTTGCATTTGTACCGATCGCTCTTCCTCTAATAGAACGGGAAATACAGAAACATTATCTCGGTCTCCCTAATGTTGTAACATATAGCACTGCTTCATCAGCAGGTATACCTAAAACCTCATTCACATTATCATCAAAAAAGCCGCCAATACCGCTGACACCTAAACCCAGGTGGATTGCCCCTAAATTGAGCCTTTGACCCAAATGACCGGCATCCATGTGCAGGTAACGGTAAACGCGATCGCCATACTGAGCTACAGATGATTTTAAATCCGATGTATGGAAAACGACTGCTGCCGCATCCCGTCCTAAATCTTGTCCCAAACAGAGAAAGTGTAATTCTCTTCGGAAGTTTTTAAACCTAATTTGTCGTACTTCTTGTGCTTTGGGTGCGTAAGGGTTAGGGAGGGGTATTTTTATTACAAGTGTTTAACCGAACATGATATGACTTCGTGTTTCAACTGTCCTTCTACAAGTAGGCTCAGCAAGCAACCTCCGGATTGAATCCGGGGGTTTGCTTGGGGACTTCCAAAAAATAAATGATTCTATCTTATGGGACGGGTGGGGACACCCGTCCCATGTTATTGGCAGGTAAGGACGCCCGTCCTATATGATTGGCGGGCGGGGACACCCGCACCACAAGATACAAGAAATACTAAGACAATTTTCCGGAGGATGTATCAGAGCTGCATAAACCCAATTTATCAACTGTGGTTAATAACATAAGGGGTTAAGGCGCTGTCAAAGCAACAGCGAATAAACCCGAAATTCAATCAGAATCATTTCTCAAGCAATATTTGTTCTACCGGCTCAATCGAGCTTCACGTATTGTTTTCTTGTTACTGCACAAATTCTATTATTTTTTCACAAAAATTGAGGTTATTTATGTCATTACAAAGATCAGATTCACTCTACCATAAATCAAATTTAGTTACAACCGGTCTTTCTCGAATGGTGGCTTCTCAATTTATAGAAGCCTTCCGCAAACTTCTTGTTCAAGGCAACGATGATTTATTTGAGCCAGAAGGAAGAATTTTTCTAACAGAGCAATTAATGTACTTTATCCAGTCCGGACAACCAATCGAGATGATTTTACCTGGATTTCCCTGCAAATCACCCAACTCTCTTTCCAAGGTATTTGGTTATTTACCCGATCGCGGAGAAGAACTTGCGCTGACTCATCTAGATAACTTCTGCGAACAAGTCAGAAAATTTTATGCACCTGGTTGTAAACTCATCATTTTTAGTGATGGAACTACCTTCTCCGATCTAATAGGAGTCTCCGAAGAAACTCAAGAAAGCTACAACACAACTCTCAAAAATCTTCTCCAACTTCGTCATATTTCCTGGGAATCTTTAGATAGCTTTTTCTCCTCAGAAAATGGATATGATGCTCTTAGAGAAGAATTCATGAGCAAATACTGTTCCCTAGATAAGAATCAAGTAGAAGTGCTGCTCAAGAATGATGAACAGATACTTCAAACTTACCAGGGTCTTAAAAATTTCCTTTTCCAGGATAATCCTTGGACTGATTTGAATTCTCCTGAAACCAAGAAAAAGCGACTGAAACAAAGTGGTGAATTCGCCAGAATTATGATTCAGCGGAATGACGCATTAACGAGACTGCTGAAGGAAAAATTTCCGCACCACATTCGGCTTTCTATTCACAGCCAGAATAATGCAGGACCAAAATTTGGTATTCATTTGTTACCCAATGACAATCGCTGCATAACCCCTTGGCATAATGTGGTTGTCAAAAACAAAGAGAATCAAGACATTTTAATGAAAAAAGAAGAAGCTGAAAAATTAGCCAATACTGCACTAGTTATGCGAAACAAACAACCTTGGTATTTTATTGAATCAACCGAAGAGATTTGGGGTCAATGTGAATTAGAAATTATTAAACCACCGAAGACAGGAATTCGCATTACCTATCATGGTAATGATAATGAGAAAAAGCCTTCCTGTTCTTTGCTCAACTCACAGACATTACAAAATCTCTGCTTAGAGTATGGTTTTGTAGCATTACGAGGCTTTCAAATTGACAGTAAAGAGCATCTTGTCGAGTTTTCATCAGAGTTTGGAAAACCAGTCATCTGGGACTTCGGACCCGTACACACGATTAGACCTAAAAAAACACCTGATGGCTATATTGCTTCTCGTGAAGCTGTCCCCTTACATTGGGATCTCAGTATGCCACCCTCTTACTTAGAAGCGAGTGGTCGTTACGAAGACTTTACCCCTCAGTTTTTTATTCTTTATTGCCATCAAGCACCAGCTAGCACAGGAGGACAGACCACCGTGGTTGATGGTCGAAGAGTGCTTGAAAATGCAGGTTCTCAAAAAGTTGAGGCTTGGAAACAAGTAATAATCGATTACTTCACCAAATTGACTTACTACGGCGGCAAACAACGTAGCTATCCGTTAATTATGCAACACCCTGTTACAGGTGAAGATATCTTGCGATATCAAGAAGGCTCCAATTCCAAGTTACAAACCTTTGAGCTTTCTTCAAAAAGCCTGCCTCAAGAAGATTTTCAACAACTGATTGTTGAACTCCAAGCATCTGTGTACGATGATAGCTGCTTCTATTGCCACGACTGGCAGCAAAGCGATCTGCTTTTGATAGAAAATCATTACACCTTGCACGGTCGAACAGCTTTCAACGACGATCGCACCGACGAACGAGAACTGTGGCGCGTCCAGATCCAACCACAAACATCTATCTCCCATTCTTGGGCTGTTACTTCAAAAGATGTAGCATAAGTGCGAATCGCGTTCGTGTTATACCAGGTTCGACAGATTTCTGACAATCTGTAAATTTTACCCCACAAATAAATAATTCCCAGAATGTGGGACGGGCGAGGACGCCCGTCCTATATTTATTAGTGGTAGGTGGGGACGCCCGCACCACAAGAAATTGCTACAAATCGGGGAACCCGCGATGGCACAATGGTTCCTTCCCGATAAAGAGTCAGCATATCCAATTCTCTCCCTTTATAAGGTCTGGGCTAGGGAGGGGTATTTTTATTACAACTGTAGCAACCTTATATAGGTCTTTAACTAGAAATAAATTTCCATACGACCTGCATATTTCTCAAAAAGCGATCGTTAGTAATAGATATCAAGCTTACAGGAGAAATACACCATGTCTCAAATGCCAACCTTACAACGCGGAATCACTGGTCTTGACGTAGAACGTCTGCAAAACGACTTATCTACATTAGGATACCAAGTGACAGCCAATGGTATATTCGACGAACTTACAGAAAATGCTGTTAAACAATTCCAACAAGACAACAACTTAACTGTTGATGGTGTAGTTGCTGCTCAAACCGGAAGAGCATTAGGAATGGCTTTAGCAAAAGCATAGAAATGCTAAAAAATGCGGGTTCTTCAAGATTATTAACTCTTTTAGGCAACCCGCTTTTCTTCTGATTTAACAGCGCTTGTATAGGATTACTATTTGATTGAAATACACCTAGGGTGGGCACTGCTCACCACAACTTAGATTTGGTGGGCTTTAGCCCTACCTACGAATACTTTT
Source organism: Scytonema sp. NUACC21 (assembly GCF_054684315.1). Taxonomy (NCBI): domain Bacteria; kingdom Bacillati; phylum Cyanobacteriota; class Cyanophyceae; order Nostocales; family Scytonemataceae; genus Scytonema; species Scytonema sp. NUACC21. The sequence continues at coordinate 169,058 of NZ_BAAFZH010000098.1, read as the reverse complement.
CTTCTGATTTAACAGCACTTATATGTCCCATAACCCTTGTCAAATCAACCACCAGCCACTGGTTACTAATTACTGTTAACAAGGTCATACAAAGTCAGGAAAGGTATGAAAAAGTCCGGACATCCTTGCAATGACTGCTAAATTTACGGAACATGGAAAACAAGTTTTGAAGTATGAAGTATGAAGTATGAAGGATAAATAAAACTTTATCAATCAACCGATTTTTCATCCTTTATCCTTTATATTTCATCCTTCATCCTTTATATTTCATCCTTTATTCTTATCGCGATCGCCGGAATAATCAAAAAGGTTATTATGAGTATCTTAGACTTTCCTCGCCTGCACTTTCAAGGCTTTGCCCGCACCCACGCCCCCACCGGACATAAAAACGGTTTGGTAGACCTCAGTACCAACACAGTGTATATGAAGGGTGAACCTTTCGATCGCAACCGTCCTTTATCTGAATACCACGAATATCTTCAAAACTTGGAACCTAGGTTTAATGCTGAAGGACAATGGGATGAAAACGGTTCTTTTAGCATGGCAAAGGGGTGGGACTTTGGAGGAAACGGTCACTTTGCGATCGAAGCAAAAATTGTCAGTACCCAACGGGAACCAGGAAAAGTTGACCAGCAAGACCCAGTAGTTGGACGCAGCATTGATATGTGGGGTCACTTCAATGATTACCTAGCCACAACTTTCAATCGCGCCCGTATCTTTGACTGCGATCCTGCTTCCAACTGGACAACCACAATCATGGTCGGTCAACTGACTTTTGGAAGACAGGGCGTATCCCATGAAGTCCCATATATGCTCTCAGCACCTGTTGAAGGCATGCAACCAGCTCGCTGGCAGAATTTTAACTACATCCGGGAATTGCCAGAACATTGCCTGAACAGTGAATTTAAGCGTGCAGAGGTCTATCAATTTGTTATCCCCAAAGACGCCAAAGATTTTCTCTGGGGCGAAGAGACAGCACTTTCACCGACAGTTTCCCTGTTACGTTCTGCAATGGATCGGGAAGATGTGTTGGGGGTAGTTGTACAATTCAGTTTAAGCAATATGTCTGCACCCTTACAACCCGATTCACCAGTCTTTTGGCATTTACATGGAACTATCGGTTTGTGGTGTGAAGGTGAACTGAAGACTTACCCCCAGGGTCGGTTGTTAACACCCCGTCATGTATTCCAAAATCCCGAAGACAGAACACTGTCCAACCTGACGGTTGAAATTACCCCTCAAGGCGCTAGCTTGAACACGATAACCGCAGTCCCTTGCACCGGACGTGCTACTCAAGCAGGACCGGGTCCAACTCATGCTATTGGTTCCAAGCTCGACCTGGGTGAATTAGAACTGCGTACAGTTAAAAGTCAAAGATTGGTAGCGCGAATCCCCAAAGAAGCATACCAACAACAAGCACATCAACTCACAAGCGGAATTGTAGACGTACCTTTGGCAGAACCCTTTGAGCATCTGTGTCCTGAGATCGAACAGCAGGGCTTGTGCATTGTTGGAACCCACCCCAACGGTCAGCGACAGATTTTAGTTCAAGAAGAGGAAATTAACCTCCAAGTGAATGACGCCTGCTTGTTTGTCGAATTTCCCGATCGCAAGCGGGGTGAAGACTACGCCGTAGAATTAGAGGTGCGGTCTTTTGTTCGGGGTTGTCCCGCACCAGTGGAAGCAGTCTACTTGCGCCAATTTTACAATCCCAAAGGTCTGCCCCAGTTACGTTATGACTTTGAACGCAATCCAGATAATGTCGGTAAAACTTTCCACTTTCCTCTCAGTTCAGAAATAGATATATTACACTTCAAACCCGGTAAGCGGGAAGAAAAGGGCGACTTTACTGCTAAAACTGCGATCGCAACTAACCATCAAGGATGCGGTTGGGTGACTGTACGCGGAGTTCAATCGGGGACAGCACGGGTACTCCTATCAACACACCCTGACGAAATACCGGGCGATGCTTCACCTACAAACCAAGCCCTCATTAGCTACGATAACGAAGATCGCCTTGGCTTCTGGTCTGGGGCTGGTTCCTTTGCGGTTCGAGTCCTCCCCAACAATTGGCACTTAGAAGACATTCCAGATGAGTCTGTAGACTTTAACCTCATTTACGAACACATCCTAGCTTTCTACGAACTTTCCTTTTCCTTCATGAAAGCGGAGGTCTTCAGTTTAGCGGACAAATGCAAGGTAGAAACCTATGCTCGTTTAATGTGGCAGATGTGCGACCCTTGCAACAAAAACAAAACCTACTATATGCCACCCACACGAGATATGTCCCAACCTCAGGCAATGCTTTTACGTAAATATTTGCAAAATCAACAGCGAGTGGGCTATCTTCCCGAAACCAAACCAACACCAAAGAGCACTCAGTACACCATTCAAACACGCGATGAACTGGTAGCCGCCCTACGTCATGCTGCAGAACTTGAGGTTGCAGTTATGTTGCAGTATGTCTACGCAGCATACTCCATTCCCAACTATATCACCGGTCAAGAGTACGTGCGTCGCGGCTTGTGGACTCCCGAACAACTGCATCTGGCTTGCGGTGATGGTCAGGAGGGACGCAACTATGGCATACGGGGTGTGTTGTTGGATATCTCTCGGGAAGAGATGGTTCATTTTTTGATGGTTAATAACATCTTAATGGCGCTCGGCGAACCTTTCTACCCAGCCATACCCAACTGGAATGAAGCCAATCGACGCTTCCCGATTGAAGTGGATTTTGCTCTAGAACCCTTTGGTTCATCTAGCTTGCAGCGATTTTTACAATTTGAATTGCCCGACTTTTTGGTAGAAGATTTGGCTCATGAAACTGAACCAAACGATCCAACCGTCGATAAGCTGCACGGTTATGGTTCCTTAAGCGAACTGTACCGCCAAATTCGTCATGCGATCGCAAACATTCCAGATTTAATTGTTGTTAAAAAGGGTTGCGCGGGCGGCGAGCATCACCTATTCTTACGTAAAGATACCAACAAATCTCACCCCGATTATCAATTTCAGGTAGACGACGTCAAAAGCGCTCTCTTTGCTATCGACTTAATTGTCGAACAGGGAGAAGGTTGTGAGGCAGATTCACCTAAATTTGAAGAATCTCATTATCAAAAATTCCGGCGCATTGCAGATGCACTGGCTCGCGAGCAAGCAGCTACTACCGGGCATAAATTACCTTGGAATCCAGCATACCCTGCACTGCGTAACCCCACCCTTTACCACAAAGATTACAACTCTACTGTTGTCACTGTCCCCCAAACTAGGGCTGTTATGCAGATTTTCAATGAGTGCTACTTTTTAATGATGCAACTCATGGTGCAGCACTTCGGGTTAATGCCTCATGGTAGCTTGCGGCGTTCAAAATTGATGAATCCAGCTATTGATGTGATGACGGGTATGATGCGTCCCTTGGGTGAACTGCTGATGACTATGCCTTCTGGGAAACGCGGGAAAACCGCAGGTCCTTCTTTTGAGATTGCCAACCCACCTATATACATTCCCACACCAGAAATTGCATATCAAGCGATCGCAAATCGATTTGAACGGCTGAGTCATGAGGCGAGACTTTGCCAAGTCATACCTAGCAACGTTTATGAGATGTTTGATTTCTACACGAGATATTTTGAGGATTTCGCCAAGAATCCCCACCATGTAATCGGTTAATCAACTTAGGGAAAAGCTATGAATAATATTAAAACAGATGTTCTGATTGTTGGCGGTGGACCAGTCGGCTTATCAACAGCACTTGAATTGCGTTACCAAGGTATTAATTGTATCCTAATAGAGCAATCCGACGGAGTTGTGACAGATCCCAAAGTCAGCACCGTTGGACCCCGCTCGATGGAGCTTTACCGCCGTTGGGGGCTCTCCCAGCAAATACGCAATGCTGGATGGCCTGTTGACCACACTCTAGATGTTACATGGGTGACGGCTGTGGGGGGTTATGAAATATACCGCGCTCATTTTCCATCCTATGCAGAAAGAACCCTACCTGAATACACACCAGAACCAGAACAAGTTTGCCCTCAAAATTTAGTCGCGCCAGTTCTGATAGATGCTTTAGGACAATATCCAACAGGAGCAATTAAGTTTCTGTCTCGTTTGGAAAGCTTTGAACAAACCGAGGAAGGAGTCACCGCCAAGGTAACAAATCTGCAATCGGGAGACACGGAAATTATCCAAGCCCATTACATGGTAGCTTGCGATGGTGCTCGCAGTACAGTTCGTAAAGCTTGTAACATTGAGGCTCCATCATTCCACCCCACCCAACTGTTTCAAAGCATTGTGTTTAATGCACCAGAGTTAGCAAATCAATTGGGACCGCGCAACGCTATGGTTTTCTTCCTGGTTAACCCCACGTTACAACAACCACTCCGGGCTGTGGATGGACGGGGATCGTATCGCCTGATTCTCAAACCACAAGAAGATGGTCAACTGCGCGATTCAGAAGAAGCAGTTCGAGAAGCGATCGCAATAGATACCCCCATTGAAATCGTTTCCAATATGAAATGGTATCTCACCCATCGCGTTGCTGACCAATTCCGTCAAGGTCGCATCTTCTTTGCAGGCGATTCTGCTCACACACTCTCGCCTTCCGGTGGTTTTGGTATGAACACCGGGATATGTGATGCACTCGACCTGGGTTGGAAACTGGCGGCTACACTCAAAGGCTGGGGCGGAGAAAAATTGCTCGATACCTATGAGATGGAAAGACGTCCTATTGCAGTCCGAAACCTCGAAGAAGCTAATGCCAACCTGCAACGCGGTCAAAAACGTGCTGTCCCTCCAGCAATTATGAGCGCCTCTCCCGAAGGGGAAGCAATCCGCCGTTCTATGGCTGAAGGTTTAGAGCGTAGTGGCGTTAAGCGCGAGTTCGACGCACCAGGAGTTCATTTTGGATTCCGTTACGAGTCACCTATCATTATCCCTGATGGTACCCCTCCCAACTCCGATCCCTTCCAATGGACTCAGAATAGTTATCCCGGATCGCGAGCACCCCATGCATGGTTAGAACCTGACAAATCTATATTGGATCTCTTTGGTCAAGGTTATGTGCTGCTGTGCTTCCAAGAAAAACAAGGAATTGAAACTTTTGCCAAAGCTTGCTACGAGAGACACGTTCCACTGACAATCAGCTTTCCCGAAAAACCCTCTGTTGCCAAACTTTACGAACGCGCCTATGTGCTGGTGCGACCCGACGGACACGTTGCTTGGAGAGGCGATACCTTACCTAGCGACCCAGGTACTCTTATCGATCGCGTTCGAGGCTGCTTTTAATTATGAAACTCTACTACGCCCCAGCCTCATCCTACTCCCAGCGTGTCCTCATCGCTCTTTATGAAAAAGATGCAGATTTTACACCTATAGAAGTTAACCTTTTTAATGAAGAAGAGCGATCGCACTATACAAAAATTAACCCTTTTGCCAAAATTCCCGCCCTGGAAACCGAATCCGGTCAAATACTGTTCGAGGCTTGCATCATTATCGAGTATCTCGACCAACGCTTTCAGAACAAACCCCATCTCATCCCACGAGATCCAAAGCTGGCTTTAGAAGTACGAATGCTCGAACGAATCGTAGATGTGTACATCAACCGAGGACGTGAAGCGTTATTTTCCGACTCTCAGCGTCCCGTAGAAGAACAAGGCAGTCATGAGGTAAATAAAGCACATCGACTACTAGAAACAGCATGCTTGCACCTAGAAGAACGATTGTCTGATAAAACCTGGCTGGCTGGAGAAGAGTTTTCCCTTGCAGACTGTGCAGCAGCACCCACCTTAAGTTACCTGCGTATGGTTTACAGCTACAAGCATCTACCCAACTTAACAAATTATGTTCGGCGTTTGGAATCCAGACCATCTGTAGCAAAAGTTCAAAACTCCGGACGCGAACAAATGATGCAAATGCTGTCTGCGTTAAAAAAACCACTTCAATTAGTGCCTTTAGATAATGGCTAATTGCATAAATCACTAACTCTAACCGCTAACTACTATTAGTATCCATCAACCACTAACAACTAACCACTAACTACTAACGGAGTCAAAAATGTCTATTACTACTGTTGAGCGACTAAACCCATTTCTGTATGAATTCATCTCAAATCCCTATCCAGTTTATCGTTACTACAGAGAAACAGATCCCGTTCATTGGGGTGTGTCCTCCAACCCCCAATTAGAAGGAGCTTGGTACATCTTCCGTTACGATGATGTCATGAAGGTTATGGAAGACCGCAGGTTTGGTCGCGAGTTTGTCCAACGAGAGGGAGTAGAAACTACACCAGTGCCGACGGAGTATAACACATTTCTGTCAATGGTCAGTAAGTGGATTGTTTTCCGCGAACCACCGAATCACACGCGTCTGAAATCCTTAGTAACTAAAGCGTTTACAGCAAAAGTTGTCGAAAACCTCCGTCCTGTCGTTTACTCTATTGCAGACGGTTTGCTTGATGCTGTCTGCGATCGTGGAGAAATGGATGTGGTTGAAGATTATGCATTCCCTCTACCAATTATGGTGATTGCGATTATGTTAGGAGCGAATCCAAACGATCGCGATCTCTTCCGCAAATGGGCATTAGCATTGCAGCATGCAAGCGCTTCCCGTATTAAACCCCCAAAAGAAGTTTACGAACGAGCAGAACAGGCAAGCAAAGAATTTATCGAATACTTTATTCCTATCATTGCAGATAGACGTGCTAATCCACGTGAAGATTTAATTTCTAATCTAGTCAAAGCTGCAGATGAAGGCGACAAGCTGACTGATGAAGAGATTGTTGCTACTTGTACCCACTTGTTAACAGCTGGTCATGAAACTACAGTCAATTTGATAGCTAAGGGAACACTAGCATTGCTCCGCAACCCCGAAGCATACACTCTCTTACGTTCTCATCCTGAACTCACTCCCGCAGCGATTGAAGAAATCTTGCGCTATGACACTCCCATTCAAATGATTACCCGTTGGGCATATGCAGATATCGAATTGGGTGGTAAGTTGATTAAGCGTGGAGATAGCGTGGGGATAATGCTTGGTTCTGCTAATCGCGATCCCGCGCATTTCAATAACCCTGAGGTTTTTAACATACAACGTCAAGATAACAAGCATAGCAGTTTCGGTGGCGGTATCCATTATTGCCTTGGTTCAACTCTTGCTCGTGCTGAAGGTCAAATTGCACTAAACGTACTTTTAAATCGTTTACCTCAACTTCGTTTGGTAAATGAGACAGTTGATTGGGCAAACAACATCATTTTCCACGGTCCCAACCATTTGCCAGTTGCCTTTGGACGGAGCAATAAATAATACCATGTCGCATCAAAAGGAGTTAATTAAATGAGTATTATACAAGGTTTGACAAAGACTATCATTTATGTCAAGGACATGAATACCCAAGCCCGCTTTTATCGCGATGTACTCAACTTGACAGTGATAGACCCGACTAATGTGGATGACTACAATAATGTAATTTGGGTAGAGTTTGCCACAGGGGAATGCAACTTAGTCCTCCATCTAGACAAAGATAAGCAACTCGGTCAGGATAGACCAAAGCTCGCATTTAGCGTCAATGACATGGAAACCGCTCACAAGATGTTGACTGAGCGTGGTGCAAAATTAAGTGAGATTCGTTCCCGCAGACCTGGTTTAAAAGTCGCAGATGGTTTTGACCCTGAAGGCAATCCTTTCTCAATTTACTATCAAGAATCATAAAAAGTCAGAAAAAGTCTGAACTCAAGTCACAAAGCGATTTTGTTTCCGAAAACCTGTCAGCGATCGCTGTTAATTAAATTATAATTTTGAGAATAAAAAAATGGACGAAATTAACAACTTGTCAGAACAGTATCCATCCTTAAAGCAACAACAAAATGAACACTGTAGTGAGGGAAAAGGGATAGAAAAACAGCAAAAAAGTTGCCCTCATCTTGGACAAGAGTTCCAACCCTTTGTTAATCCATTACTGGACGACCCTTATCCCTTCTATAAGCGTGCTAGAAAGGAAGAACCAATCTTTTTCAGTTCATTATTGAATGCTTACGTTCTGACTCGCTATGAAGATGTTTTAACGGTACTGAAAGATCCAGTACGATTTTCTTCTGCACAAAGTCTCCAGTCTGTTGGCGAGTTTGCTCCCGAGACAATTGAAGTTTTGCGTCAAGGCTTTCCCGTCGTTTCACTTATTGGTAGTGATGGCGAACAACACAGGCGCTTGCGTACTCCTTTCCTGAAAGCTTTCTCACCAGAGAAAGTTGTGGCGATGGAAGGTTCTATCCGTGCGATCGCTAACAGATTAGTAGACAGTTTTATCAATGATGGTCAGGTAGAAATCTTATCAAAATTTGCTTATCCTCTGCCCCTTGAAGTCATCTTCAATATGTATGGTGTTCCTTTAAATAAAATGGCAGAAGTTAAGCATTGGGGTAGTGAAGTGACGGCGTTGTTTTCTACACCATTAACGCCAGAACGACAAATTGAGTGCGCTCGCAGTTATGTTGATTTACAGTACTTTATGGCAAATCTAGTCGAAGAACGACGGATTGCACCTAGTGATGATATGATTAGCGATCTCTTAACTAGCGACCTAAGCATACCAGAAATAGTGCTGCTTTTATGTGAGATGATTGTAGCAGGACATAAAACAACTGCTAATTTAATAGGCAAAGCTTTAAAACTTTTTCTAGAACAACCTAATTTGTGGCAAAGACTCTGTGACGAACCATCTCTGATTCCTATTGCACTAGAAGAAGTCTTGAGGTACGATACCCCAGCTGCATCTATGATTCGCGTTACCACACAAGAGGTTTACCTCGCTGGAGCCACATTACCTAAAGACACGCGCATTCTTTTGCTGTATGGTTCTGCAAATCGTGATGAAAATCAGTATCATGATAGCGATCGCTTCAACATGGAACGATTCAAACAGACACCTGTTAACCACCTCGCATTTAGTCATGGAGTTCATCACTGCACTGGTTCTCATTTGGCTCGTCGGGAAGGACGGATTGCACTATCCGTCTTGTCCTCGCGGCTACCAAATCTCCGACTTCGTCCCAACCAACAACCAACTCATATTCCTGCATTGCTGAACCGTGGTTACGCAAAGCTCTATTTGGAGTGGGATATTGCTCATTCCACGACCTGAAAATTGTATTATAGCGGGTTAACTAAACTTACCCGCTTTAAACTTTCTAGTTCTATATATACGAAATCCGTTTCTTGAACGTGTAGTTATTCTTAGGAATGAGATAAATACTTTTTGTCTAATTCTTATTCTAACTTTATTTTTTAAGTTTGTAGCAAAATTATACAATTTTCAAAGCATTAATTTTCATTAATGACTGTAGCATTGAAAACCAATGTTTTCTGTCCTTCAACAAACTGAAGCTCTTTAAAGAATATTTGCAAATTAAGGAAGAAAATTGATGAGTTCTTCTACCAATCAAACCAAATCTAGACCCGCCAGTAATATATACCAGGATAAAAATTTTTACATCATTAATACCTTAACACTAATAGCAATTTTAGGAGGGACAATTTTTAACCCAGCGCTACCAACTATCTCGCAAGTTTTTAACGTTTCCAGCGAACAAGTAGCACTGGTAGCAACCCTCTTCCAATTACCTGGTGCAATTGTCACTCCAATCTTTGGAGTTTTAGCTGACACGTTTGGTAGAAAGCAAATCCTAGTTCCCTCACTGCTGATGTTTGCCCTAGGAGGGACCTTAAGTGGCTTTGCTCAAACCTTCCGCAGTCTTTTAGAGTGGAGAGTTGTGCAGGGCATTGGTACTGCAAGCCTAGAATCCTTGCAGCTGACTATCGTTGCTGACCTTTATAGGGGAAGACAACTCGGCGCTGTCATGGCATTTAATGCCGGCTTGATTGGTATGAGTTCAGCACTCTTTCCTCTCATTGGCGGGTTATTAACTGGATTTAGTTGGCGATTCCCGTTTATGATATCTCTTGTTGCTGTTCCGGTTGCACTGTTGGTATTATTCACCCTAAAGCTACCAAAGCAACATACTAACCCTCAAAGTTTTAAATTAAAACCATATCTTAAAAATACCTGGGGTAGCATTAACAATCGTCAAGTTATAGGGCTGATGTTTGCGGTAATGGTTCAATTCATGCTGCAAGTTGGAACCTGCTTAGTTTACATTCCAATTTTAGCAGGAGAGTTGGGAGCATCTGCTAGTTTTAATGGTTTTCTCCTTGCTAGCATATCAATATCTGTTGCCGTAGTTGCTTCTCAATTAGAACGGCTCACACAAAAATTTTCTGAAATTAAACTCATCAAATTTTCTTTCATTTTAGCTGCTTTAGCATTTGTCATTATTCCTACAATTAATAATGTTTGGCTGCTTTTTATTCCTATTTTTTTAATTGGCGCATCTCAAGGTCTTGCTTTTCCATCTACCCAAGCACTGCTAGCGGGACTTGCCGCACAAGAATCTCGGGCTGGTTTTATGGCAGTCAATTCAACAGTTCAATCATGGGGACAAACACTTGGCCCATTCTTGGGAAGCATCATTGATATAATATGGGGAACCCGAATTGTCTTCATAGGCAGTGCTATTATTTCCATCATCTCATTAGTCATTTTCAATACTCTGCTAACTGCTCAAAAACCAAGCTTCAGCCCCGTCCCAGAAAGCCCTACATCTGCTCTCAGCTTTGTTAACGCAGAACAAGCCACCCTCCCGCCGAACTTTGTTGAAACACCTACACTTGCAGAAAAACCCATTGCCAGATTATTCCATCTTCAAACCAATAGAGTTATTGAATTACCAGAAAATTTCTCTGTCCTTCGCATAGGAAAACCCAACAAACGCAGTTATCCCGATCTCGATTTGTCTGCATTACCAAATTCCGAGATTGTTTCTCGGATTCATGCAGAAATTAAGTTTGAGGGAGGAGAGTACTACATTCAGGATATGGGTAGTTCTAATGGAACTTATATTAACAAATATCCTCTATTACCTGGAATTTGGTACAAATTGAAGCCCGGTTTGACCTTCAGTATCGGTAGACGAGATGCAGTTTCTTTCAAATTTCAAATGAGTTAGTGGTTAGTAGTTAGTAGATAGACGTAGGGTGGGCACTGCCCACCAACAATCTACAAGGTAATTTTAGAACGGAAAAAAAGTAGTAGTTAGTTGTTAATTACCTATGAAGTCAGACTAACAATGAATAATTAGCAGAAAACCACTAACAACTAACCACCATGAAATTGCAACAGCCAACGGTGGGCAGTGCCCACCCTACTAACTAACAACTAACCACCATAAAATTGCAACAGCCAACGGTGGGCAGTGCCCACCCTACTAACCATCAACCACTAACAACTAACCACCATGAAAATTCAACAAGATAATTCAAATCCTATCTACAAAGATAACAATCTTTATATCATCATTAGTGTCACACTAATATCAGTTATGGGTGTGATGGCTATTAACCCAGCACTACCAGCCATTGGGGAAGTTTTTAAAGTTCCAAATGAACAAATTGGATTGGTTATGGCAAGCTTTTTGATACCAATTGCACTTGGAACTCCAATATTCGGGGTTTTGGCTGACCGTATTGGCAGAAAGAAAATTCTCATTCCTTCTTTACTGCTGTTTGCACTTGGCGGAATTTTATGTGCTTTCGCACGGGATTTTCGCAGCCTATTAGAGTGGAGATTTTTGCAAGGCGTTGGTGCTGCTAGTTTAGAGTCTTTGTCTCTCACTGTCATTGCTGATATTTATTCCGGAAAGATGCTGACTGCAGCGATGGCATTTAACGCCAGTATGATTGGCATTAGTGCAACAGTTTATCCTCTCATTGGTGGTGGATTGGCACAACTCAGTTGGCAATACCCATTTTTACTCTCAATTCTCGCTCTTCCAATTGCCTTGTTAGTGCTGACAAAACTAAAACTACCAAAGACCCAAAAGCATATTGAAGATTTTAACTTCAAAGTTTATTTGAGAAGTACGCTTAAGAGTATTAACAACCGTTCTGTATTAGCGCTGTTGTTTGCGGTGTTGTCTTTATTCATCTTGGAATTTGGTTCTTGTTTTATCTGCATCCCACTTCTAGCAGCAAATACTCTCGGTGCATCTGGTGCAGTCATTGGCATACTGCTTGCCAGTATGGAAATAACTCTTGCTTTGTTTGCTTCTCAATTGGGATGGTTTGCTCAGAAGTTCTCTGAAGTCACACTTATCAAAATGTCTTTCGTCATTTGTGGTTTGGCACTCTTGATTGCTCCCCTAATGACCAATGTATGGTTGCTTTTTATCCCTGTTCTAATATTTGGTGCAGGTCTTGGCATTGCACTTCCATCCACCCAAACAGTATTTGCACGCCTCGCACCTGAGGACAATCGTGCTGGGTTTATGGCTATGAATGTTACTCTCCAATCTTTGGGAAGGGCACTTGGTCCGGCTTTAGTAGGCATTGCCTTTGGATTTGTAGGAATTCAAGGAGCCTTATATGCTAGTGCTATTTTTGCCCTTGTCACATTCATAGTGCTCAATTTTCTTCTGTTAGGAACAACACAAAAACCTAAGTTTGCTACCAAAGGCGAGCATTACACCAGGTAAAGGGTTGGGAGATATTACGGTAAATGACTTTTAGACTACGAGTACCTCGCCCGTCTCATACAGAAAGCGATCTTTTCGAGCAAGAAGCCTTCAAAAAAACTAGCAACAGAAGTTGAAGAACTCCAAAACGCTTATCCAAAGGCTTATCTCAAAAAACCCTTTCTCCATAACAGTTTTGCAATTGTTAAGAAAGATGCGGGTAATAGATAGCTCCTTGTAGGGGAGCCAGTGCGTTGCTCTTCCAGAGTTGTAGCAACTGGCGTGAGAGGTTGGAGAGGGGTTTTCCAGATACCGTGAAAAGTCAGCGAAGTACCCGCATTGAGCGCAATGGCACGAATTGCCCGCCGGAGGAAAGCACGTGCGGTCTTCCATTGAAAGCGATGAATACGCGCTATAATTGCAGTTCTTCCGACAGTATAGGTAATTCCTTTCCTAACAGATGTGACGGAATGCTTTCCTTTGGAAGTAGTAGGTAATCAATCAGTTCATCGCGCAAATCTCTAGACACATAGCTATCTGCTTGAAGACAATCTAACAGAAGATTAATGACATAGAGGTACTTATCTAAAGCTTTAGTATCCTCTTCAGACAATTCCACATTATATCCAATATTCAGATACTGAATCATCACTTTCTGCAATTTGTCTGCCCAATCTTTCCATTCTGATGCCGGGGTATTATCGTCAGGTTGACAAGATTGTAAAGATGTTAAGGCATTTGCTAAATCAACATAGCCGTTATCTTTTGCTAAATTAACTGTTTCGGTTCTTCAGTACTTGTTATGCTAAAATAACAAGTACTGAAGAACCACTTTTTATAAAAATTAGGAAGAATGTCAAATCCAGGTTAATGTAGATTGGTTAGTGAAAAATCCAAAAGGCGCGATAACATTACCTAAATGGGTTGATTACCAAGGATCGGAATATACTAAGTGGCAGTCTTTTACGTTAGGTAGTTTTAGTCAAGAAGCATTTTGCCAAATCTGATTTTTATCTTAATTTGGATGCCTGCTGAGATACGTGTAATAACCAGATTCTCTTTAACTCATATCTTGCACCATCACCTTATTGCAAAAATCAAACCTCAAAAAGCTGATCCCGATCGTAGGTAGGGCTATGCCGCACACTCCCTTATTGAGAAGGTGCAAGATGTCAGTTAACGAGATCCAAGGTATTTTCTCAGTCCATTCTCGATACCGACAATAGCGGTAAGCCTATGAGTATAGATACTTAGCTTGTTGATTTAGTAGCAGTCCAAAAATTAGAAAATTCCTTTCGGCGAAAATTGAGACGTATTGAGACACAATGAACAATGTAAAGGATGAGTTAGCGGGGCTGATATGGAAACGATAAAGTTAAGAGCACATATTGGGGCAGATGGTATATTGCAAATCCAAACACCCACTGATTTTAACGATACCTCTGTTGAAGTGGTAGTGGTTGTACAGCCTTTACCCGATGCAGAAGTTGCAGTATCTGAGGAAACTCCAGTGCAGTATAACGCTTGGGGAAAGCCCACGACGAAAAAATCAATTACCGAAGCAATTGCCGGGATGCAACAACTGCGGCGAGAAGTTGCGTTGGACAAAACGTCAATCCGCTCCATGATAGAAGAGGGACGAAGATAATCAGATGCAGTTTGTTTTGGATTGTTCTGTAGCAATTAGCTGGTGCTTGGTGGATGAAAATAACAACTATTCTAATACGATATTGGCAATGATGCCGGATTGTGAAGCATTTGTACCGGGAATTTGGTCGCTGGAGATAGCCAATGTCTTGCTGGTGGCTGAAAGACGTAACCGCATGACTCAGGAACAATCTTCGCAAGCTATTGCCTTGTTACAGTCAATGTTAATTCAGGTTGATTCGGCTACAGATACAAATGCATTGGGTGCTACCCTGGTGCTAGGACGACAAGAAGGTCTGGCTGCTTATGACGCGGCTTACTTAGAGCTAGCGCTGCGGTTGGGATTGCCATTGGCAACACTTGATACTCGGTTAGCTGAAGCCGCTACTCGCTGTGGCGTGGAGTTGGTCGTTGTTGATGAGGAAACGCCTTAAAGCGGGGCTTGACCAAATCTAGTGGTGGATGCAGCTTCCTATCTCATTCACCTATTCCCAAATTCAACTAATTCCTGCAATTTTTTCCAAGGTTCTCCACTTTGTAAAGCTTCTTTGGCAACGCTCGCAGCCTCAGAAAAAGCTTTGATGGGATCGTGATTTGATGTTTTCTCGCCGACATATAATGCTAAAGCAGCATTCAAGATTACGACATCTTGTTGTGCTTTTGTTCCTCTCCCCTGCAAAACAGCCTGGAGAATTTCTGCATTTTCTTTAACCTCACCACCCGCTAATACACTAATAGGGGCAGGATTGATACCTAAATCTTTTGGATCTAATTCGATTCGATGTATTTGTTTATTTGAGAGTACAATTAAATCGGTTTTGTCTCCCAATCCAGCCTCATCTAATTTTTCCCGTCCGTGTAATGTAATTCCCCTGCGAGTTCCCATTTGATTGAGAACTTCGGCAAAAGTTTCAATTAAAGTTGGATTGTTAATGCCAATGACCTGTCCTGTTGGGGATAGGGGATTTAGTAACGGACCTAGTAAGTTAAATATAGTACGTACTTTAAGAGTTTTTCGCAATGGCGCGATCGCTTTTAATGCGGGATGCCAATCGGGTGCAAACAGAAAAGTAATGCCGACTTCCTCCAATGCTAATTGAGCAACTTCAGGATTAACATTCAAATTCACACCTAAAGCTTCTAAAACATCAGCAGAACCAGTTTTCCCCGACGCAGAACGATTCCCATGTTTGGCAACTTTCACTCCACAAGCAGCCACCACAAAAGCAACAGCCGTCGAAATATTAAACGTCGATGCACCGTCTCCACCAGTTCCGCAAGTATCTACAAGCGGTTGATTCTTGAGAATCCGATCCCGTAAATCCGGCTTTACCGATTGTCCGTGCAAAACCTGAACCATTCCCAACAACTCTTCGCTACAGACACCCTTCGCTTGAATCGCTGCTAAAATCGCACCCGACAGTACTGGCGGAATAGTTTCTCCCAACCAACCATGCATTAAATCTGAAGCTTGGGAAACAGATAACGATTCGCGATCGAGCAATTGCCGTAATATTTCAGACCAATTTTTACTGTTATTATTTACTGGCTTTTGTTCAACATTAACCTGTACCATTGTTTACCTCCAAATAGAGTTCTTGGTTTTTGCGTATTAGGGCTTTGATATCAAATCTGCTTAATTACTTACAATTCCCAACTCTACCCCTTCCTAACCCTCCCCTTATAAAGGAGAGGGAACTAGTTTCCCCCTTTATAAGGGGGGGATAAACAGGGGGGTACATTTTATACGAGAGCGATCGCAAACTACTCCCTTCGCGGTGTAAGATTACCGATCTTCTTTTCCTCTTTCTTTGTGTCCTTAGCGTCTTTACGGTTCATTTAAATAAATAATCTTCTGGCAGGAAAGGAGTAATATTTACCCAGGATTAAAATACTTCGCCACCGTTTGCACATCCTTATCACCGCGACCCGAACAGTTGATGACAATGCGCGGGCTACCAACAAGTTGCGGACACAAGGTTTCCAAATATGCGATCGCATGAGATGTTTCCAATGCGGGAATAATCCCTTCAAGTTGAGATAACCGTTGAAATGCAGCTAAAGCCTGTTTGTCAGTAACACTGTAATATTCCGCACGTCCCATATCCTTCAAATAGCTGTGTTCCGGTCCCACACCGGGATAATCCAAACCAGCACTAATCGAATGTGCTTCAATAATCTGACCATCACCATCTTGCAAAAGATAGCTTCGCGCCCCGTGCAAAACACCAACACGACCCAGTGTTAAAGTTGCTGCGTGCTTATCTGTATCAATCCCCTCACCTGCCGCTTCAATTCCAATAAGACGCACAGAGGGTTCATTCACAAACTCATGGAAAAGACCGATCGCATTTGAACCACCACCCACACAAGCAAGTACAATATCCGGTAAGCCCCCCCATTTTTCCTGAGATTGAATGCGAGTTTCCTTACCAATAACCGCTTGAAACTCCCGCACCATCATAGGGTAAGGATGGGGACCTGCAACGGAACCCAAAATATAGTGAGTCGTTTCCACATTCGTTACCCAATCGCGAATTGCCTCACTAGTCGCATCTTTGAGCGTTCCCGTTCCCGCTGCCACGGGACGAACTTCAGCCCCCATCAATCGCATGCGGAACACATTTAAAGCTTGCCGTTCCATATCGTGGATGCCCATATAAATGACGCATTCCAAACCAAAACGAGCGCATACTGTAGCAGTTGCTACACCGTGTTGACCCGCTCCAGTCTCCGCAATAATTCGCTTTTTACCCATGCGTTGAGCCAGTAACACCTGAGCCAG
This sequence comes from Scytonema sp. NUACC21, assembly GCF_054684315.1. Taxonomy (NCBI): domain Bacteria; kingdom Bacillati; phylum Cyanobacteriota; class Cyanophyceae; order Nostocales; family Scytonemataceae; genus Scytonema; species Scytonema sp. NUACC21. Next base: position 152,069 of record NZ_BAAFZH010000098.1, on the reverse strand, counting down.
AGCATTATTAATTTTGTGAGCGCCCGTATGATTTAAATCCTCACGTTTTAAGTAAATCTGTGCCCCACTCCCATCCGGACGAGCATAGTATTTGGTTAACCGTTCCGCAAAATAAAGAGGAGTAGCACGTCCGACATAATCCCGTAAAAGATTTTGTAATTCAGATTGAAAATCAGCGTCATTGTAATACTTATAAAACGCAGTTTCTAATTCACTTAAAGCAGGCATCAGAGTTTCTGGAACAAATTTACCGCCAAACTGACCAAATCGACCGTTAGAATCTGGTTGACGACTTATTGAATTGTGTACATTAAATAGCATGAAATCTCCTAATTTTTTAAACAATGGGACAGATGTTTATATTACTGCTTTCAAATCGCTACAAAACTTGCCAATAGACCGCAAGCCATTATAAGGGGTGTTTTCTCCCAAACGCTGCACAAATGCACTACCAACAATGACAGCATCAGCACCCCAATCACGCATTTGACGGGCTTGTTCTGGGGTAGAAATACCAAAACCAACACCTATAGGCTTGCTGGTGACACTGCGAATATCCATGATTACATCTTTGACTCGCGTTTGTACTTGCTCGCGCATTCCTGTAACACCCGTAACGCTAACTAAATAAATAAATCCTTGGGACTGACGGGAAATTTCCTTAATTCTTTCTGGGGAACTATTGGGAGTCACGAGTAAAGTAACTTCAATCCCATAGATACTAGCAAAATTCATTAAATCGCTGGCTTCTTCTAAAGGTAAATCCGGTACAACCAAACCTTTAATTCCCGCATCAGCAACTCGTTTGAGAAATTTCTCAATTCCTACATTGAGAATTGGATTGTAGTAAGTAAAAAGAATAATCTGTGACTTCAAACTACGAGTAACCGACTGTGCCATATTCAAAACATCAGCTAAACGAGTTCCCCATTTTAATGCGCGGGTTGCAGCAGCTTGAATTATTGGTCCATCAGCCAAGGGGTCAGAATAGGGCACTCCCAATTCGATAAAATCAGCACCGCTTGCATCCAGAAGTCGCAAAGCTTCAGCAGTATTTTCTAAATCTGGGTCGCCAGCTACAATAAAAGGAATCAAAGCACATTGGTTTGCTTTGCGTAAGGATTCAAAGTGTTTGGAAATAGATGTCATAGTTAATTAAAAGATAAAGTGTGTTTGCGTAATTTATCCGAGAGGAGTATAAAGTATACAGTACAGTAAACCCTAGATAAAACTAGATACTTAAGTAAGTTGGTGTGAATAAACAGAAATACATTACAGAATGTAAATGTATCTGAAACCCTTACTAATAACAAATAACTAAGGATGACCCTTACCAGTTACATTTTTTCTTACCGACCTACTTATCTGAATTTGCTTAATTGCTTGCTCTATATCATCTTGCTTAACGAGAGATTCTCCAATTAAAACAGCTTCTGCACCTGCTTCTAAAACCAAAGCTAGATCGCTAGATGTATACAAACCCGATTCACTTACAACGGAAATACCTAATTTCTTCAAGATATCTCTACGCTGCGATAGCAATTCTTTTGTTGTTGCTAAATCGACGCTAAAGTCTTCTAAATTGCGGTTGTTAATCCCCACTAACTGAATCCCTGGAATCCCCAATACGGAAAGACGAAAACCTCTGCTTCTTCAGAAAAATGGCTTTTTTCTTTCATATTGGTGAAATGACTGATGAGAACAGAATTACACGCCATGCTGCTTCAACCATGCCTGCAGGCGTTGCCAACCGTCTTTAGCTTCTTTCTCACGGTAGGAAGGGCGGTAATCGGCAAAAAAGGCATGGGGTGCATCTGGGTAGACGATGATTTCAGATTTGCTGCTGCTTGACTTAAGGCGGTCTCGCATCTGCTCTACTGTATTAAGGGGAATGCCTGTATCCTGACCACCGTAAAGCCCAAGAATGGGAACTTTTAATGTAGATGCAATATCGACAGGATGCCTGGGTGTCAGTTCGCTGGCATTGCCCACCAGTCGTCCGTACCACGCGACACCTGCTTTCACCTTGGGATTGTGTGCTGCATACAGCCAGGTTATGCGACCACCCCAGCAAAAGCCCGTAATCCCCAACTTACTGGCATTCCCCTTTGCTGACTTGACAGCCCAGTTGACTGTAGCATCAAGATCGGATAGCACTTGGGCATCTGGCACTTTGGCTACCACCTTGCGAATATCTTCTATATTGGGTAACTTTGAGACATCGCCCTGACGGACAAACAATTCAGGAGCAATTGCCAGGTATCCTAACTTAGCCAAGCGACGGCAGACATCCTGAATATGTTCGTGTACGCCAAAGATTTCTTGGATTGTCAAAATAATTGGAAAATTTTTACCAGTCGCAGGCATTGCTCTGTAGGCAGGAATTTCGCCATCTTTAACGGGAATTTTTACCGCACCCGCAACCAATCCGTTGGTGTCGGTGGTGATGACTTTGGCAAACGTGGGTTCCACTGCCAATGCAAAACCTGTTGTCAGAGTGGCAGTTGCGAGAAATTTACGACGTGTCAATTTTTGCATCATCTTTAGTAAAGATAAGGTTCTGTTATGGCTACTGGGTTGCAATTTGTAAAAAACATTGAGAAAATGAGAAAAATATGAAAACAATCTAGCGAGAAAAACACTACCCGTGAAACTTGACTCTGCACCTCCCAACCTATCTAGTCTAAACGAAGAGAAAGATTACAGTTCAACGACTGCCCTAGTTGAGATTCCATCATCTTTAGCGTCTGAAGAATCCCCAAAGCCTCAGAAGGCGATTGCTGTGTTTGCAACGACTTTTGTCACCATCTTTTTAGCAGAAATCGGTGACAAGACACAATTGTCTACTTTGCTCATGAGTGCAGAATCTCAATCTCCGTGGGTAGTGTTCTTGGGATCTGCAACCGCCCTTGTGATGACCAGCTTAATAGGTGTAATTTTGGGTAGTTGGATGGCTAGCCGATTGTCTCCTAAAACTGTCGAAAAAGCATCTGGAGTAATGCTACTGCTCATTTCTGTCATGCTTTTTTGGGATTTATTCATGAGTTTTTAGTCATTTGTCATCAGTCAAAAGAAAGAAAAAAGAACAAAGGACAAAGGACAGAGGACAAAATTTATGGATTGGCATCTTTTAGGATTGAGCTTTATAACAGTTTTTTTATCGGAACTAGGGGATAAAAGTCAGCTAGCTGCTATCGCAATTTCAGGACGCTCTCAATCTCCACGTGCGGTATTTCTGGGAACCGCTGGGGCGCTGCTGTTGACTTCCTTTTTGGGAGCATTAGCTGGGGGCGCGGTGGCAGAGTTTTTGCCTACAAGGTTGTTGAAAGCGGGAGCAGCTGTGGGGTTTGCCATACTCGCTATTCGCTTGCTGTTTTTTAATAATGAGGAAGCCACAGATACAGAGTAATATTCTGTATATATATATTCCAAGGAGCCTAGTGCTTGATTGAGCCAAAAGTTGCACCTTACGGGTCGTGGCGATCGCCCATTACAGCCGACTTGATTACATCAAGCACTGTGGGACTGGGGCAGATAGCTTTTGATGGTGAAGACATCTACTGGAGCGAGTTCCGACCCTGGGAACAAGGGCGAACTGTCATTGTCAAACGGGCTGCAGATGGTCAAACTCACGGGGAAAGTCAATTGGGCGAGTCTCGCGACTTGAACCCGGTGTTATGTGATGTTACACCTACTCCCTTCAATGTGCGTACCCGCGTCCATGAGTACGGCGGTGCCTCTTTTCTAGTTGTTGATGGCACTGTTTACTTCTCCAACTTTGCCGACCAACGTCTGTATCGTCAGGATATCGGTCAACAGCCCTACCCCATCACACCGTTCGCAACTCTACGTTATGCAGACGGGGTGTTTGACCGCCAAAGAAATCGGATTATATGCGTGTGTGAGGATCTCACGGTTGGCGGACGCGAACCAATCAACACACTGGTTAGCCTGGATTTAGAAGCGAACGAAAATCCTCAACTCCTAGTGTACGGCAATGATTTCTATGCAGCCCCTCGCCTCAGCCCTGATGGAAATCATTTGGCTTGGTTAACTTGGAATCATCCAAATATGCCTTGGGATGCAGCAGAACTGTGGGTAGGGGAACTGCAAGCAGACGGTTCTGTGGGACATAGCGAACGAGTTGCAGGTGGTCCTGATGAATCAATCTTTCAGCCAGAGTGGTCACCCGATGGCAATTTGTACTTTATCTCGGATCGCACAGGCTGGTGGAATCTTTACCGCAGACGAGATGGAACTGTGGAACTGCTGACGGACATCAAGGCTGAGTTTGGCAAACCCCAATGGCTCTTGGGAATGTCCACCTATGCTTTCGAGTCAACTAACCGCATTATCTGTTCCTATACTCAGCAAGGCATTTGGTATTTGGCAAGCCTTGATACGACAACAGGCAAACTGGAACCGATAGAAGTTCCTTATACAAATATTGAGGCGCTGCAAGCCGCCCTCGGTCGAGTAGTATTTATTGGTTCTTCTGCTACTCAGTCAAGAGCTATTGTTCGGATGGATTTGAGGACGGCAGAACTTGAGGTACTGCGCCATTCCAGTGAGGTAACAATTGATACGGGTTATCTTTCGTTACCCCAAGCAATTGAATACCCCACATCTTATGGACAGAGAGCATATGCCCTGTTCTACCCACCCCAAAACCGCGATTACAATGCCCTTGATGGCGAAAAACCCCCTTTGCTTGTTAAAAGCCACGGTGGACCAACCGCAGCAGCTTCCAGCAGCCTCAACTTTGGAATTCAGTACTGGACTAGCCGGGGAATAGCGGTTCTGGATGTGAATTACCGTGGTAGTACAGGCTATGGACGGGAGTATCGGCAGCAACTAGATGGTCAGTGGGGAATTGTGGATGTTGATGATTGCGTCTATGGTGCGCTTTACCTTGTGGAACGGGGAGAGGTGGACGGCAATCGCCTAGCAATTTCAGGTGGTAGTGCGGGTGGTTATACGACATTGTGTGCTTTGACTTTCCGAGACACGTTTAAAGCGGGTGCAAGCTACTACGGAGTGAGTGACACCGAAGCTCTAGCAAGGGATACGCACAAATTCGAGTCACGGTACTTAGATCGTTTAATTGGTCCTTACCCGCAACAGCGCCAGCTTTATCAGGAGCGATCGCCAATAAATTATACAGACCGTCTTGCATGTCCGGTAATATTCTTTCAAGGATTGGAAGATAAAGTTGTCCCGCCAAACCAAGCAGAGGCAATGGTCGAAGTGCTGCGAAATAAAGGTTTGCCTGTAGCGTATGTTGCCTTTGAAGGTGAGCAGCATGGCTTCCGCAATGCTCAGAATATCAAACGTGCCCTGGATGGGGAACTGTACTTCTACTCCCGAATTTTTGGCTTTGAACTGGCTGAACCTGTCGAGCCCGTGGAAATTGAAAATATTTCTTAAAAAATATCGTTTACGGTTGCATTTAAAATAATAAAAACTCTATAGACGCAAAGAGCGCAAAGAGAAAAGAAGGAGAAATAATTCCGATCCAAATGGATTTGGTAGGATTTCTGGCAGCATTGCTTTTTTCGTTCAACTGCATAAGTCGTTTTAACTAGCAATTAGATAATCAGGCAAGCTCTGCCAACTTACACTGACAGAAAAAAGAAGGTGAGTAAAAATGCCCAAGATTGGTTTATCAAAATTTGTTATTCTCACCTTGTTCTTACTGTTTCTATCAGGAAGTTCGTGGTTTCTGAGTCATTCATTCCAATCCGAAGCTTTGGCGGCAAACCAAGAAAAATTAGCAACGGGTAATTTTCAATCAAGGAGTTCTTTTGTAGAAAAACACCCAGAGGTTCTCACGAATACCCAAGCACGAACCCTTAGCGTACAAACTAACACCAACTGTGCTCCAGTAGAAGCTGGCAAAATCTATCGTTTCATTGAGGGAGTGGATTCGTGTGTGGCACTTATGACGGAACAGGAAATTGGGGAAAATCTGAACGATCCCTTCGCCACAGCTATTCTTCGCAAAGGAGTTTTTCCGGACAGTGTTGATGCAATTGTGGCAGGGGTTTCCAACTCTGGGCTAAACCTCCAACAAGCCAATTACTTGGTAGGAGAAGGGAGTCAAATTCCAACTACAGTTGTTTCGCGGGAGGTACCTCGGAACTTACGTTATATCCTTACCTGGGGAACAAGCCCAACAAGCAGTGCTCAGATTTTGCTCAATGCACCACCGGGAGGAAATTCTAGTTTCCTGCAAGTGATTTCATGGAATGCTCAAGCGAAGAAATACAACTTTTATGAATTTTTGTCACAAGTAGGCGAAACCGAAAATATTCCAACTAGGGTGTGGGCTTGGGCAGGTGACTCACCTATGGCACGGGCACCCCAGACTATGGGGCATGGATGTTTCGACTGTCACCACAATGGTGTGGTGATTATGAAAGAATTGGCATTTCCTTGGAACAATTGGCATTCCCAACGTGCAACAATATCACCTCTGATTGTACCGATCGCTGTTGCTCAAGAGCAGATATTTCAAGATTTGAAAGGTGCTGAAATTCTTGAGCGGGTTATCAAAAGTGGATACCAAATTTACTATCAAAATTGGTTGCGCGATCGCGTAAAAAACGAGGACGGGACGATTAATCTCAGTGATGTAAACGAGATGTTGCGTCACCTTACCACCAATACTACCGTTAATTTGGCATCCACCAATATAGAAAGTAAAGCAGCAAATACCAGTCCAGTTAACAGTGATATCTCAGGAATTCCTAATGACTTTTTCCTGTGGGATTCAGCCTTAAGAACAGCACTAAACCTCAATTACAATATCCCTCTGATTAAGTTTAAACGCGATGATTACGACAATTACCTAAAAATCCATAACTTCAAACTGGTTCAGTCTGACTTTAGAAAACCAGATGGCTCACCCTTGTACGAGCAAGAGGGTTCCACCTACTTTGCGTTTTTCGTACCCGTACCATCTGCAGAGGATCTCTTCATGTTGACCCAAATGCGCTCTGCAAAAATTATAACTGACAAATTTATTGCTTCACTGTTGATGGTGGGCTTTAAAAATCCAGTTTTTTCAGAGACGCGAAGCAGTTTGCAGCAGTATGCCGAACAGATGAAAACGGGCACTATCATCAATGGTGTCAGTAGCGTACCTGATGAGTTTGCAGACAAAATCAAGGCTGTTGCTGCCAATCAACCAGACTGCGATCCTGGGAATTTAGACACCTGTTCTGCCGAACAACAATTTCTTTTCACTTGGAATCTACCCGATGACCAATGGAAAACATCTGTGCAGCAGCGAATTCAGACTTATATAGACGAAATTAACAATCTTTCTGAATCAGAACAGTTAGATCGACTCATGAGACTTGCTGTTAAACGGCGATCGCAGTTTCAATCTTGGCCAATTATCAACAACCTCCAAGAATTTACTCTACTGTTTCCTCAGACAGATTTACCCCAGTAGTGTACTGCTCAGTAGGGTTGCAATCAATTATGGTTGAAAAACCAACTTGTCATAAACATAACAACATAGGAGTAAAAAAATGCCCAAACTACCTCAATTCGATCCACCAGCAAATCAAAATGATTTCCGCTCAGGTGAAGAAGAGAAAGAGAAAGCCTTCCGCAGTCGTTGGAATAGTAACATCAATCGATATACAGAACAGACCATTAAAAACGACCCGTGGGATTCTGTAAACCAACCTGCCCTAACCGAGTACTACAACCCCCTCAATACAGATATTCCCGAAGGCACAAAGGGAGCAGTTATCAGATGGACGGCTTTTCCAAACAGAATTTTAATTGCATTTCCCAACGTCGGGGAGCGTACACAATGGCAACTTGCAGATGAAAGTCCATCATCATTAAATCCTAACTATAGTCCCAGAGGACCCCGTGGTTGGCAAGACGAGTACTGTGAGTGGAGTGTCACCCGCAACTCAGAGGGGAAGATTACCAAAGTCATGTTTACCTGCGAAAACCGAGAATATTGGTACGCCCTTTGGGATGTTGAGCCAGCAGTTGTGCTCAGGCTTTACCAAGAGCTAGTAGAACCTCAAGTACAACTTGAAGACCTTTACTTACGGGACGGTAATGGAGAACCTATTATTGACCCAGAAACTGGACGACCAGCTTATAACGATCGCAATAAGTGGAATAGCACGACAACCGATGGGGCGGTTCATTTAATCAGTAATCCCAATGCTCTCAGTGCTGAGATTTTTTTAGCAGGTCAAGCTACAGTTCTGCGACAAGATCCTGCGGGTAACCCCATTACCGATAAAAACCAGCTCATCAACTGCAGTCAGTATGGCGCTCCAAACCGTAACAGCGATCCAACCATTGGGGCGTCGGTAAATGCATTGGTGCGTGGAACTGGACAACCTGGTTCTGGTGTCAGGGTTTCCTTACAGAACCCAGTCGGGCTGTATATTCAAGAACCCAGTTTTGACACCTACCAGCTGCCCTTCAATGCTCCTGCAAATGCCCAGCCATCAGATTATTGGAAGGTTGTTCGAGGTCGCCGTCGGCAAAATGGAGAAGATATGGATTTTATTCTCCATGCAGTGTTCGAGGTACCAGAAGACCAAGGCTTTACCGTGAGTGATATCACGATTAATGGATTTAATATTGAATTTGGCTCTCAGATTGCACAAACTTTTGATATTGCCCTAGCTGGATTGCCTTTGCCGCAGCTAACACCACCAGAATCTTTTCTATGTGCGGATGTAGCACAACAGCCCCTACCGCGTCCATTTCTATTGAGGGACTCAGACTTGGTAGATGTAACTTCCCGTGGTAACCTGAATATGCGAATTGAGCCAGGAACAACAGTGGAAAATGTCGTGCTGATTGCGTTTAATAGCGATCTCGATGCCACCATTGAATTGATCGATGCTCCCGGAGTCACAGTGACAAAAGTCGATTTTCAAGAGCAAGGCGGGCAACAAATTTTCTTCCTGACAATTACAGCTTCCCCTGATGCACCTTTAGGCGATCGTTCCTTGCTTCTGACCAATTCCGATGGTTCCCAAGGTCCGGCTGTGTTTGGTCTATTGGAAGTCGTTCCACCCGGAACCCTTGCTAGGACTCAAGAATCAGGAACGCGAGCGGCGATCGCAGCAAAATCTCCTGTCCCATCAATTCCTGTCGTCAAGCCACCAAGGAGGTATTGACCTCTCCCCTTCTTTATTAAGAATCAGATGTCAAGCCTTGACAACTTCAGATTTTGTATCCGGAGATACTGGCTCAAAATGCAACACCATAATCTGATTTGGGCGTAAACCAATTGATTCGTAGGTGTGCCCATTGCGATCGCTAAACTCAACTTCAAAAGCAGCACCACTGGCTAAAACTTCAACCACCGTGCCAACTTGCCCACGCCAAAGGTTGTATTCGGGAAGATCGTATGTCAGAGCGACTACATCGAGCAATTTGACTGTTTTTTGTGTCATCTTGTTTCACTTTCAGATATTACAAAGGGTAGCAAGTGGTTAATTTTGGAATGTTGGAACCGGATTCAACGATCCAACCACTCCGAATAGTTGCACTTCTATTTTGCCATTCGAGGACAAAATCTAACGTGTAGCGCTGTCCAAACTCATCGTGTCGTCCTAGTTCAGCCAAATGAGTCTTGACAACTTCTAGAAGAATCTGGCGCAATTCAAAAGCATCGTCTGCGGTTATGCCAAGTCTTGAGAAAAACAACCGAGCTTTATGTTTTCCCTGATTGTGGTCTAGATTTAGGCAATAATCATGCAGTTTACGAATGTCAACGACGGCTTTTTCTGCGTTTGGAATCAGTTTGGCTGAATTGGAGGGCTCCATATTCTCAACAAGCTGCCGAAATTTAAAAGTATTGTAAGCGATCGCCTCCTGACATACATCAACGGCGATTTTGCCCTTGACAATTAAGTAATTTTGAAATTATTTATATAATGGTGTTTTCTCATGAATCATTTAGGATTGCTATAGCTGCCAATTCTTCATTTTGCAATTCCTCTACCAATTCATTCAAACCTCCTTCAATCTGTTCCTTTACTTGACTCATATTGTCAGTTCTTATAAACTGCTGCCCTACAAGGAACCTCTCAGCAACCAACATCTGTTGATCCCCAAGCAAAGAGAGAGAACCAACAATTGCCAGACAACAGCCAATAACATAATTTCCAATGCGGGCTTCTGCAAAGCCAACACTTGCAGCTTTGGCATCTTGTTGATATCCATCTACTCCATCTGGAAAGGAAACAACTACAGATTCTGCACTTCCACATAATGCTTGATATAGCAATCCAAGGTCTGTATATTGATAGAGGCTAAGTAGATCCTCAATCTGAACAAGTAAATCTTCTTCAGAAATATAAAGTTTTCTACATAATTCAATAACTTTCCTTGCCATGTCAGCAATAGCACTCCAGGTAAAGATTTGATCGCCACAGGTTTTTATCTCAAACAATGATGAAGGCAAATCTTTTGAATTTAAACTAAAACTTAGATTTGAGTCTCCACTTTCAGACTTAAGCTCTACTGTAATGGATTTAGATGTTTTTTCAAATATCGATAGAAGCTCGAGAAAATTTGTTAACTCTTTGATGGAAACTTTGTCATTAGAGTAAGGATGAATTGAGCAGTTTATCTTATCTGATTCAATAATTAGCTCAAAGAATCTAGACTCTACTCTAAACTTTAGACGTTCTCTTGGGAGAAATTGAGTGAGAGGAGAAATGTGTAACTTTGCGGCAAAGGAGATTCCTAATGGACGACCATGTTCTTTGAATGTCAATCTTGCTTCTTTTGGCTTGCCATAAATAGAAAGAACTCCACCATCATGGAGCATATTAGGATTACTCGACAAAATTTCAAATCTCTTATGATAGCTAATGAATTGATAAATATCAATTTCTTTGCGAATTCCTAGAGTTACATCTAAAATATCTCCAATAGGATCGGGGCTCATGATAGTGATTTTAGCCTGATATTTACCGTCCTCAAAACCCAAAGTATTCAATAAATGATTTTTATTTTCAATATATTTTATCATACCATCTGGAGCTATTTTCTCAATTGCAGACTTTAAACTTCTTCCGGTTAAACTCTCCAATTTATCAGCATCTCCATAAGTAATATCAAGAGTATGCTTGTTTAAATTATTTCCCTGTCCTTCATTTTCTAGCTCTCTAATCCTCTTCAATGTTTTTTCAATTATTTCCTTTCCAACATGAACTAAGTAAACAGCTTGTGCCATATCCTCTCCATCAAATTCAATGAAACAGAAGAAGACAGGCATTGGTGCTTTTACAAGTCTATCCAAATTAGATAATGTAATAGATCCTCTCTTCCTTTTTTTGTCAGTTGATTTAACTTGAATCTTGCACTCTAATGGAGCTAACAAAAGATCTTGAGGAAAGCGATTGTTCTGCTTACAGGGAAACTCTACAAGAAAATCCCATCCTGTCCGGTCCATTTCAGATTTATGTACTGTTAATCCAGCAGTGTGGCATAGCCTTTTGAATTCTGTTTCTCCCAGTGGACCTAAATCTCGATCTTGCATGGCTGTAGCAAATTCTAAATAAGTAAAATATTAGTACATTTTAACTATATCCTAATTTTTTTGAGTTAGCAGCAGGCGATATCAGAGGTATCTGTCTGTTATTGAATGAAGCTTTTTTAAGAGTTATGAATAAAACTTACAGCAAGTAGGAACCAGTTCCACAACTATGGGTGTATCTGCGCTTAACCAGGTGCAAAGTGCTATTCCGATTGTTAGCTTTCTTTATGAAGAAGAAATAGCACCTGACAAGTAATGAAATGCACAACTCTACCCTAAATTTAAAGGCTGTTATTATGTTGCGCTTGCACCTGCCAATTTTATATGTTGGGTTGGATGGTAGCGAAACTCAACACCATTGAGGCTTTTGTTGGGTTTCGTTCCTCAACCCAACCTACGTGCGATATCAACATTCGTCCAATAATTGGCATTTTAATCATCTTTATAAAGGTTGTATACGTTGCACAATTAATTTCTGAGGATGTCTATTTTTAACAACTTCCTAATTTCTCCATCAAACACTCGGCAATCCGCCTAGCTGCTCCTGGTTTCCCCATCCTTCGCAAGCCATTTTCTGCAATGGCTTGTAAAGTATCGGGATTGGCTAAGAGCGATCGCACCACACCAGCAACTGCTCCTGGCTCTTGGACTAAAATCACTGATGGACCCAAAAGACGACTTTGGGCTTCAGCAAAGGAGGCTGTGAACTGAGGTCCTTTTCCGGGAAAGATAATTGCCGGTTTACCCAAACCCACAAATTGTTCTGTTGCCGTTCCTGCCATTGCGATAGCTAAATCTGCAATGTGCAAACAATCATTATAAGCATTTTGAGTCAGGATAAAATATGCATTTTTCTGCTTAAATGTCATGGCAGTTGTATCGGAAATTTTGACTGGTGCTTCTGCAAAGGGACGCCAGCCTTGAGATTGAAGTATTTGGCGCATACTGTCAAAATGCAGGCTAGGTGCGATCGCGCCCAAAAACACCACTGTTTTGGAACTGTATCCCTTAAAATCTCGCTCTTGAAACAATGCCATCAATGCAGAGACAGCAATCATCATTTGGTGCCAGTTATTGTAGGCTTCTGGCGGACGGGAACCGGGTAAAAGAGTTACAACCAGAGGTCGAGCGACTTCTTGCTTTTCTGCATCCGGATTGTAAAATCGTTGAGTCGGAAACGATGGTTCCAACCCGTCCATCATTGGGTTGCCCAAATTAAATGCACGGATAGATAAATTTGTCAATACCTCTGTCGTTAGTGAATCTCTGGGAAACACGGCTTTGCAGTGAGGGCGGCTCATGAGCCAACGTTCCCAAGGATGGTAAACCGAACCCGAGAAGTGTTCCGACCATGCTACTTTGGTTTTCCGTTTCAATATTCCAATTTCATCTCGCACGTAATATTCCGATCTTGCCGTACCCACAAAAGCATAATTGGCACCACTTAGCCATGCAAATAACAGGGGAACAATATCTCCTACCGCTAAAATAGCATTCTTATTGCCCGATGTTTGTTGGGTGTTTACCCAGTTGCGTATGGATTTGATCTGGTTTACTGAAAGTTGTAGTAAGCCATCCTGCACATCTCGCACGAGTTGGCGTCCATCCATATATATAAATCCACCAGAAGGCATGGTGCGTACCGAACCAATGATAGGGATGTTCAACCGTTGGTAAGCGTATCCCTGTCCCACTATTGGCAATGCGACGATATCTGGTGCATTAGGTTGTTGCTGAAGTTCCTGCAAAATGCGAACGGCGATGGCATCTTCCCCGTGTCCGTTACTAATAGCAAGCAATCGCAAGCGAGAAGTTTCTCCTTGGTACTGAGAGGTTAGGGGTAACTTTGGTAGATCGCGCATAAGAAACAAAAACTTAAAATTAACTGTCTTGTGAGGCAAGAGGGATAAATGGGGGTATAAATCGGCAAAGCAGCTGGAAGTTAGTACTATCCCCATCACCTAACCTCTGTAGAAAACTACACACTAACTCCCAGTAAATCAGGCTACTTATTATGCGAGTTTCTTCTGCGGCAATTTTCACTCTAGCGACTTTGACGGCTGGCAACCTCACTCAACAAGCAATAGCTGCTCCTTCTGGTGTTCCCACTCAGGCTGATAATGCAGGTAATTTAGTAGTTCCCGTGACTGAAGAAACGCCGCCTGCAAAGTTAGAGGCGATCGCCAAACCAGAAACTATGGTCGTTGAACAATTTTCTCAAAAATTGGGAACCGCGCAAAGTGGTGCTGACAAGAATTCTGTCGTAATAGGTACGTCAGAAGAGCCGAAGACAGGGGAACTCTTGAGCAGCAAGGACTCGGGGTCTCCTCTTGTCTCATCTCCCCCACAACCCTCCAATCCCTCTAACAACGAGAATGATTTAGTCGTGACAGCGACAGATGTAAAGATAGAGGGAGCCACTGAAGAATTACAGCAGATTATTCGCCGCCGTATCAAAACTCAAGCAGGCGGAGAAACGAGTCAAAGCCAGCTACAACAAGATGTGGAAGCAATTTTAGAGACAGGGTTATTTGTTAACGCTCGGGTGAATAGTAACACCACACCAACAGGTTTGAATGTTGTCTATCTAGTTCAACCCGTGGTTGTGCGTTCCATACAACTTTCCGGGGCTAAGGCGCTAACCTATCAAGTGGCTTGGGAACGTTTCCAATCCCAAATAGGAAAAGCTATTAGCCCTGATGGTTTGAAGGCAGTCGTGGAACAAATCAATAAATGGTATGGTGATAATGGTTATAAGATTGCACGCGTCACATCAATTACACCAACCCCGGAGGGGATTCTGACTTTAAATGTTGGCGAAGGTGTGGTTGGTAGTGTCCAAATTCGATTCGTTAACGACGAAGGCAAAACAGTCGATGATAAGGGTAAGCCTGTTACGGGACGTACCAAACAAGATTTCCTGCGCCAGCAACTCAAACTCAAGTCCGGTCAACTTTTCCAAGAAAGCATTGTCAAGGAAGACTTACAGCAACTGTACAAGACTGGGTTATTTGAAAGTGTGAACGTTGCTCTAGAAGGCGATGCCACAAAACTTGATGTCATCTACCAACTTAAGGAATTAGGGGCACGTTCTGTTAATGTAGGTGGAAACTACAGCGCCGACCAAGGGATAGTCGGTACATTAACTTATAATGACCGAAATATTGGCGGTAGTAACGATAACTTGGGTGTGAATGTTCAAGTAGGTCGCCGTGACATCCAGTTTGAAACTAAGTTTACCAGCCCTTATCGGGAAACAAATCCAGACCGTTTGGGCTATAGCATAACGACCTATCGCAAACGGGGACTTTCTGACACTTTTGACGGTGATGTTAAGCTGGCAGATGGTGACAGAGTGCGGGAAGGTCGGTTTGGTGGAAGTATTAGTTTCCAAAGACCAATTGACGATTGGGACACTTCCTTGGGATTCAATTATACCCGTGTTAGTATTCGCGATCGCGAAGGCAGTATTACACCAACTGATGAACAAGGTAACCAACTCTCTTTCAGTGGAACTGGTATTGATGACTTGGCTACCGTGTCTTTCACTGCTACCAAAGACGAAAGGGATAACCCCTTGAATCCAACAAATGGTTCCATACTTAAACTCAGTACGGAACAATCTGTCCCCCTTGGAAATGGTGCTATTTCCATGAATCGCATCCGGGCAAATTACAGCCAGTTTGTACCGTTTCAGTTATTTGAATCTAAAAAACCTCAGGTCTTTGCTTTGAATCTCCAGGCTGGTACAGTCATTGGCGATTTACCGCCTTATGAATCTTTTAACTTGGGCGGTCCCAACTCAGTACGCGGTTATGATGGAGGCGACATTGGCAGCGGTCGCACTTATGTCTTGGCTTCAGCAGAATACCGCTTCCCCATTCCTGTTTTGGACGCATTGGGAGGGGTGGTGTTTGCTGACTTTGCCTCAGATTTAGGTTCTGGGGATACTATATTGGATAACCCAGCTGGAGTACGTAACAAACCAGGTACGGGTTTTGGTTATGGGGCGGGTTTGCGCTTCGATTCACCTCTAGGACTGATTCGGGCTGATTTTGGTATGAATGACCAGGGCGAAAGCCGATTGCATTTTGGTATCGGTCAGCGCTTTTAACAGAATCGTGGGTTGGGTTGGGCGACAGCAAAACCCAACACAATCCTGGCATTCAGCGAAAGCAAAAACTCTAACCTTTGTGCCAAGATATGAAGTATGACCATCAATAGTCATACAACATAGAGTGACTATAAATGTATAATGTAGAACTTCCGAAAGTACAGGCTGAGCTTGCGGAATTGCTCCGTCGAGTGTTATCCGGGGAAGAGGTGATTATTTCTCAAGCAGGCACTCCCATTGCCCGTATAGTGCCTATTACCGAGCAGTCATTACCCCGTATCCCAGGGTTGGATCGTGGTAAGGTACAGATTGCTCCTGACTTCGATGCTCCCCTACCAGAGGATATTCTGAATGATTTTCTTGGTTCGGTGGACAAATTAGAATGAGAGCATTACTCGATACTCATGCCTTTATTTGGTGGGTTACAGATGATACTCGACTTTCATCGACTGCCAGGAGCATAATTATTGACCCAGGTAACGTTTTGTTCTTGAGTGCAGCTAGTGCATGGGAAATCGTCATTAAGGTACGCTTGGGAAAATTGACTTTACCTGATGTCCCAGAACGTTATATTCCGAGTCGTTTGGAAATCAATCGATTCGAGAGCCTAGCAATTCAAATGGTTCATGCTTTGCAAGTGACAAATCTGCCGGATTTACATCGAGACCCCTTCGATCGGATATTGATTGCTCAAAGCCAAGTTGAGAAAGCGCCAATTATAACTGCAGATAGCCAGATCGCTCAGTATCCTGTTAATGTGATTTGGTAATTACAATTGTTAACACAAAATACAAACTTGAGGAAGAGCTATTTTGGAGTTGTTAAAACGCGATCGCCCATTCATGGCAATAACTCCAACTTTTATGCCAACGTATTGATAACTTCCAATATCTGAGCCTGCAAATGTGGGAAATCTTCCAAGAATTCGGCTAAGCCTGCTTCACCTTCAAGGTAATCAAAAAAGGTTTGCAATGGAACTCGCGTTCCAACAAAGACTGGATCTCCACTCATAATTTCAGGATCGCAGTGAATAATTTGTCGGTCACGTAAACGTGATTGAATGTCCATTTTAGAGCTGTTCACGTTCTTCCTAGTACAATGTGGCGTTTCGTTTCATTGTACCTTAACGTTTAGTTACCTGGGTGTTTTGCGGAAATGTCCATGTAGCTGGACTTGTAAAAAACTGTGCGATTTACTGACATTTGTTAGAGATATGTTGGGTTTCGGGCAACAACCCAACCTACGTTGGTTTTTGTTCCGCGATTGAGATATGTTGGGTTTCGGGCAACAACCCAACCTACGTTGGTTTTTGTCTAATCAGGATATGATAAGAGTTAAAAAACAAAATGGAGCATCTACGAGGTAAAGCGATTCGGGAATTTAATAATGGAGCCGGATTTGCGATCGCTGAAAATTCAGGTTAGACTCAGGACTCGAAACCGGAGCTTTTAGAGTTTCCGGTTACGTCTACTAAAATGCAGTACTAATATATTCTACTTGATTGACTCAGCACTCAGGACTCTATATGCTAGCAGGTACAACCTTGCAGGGTGGCAAATATACTCTAGACCAAGAAATTGGTCGGGGTGGCTTTGGGATTACTTTCAAAGCAACCCATCACTACTTACATCAGGTCGTAGTCATTAAAACTCTTAATGAAAAGTTGCGACAGCACCCTGATTTTGCCAAGTTTGAGCGTCAATTCCAAGATGAAGCAAGACGATTGGCGACTTGTATTCATCCAAATATTGTCCGGGTCAGCGACTTTTTTGTTGAAGATGGGCTGCCGTACATGGTCATGGAATATATTCCTGGTGAAACTCTGGCACAAGCATTTGTCATTCCAGGAATACCATTGCAAGAAGGAATTGCAACTCATTATATCCGCCAGATAGGAGCAGCCTTGCAGGTAGTACATCACAACGGCTTGCTACATCGGGATGTAAAACCGGACAATATTATCCTCCGCCAAGGAACTCAGGAGGTAGTGCTGATTGACTTTGGCATTGCACGGGAATTTAATCATGGAGTTAGGCAAACTCATACGGGAATTGTTTCAGAAGGTTATTCGCCAATTGAACAGTACCTGTCGCAAGCACCACGCACCCCTGCAACGGATGTTTATGGTTTAGCAGCAACATTGTATGCACTCCTGACAGCACAAGTTCCCATGCCAGCATTGCTGCGCGATCGCGAACCCATGCCCGCCCCTCGCGAGATACAACCCTACTTGAGTGCTGCTATCAATCAAGCGGTCATGCGCGGTATGGCAGTAGAATCTCGTTTTCGGCCCCAAACAGTGGCAGATTGGTTGCAGTTGCTACCTAACACTGGAGTGAGTACGGCACCTCAATCAGTTCCAACCCAAACAGTACCAACTATCGATTTATCGGCACAGCAGCATCAGGTCAACTTGGCTGAGAAGGTCACTCCTAAAGAAGCTGACACATCACCACCTGCAAGGAAATTTCCCAAGCTAAACAAACTGCGCTCGCCCAAAGTTTTGATTGCTACAGGTGTCGCTTTTGTAGCGGCTACAACAAGTTTTGCAGTCACTAGCATGATTGCAAAAAATCAGTCGCCACGCCCACAACAAACGGTGGAAAAGCGGGACAATAAAGAGGTTGTTGAGAATATACCCACAACAAACCCTACACCATTTGCCAATCAAGAGACTAACACCCCAAGAGGCAATAACACCAATACATCGACAGTTGAATCAACACCAACTTCTACAAGCACTTACAAACGGCGCAGGCGGAACCGCCGTACTTCCACTGAACAATATCCCAGCCAAGGTACAACACAAGAATTAACTACTACTAACTCAGGGGAATCCCGCAATCGCCAACCCGAAATTCCAGAACAAACGCGGGAATCTGCAGAACAAAGACAGGGTGCGTCTTCACCAAGTACTGGTGGCTCACCTACCCTTGTGGAGAAACTCAGGCAGTATCGCGATCGCAATAGTTCTCCATCATCTTCAGAAAATCAATCACCGCCTTCTAGTGGCACCTCTGAAACGTCGCCACCTGCCAACCAGTCAAATAATTCTTCAAATAATCCTGTGGTTATTCCCGCACAACCTTCTAATGTGGAATCCAAGCAGCCAGATTCATCATCAGTGGTCGTACCTACTCAAGAGCAAGTACAGCCAAATTCATCGGCTAATAATTAGATTATGGTTCAATCTCATGTCATCACCAATCATCGTGAATTAGCTTTCTTGTCCGATTTATGCTTTAAAACCTGTACTAGTTACATCTCTGATGCTGTTGCCAATTTCCTAAATTCTTTCAATTGTAGGGTGGGCATTGCCCACCACTACATATAAAATTACCAGGGCATTGCTGATGAAAATCAGTAGAGAATGACATAGTCAAATAAATATTTTAATTCTAGGATTGACGACTACTGTTCGTTGTGAGTTTTATTTCCAGCACTTAACTTAAATTCCACCTGCCGTAGTGCTGATTGCCAAACATCGTATCCTTCCCTACTGAGATGTAAACCATCTGTAGTCAATTCTTCACGCAAATTTCCTTGGAAATCTGAAAACCATTGATATAAATTTAAATATTCAGATCCTTCTTTTTTAGCAATAAGAGCTAGTTGATAATTGATATGACGAATACGATGATTGGGGATATTTTCTAAACGAGTTGGTAGAATTGATTGGACAAATATCTTAGCTTGTGGGTGAGTTTGTCGCAAGGTATGGATCATTTTGCGGTAATTGCGTAAAATAATTTCATCTGTCAGACCCCTGCGTAAATCGTTGATTCCTGCCATAATGTAAATCACATCTGGTTTCGTGGTAGAAAAAGCAGACAATCTCTTTAAAACACCACCAGAAGTATCTCCAGATATTCCCTGGTTCAACCACAATCTACCACCAGGTAGGTTTTCTTTAGGAAACCATAAACTTAAAGAATCACCAAGTAAAATACCTAAGCTGTTGGCACCTTGTCCTTGTGCGACTGCTTTGGCTTCCAAAGACAATAAGCGTTTCCAATCCTCATATGTAAGTTGGGTCTTATTCGCTGCAATCAACAGTGACTTCAATTGTTCCTCAGGAAAGCTAGTATTAGTTTGACCTGTTTGCAGTTCGATCAATCTTTGCTGGTAAAGTTGGCGTCCAGAAGTAGGTCGTCGGCTGGGGGTGAGTTGGGGATTGAGGTTAAAGGATGATGAGGCTGGCTTCAACAATCCCCGATTGCTAAATTCCGGTATAGAAGGTATCCCAACATCAATGCTAGGTACTACTTTTTCAGCTGCATCAGTTTGTGTCTTGTCCCTTAAATTCCATAGAACCCCACTATTTTCTGCTTGAATAACTGACAGCTGTGGAACAGTTGATGCTGGTATTACCACTCCTGTTAACAAGCCTGCTGCCAACAGATAAACGTCCTTCATTGTTTACAATTTCTCCTCCACTCGCTGCTTCTTCTTATTGACAGCATGAACTAACCGATCTCAGGACAATTCTTAGTACTTTCACTTATTATTTTTATTGATAGAATTTAGCTTTGTAAAGCTAGTTTGAATTTGATTTATCATCTCTTCAGAGGTTTTTCTTAAGGGTATCCCAGACATATTTGTAATAATTATTACTTCACGACAGTCATAAACTAACTCTCCGAACTCAGCAAGGAAATGTAAAACAATCCCGTGTTCCGTTACAAAATAGTTAAATAATATACCAGATACTGAAGGATGTCTACACGGTCATTTCTAGGGAAGTCACGCTTAATGATAATTTTTATTCTATAAATCAACAAACCTGTAACATAAAGCGATCGCATAATCTTCATCAATTTCAAAAGAAATCCATTGCTGCTGTCAAATTTCTGCTACAAAATCTCTTGTATTAGAGCCGACAAATGGATCCGAGCACTCATCTGTTAAAAATTTGATGAAGAATTCAACGAAGCCCTTGCGGAAAACGCGCAGAATGTGGTTAAATACAAAAACTTTTACAATGACGCAAGTAGCACTGCTTGATTCAGTATTGGCAATTGAAAACAAGTTAGGTGGAGTAGTAATTTTATAATCCTTTTGGAATCGATGGGAAATGTCATGAGTTCAGAAGTGGGGGTGAACGCACAAAGCCCGCACAGGCGGGCTATCAAGATTGAGATACTACCACTTTTTGTAGGGTAAAAATTTACCCGACATGATGACTTTCACGCGATCGCCTTTCGGGTCTTCTTCTTTTTCAATATCCAAGGTAAAATCGATAGCACTCATGATACCATCACCGAACTTCTCGTGAATGACGGCTTTCATCGGCATTCCGTAAACTTGCATTATCTCGTAGAAGCGATAAATCAGTGGGTCGGTTGGAACCACTGGACCCAATCCTTTCACCGGGAATTCAGTTAATTCTTTCACGTAACTTCCATCAAGACCTAATGCCTCAACCAATAATTTCGCCTCTTCCTCTGAAGCACTAGCTTGACGGTAGATAACAGCAGCAATCCAGACTTCGTCACGTCCGAGAACCTTTTCTAAATCAGCAAAGGTCAGTCCCTTCTCTGTTTTGGCTGCCAACAATTTTTCTGTAATTTCGGGAATCGACACCTAAGAACTCCTTTGGTGAAGTGCTTACGGAAAAAGTATACTCCTTATTGTAAAAATAAAAGCCCAAAAAGCTTATCCCGATCGTAGGGTGGGCACTGCCCACCACCCACTCCTACAAAGAAGGTGCAAGATGTCAGCCTCAAGCGTAGACCATGAAGAACTGAAAGCCAAAATCAAAGAATTCAGCCACCTTGCTGCTGAATTAAGCAATCAGGCTGTACAAGTTTCTAAGGTAAATCGCAAGCAAGGTCTTGATTTACAGCACTTTTCAGGTAAGTGAGGTACACCCTTAACGAGGCTAATAACCATATTAGTCCTTACAATCATGACTAGACGGTGTACCTCATGAACTTGCAATACGCTGTAATACTTATTTTGGTTTATTTACACTGATTTACTTATATTAGTTGGAATGCTTGAAGCAATATTGTGTTCAATTGCTGAATTTGATTAGCTCTCCATCTTCAAGAGTATATAAATCTGGTTCTTGGTGAAGAAAGTCGAAGATTCCGCTGTATTGTGCAAGTTGCATCATTTCTTGAGTAGATGGATAAGAGCTATTTAAAAACAGTTTTTCTTCTAATAAGCTCCGCTCTTCCTGAGAAAGAGATAAGATAACTTGCACTAGTGACTCAACCAATTTAGTGTTCATGTTAACATACAGGTATTTCTCCAAACCGGGATTGCCCGATTTTGCTATCGTTTTGATAGATTATATCCAAGGATAATTTTAGGCAATCACGTTGTCCAAAAACTTTACAAAGCTTCCGCTTACTTTTTGGCTTGCTTATACGCTAACCTTTCCTGGACAGCCAGTTAAACTTAAAATTTGGTTGAGTGTGGAAGAGTGTACGTATTCTTTGTAATTAAAATTTAGTAAATCGTAGTCCTTCAGAAACTCTATAAGCTCTTTCCTATCCTTGAAAGATTCCAAAATTTGCTAAGCCCTAAGCCGCTTCCTTTATAAGAAAACAAGCTGAAAACCTTGTGGCTTTAGCCCAAGGATGAAAGCCAATTGTGGTGTTTACGCCACAGTAACATTCTCTTTTTTTCTGGCAATCTTATGTAAAATGCAATAACATAAGATTGTAGTTGGTAGGTCGAGCCGATGATAATTTACGAGTTCAAAGTTAAAGGAAAAGATAAGCAGTATCGCGCAATAGATGACGCTATCCGCACGAACCAATTCATTCAAAATAAGTGCTTGCGCTATTGGATGGATAACAAGGGTATCGGCAGGTATGACTTAAATAAATACTGTGCAGTACTGGCTCTTGAATTTCCTTTCGCATCGGAACTCAATTCAATGGCAAGGCAATCTGCTGCCGAACGCGCTTGGAGTGCGATAGCTCGATTTTACGATAATTGCAAAAAGAAGGTTAAGGGGAAAAAGGGATTTCCGAAGTTCAAGAAAAATTGCCGTTCTGTTGAATACAAAACATCAGGATGGCAGCTTTCTGAGACTCGTAAAGCCATTACTTTTTCAGATAAAAAAGGTATTGGAACTCTTAAGTTGAAGGGAACCTATAACCTAAATTACTACAACCTCAAACAGATTAAGCGTGTTAGATTGGTACGTCGTGCCGATGGTTACTATGCTCAATTTGCTATTGATGTTGACTTGCGGATTGAAACCAAACCCACTCTTCAAGTAGTAGGCTTAGACTTAGGGTTGAAATATTTCATCGCCGATAACAAAGGCAATGTTGAAGAGTCACCCAAGTTCTACCGCAAATCTGAAAAGCAATTGAACAGAGCCAATCGCAAAAAATCCAAGAAGTTCAGTGCAGAACGCAAAAAAGCTAAACTTCGGCAATCTAACAACTACCACAAAGCTAAAAATCGATATGCCCGCAAACATCTAAGAGTAAGTAGGCAGCGAAAAGAGTACTGCAAGAGACTGGCATACTCCGTCATCCAATCTAACGATTTGGTCGCTTATGAAGACTTAAATGTTAAGGGCATGGTACGCAATCGACATTTAGCTAAATCAATATCAGACGCTGGCTGGTCAACTTTCCGGTCATGGTTAGAATATTTTGGTCATAAATATGGTTCGGTCACAATTGCCGTACCTCCCCACAACACCAGCCAAAATTGTTCTAATTGTGGCCTGACGGGGTGTAATCCAGTGCTGATAATCCATATCGGTGACATTATGTAGTATGGAACCAATTTTGATGGCTTCCAGTAAGTCTTGGGAATCATTGCTAGACGCACCATCGCAGCCAAAGGTTACGTTGACCCCAGCTTGGCGGTATTTTAAGATGGGGGCAATACCGCTACCCAAACGCAGGTTACTCAAAGGGTTGTGTACAACTGTGGATTGAGTTTCGGCTAGGAGATCGATATCGCGATCGCTTAGGTGAACGCAATGAGCTAGTGTTGTACGATAATCTAAGTAACCAATACGCTTCAAATGTTCAACGGCTGTACAACCATATTTTTCCTGGGCTAGTTTTTCTTGTGCTTTGGTTTCTAGTAGGTGGGAGTGACGGCAAAGATTGTAGCGCGTGCTTAATTCGCTACACCCCTCAAACAAAGCATCAGAACACAACTGTATTCCTGTTGGAGCAACGGAAATATTAACACCCTCATCCGGACGATGAAACTGCTTAACTGCTTCTTCTATCAGTTCTAATGTTGCTGCAGTTAAGCGAAAATAGGGCTCGTGAGTTTGTTGAGTTTCCCCGGATGGTATGCCAGCACTCAAGGATTCATCTTGAATGAGGGGAGCAACAAAGGCACGAATACCTACTTCTCTGTAAGCACGAACAACGGTAGCAATTGTTTCTAACTCTTGTCCCGGAATGAGTACCAGATGATCCACTACAGTAGTACCGCCGGAAAGCAGAGTTTCCACTGCCGTACCCAAAGCACTTAAGTAAACTTTTTCTGTATCAAGAGGAACAAAATCATAAAGCTCTGCCAGCCATAATTCTAAAGGTAAAGGTGGAATGGCTCCCCGTTGCCACATTTCTGAGGAGTGGGTGTGAGCATTGAAAAATCCTGGTAGTAGTAATTTGTTCTCACCGTTAATTGCGGTACCAACAACTTCTAAATGAGGTCCTACCTGAGCGATAGTTCCCTCTATGACTTGCACATCTACAGTGGCGCAATCATCGCCAGTGGCAATCAAAACATTCTGGATAGTGAAGTTCGCCATTTTAACCTTAATTAAGTAATAGAACGTTCAGAGGATTTTCACGTTAAAAAATAAGCAATGGATTCGGGTATTGCAGTGTTATGAATTTACCTCTTCGGAATTTAGGAATTGCACCAAACGCATGGTCAGTCAATCATACGTTTGCAGACATTACTCGTCCTCCCCAGCCCCCACAACCCGTTATCTTATCAACAGAAACGAAAACTCTGCGCCTTGACTTGGCAAAAACCGCCATTCTCGTGGTTGATATGCAAAACGACTTTTGTCACCCTGATGGTTGGTTAGCCCATATCGGTGTAGATGTCACCCCAGCACGTAAACCTATTGAACCGTTGCAAGCTTTATTGCCTGCACTTCGGTCTAAAGGTGTTCCAGTCGTCTGGGTGAATTGGGGGAATCGTCCCGACTTAGCTAATATTAGTGCCAATTCACTTCACGTCTATAACCCCACAGGGGAAGGAGTGGGATTGGGCGATCCTTTACCCAGCAATGGTGCTAAAGTTCTTATGGCAGGTAGTTGGGCGGCGGCGGTAGTGGACGAATTAGAACAACTACCTCAAGACATTCGTGTTGATAAATTCCGCATGAGTGGTTTTTGGGATACACCCTTAGACAGTATCTTAAAAAACTTAGGTAAAAATACTCTATTATTTGCAGGTGTTAATGCCGATCAGTGTGTCATGACTACCTTGTGTGATGCTAATTTCCTAGGTTATGACTGCCTGTTAGTCAAAGACTGCACTGCTACAACTTCTCCTGATTACTGTTGGCTGGCGACACTTTACAACGTCAAACAGTGCTTTGGCTTTGTCACTGACTCGCAAGCAATTTTAACAGCACTGAATACCCTCAATAACCACGGAGGATAAATAAATGCGTGCTACTCGTTGTGTCATTCCTGTCGTTAAGTCTCCCAAAGATTATCAGGCATACCGCATTAGTCCCCAAGATACAAACCGATTGGCTATTGTATTCGATCCAGCCAGCGCTAATACTTCCCTGACTTGTTGTGTGGAAATTTTTGATGTTGGTGGCAAAACACCTCCCAACCGCCATCAAATGGCAGTAGAAATGTTTTTTATCCTGAAAGGGGAAGGGGTAGCTATGTGTGATGGCAAAACTGTCCCAATTAAAGCAGGAGATAGTTTATTGGTTCCGCCTACAGGTACCCATTTAATTAAAAATACAGGTTCCACTCGCTTGTATACCTTGACTATTATGGTTCCCAATGAGGATTTTGCCGAACTGATTCGCAGTGGTACACCAGTGGAATTGGATGAGGAAGATATGTCAGTACTTGGTAGAGTAGATACTTTAGCACCGATATATTAATTCCACGCCGTGTGGATTTTGAGATAAGAAAATCTTCCAAAATTTTTTGTGTAACGCGCTGAAAAGCCTGCTATTAACCAGGGATGGGTATCCTCACCCGTCCCACATTCCGGTTGTATTATTCAGCCCTGCCAATTACGGTAAAAGCCGCCCACGCCTTAGGGTCAGGATCTTTATCTCTATCCTCAAGCATAGTCAACATTGCTTTACGCATCGCTGTAGCTTTATCGAATTTACGCTCAAGATTGGTGTAAAACTCCGTCATCAACTTCACTGTATCGTCATCCGGCACTTTCCATAGAGACACCACTAAAGTGGGGACACCGGAAGCCATAAAAGCACGGGACAAACCAACGACACCTTCCCCTTTGATATCACCTCTGCCTGTATCACAAGCACTTAATACGACTAACTCAGCTTGTAAAGAAGATTTCCCAGGTAACCCAAAACGCTCCATAATTTCACCAGTAGTGAGAAATCCATCATCTTTACCAGAAGGAGCTAGAGCAATAGCACCAGGAGAACCGATAGCATTGATACCATCAAGTAAACCGTGGGTCGCAAGATGAATCAGTTTGGCAGATGCCATTTTTCGCACAATGGCTGACTCAGTAGCTCGATCGCCAATAATGGCAGTAGTGCCAAGCATTTGAGCAATATCTTTCGCTTCCTTTTCTGCACCTTTTAAAGGCTCTAAAGGTTTTGCTTCTTTTCCTACTCCTTGTTTGGGCATAGTAGGATTCCCGACAATCAAAGCTTCCTCTCCACGAGGAAGAACAGATAGGTTCGGGTTTTTCTGAACTTGTTTACTTTGTTGAGTCAAACTTAGAGCTTGAATCGAAGGAGCAGTGAGGATAGTATGTTTCTCAATTAGGTATTTACCTTTATCATCTTGAAGTGCAGCGAAGGGAACCAAAAATAACTCTTGATGGGGAATAAAGATAACCCTCTGTTGTTGATTTTTAGGTAAAAATTCAGCAATAGGTTTGATGAGGAGTTGATGGAGTTGTTGTAAACGGGTTGTAGGATAATCTTTTTTGGTAGTGGAATCATTACTACCACGTCCCCTAGCACCAATAGAATCACGACTGATTTTGACTAATTCTTTGAGAGAAATATTTTTGGGAAGATTCACAGAGCGAAATTGAATTTCACCTTGTGGTGGGATAACCCAGATATGGAGGTAATTATCAAAAAGAATTGAATATTCAACTAAGATAGCATTTTGCTGTTTAGCAATTTGTTGAATTTCCACTACAGTTTGCAATGGTGGAGTCAGTTCCTCCTGTGATTTGTTGTTAATTCGCTGAAATAGTATTTCCACCAGGGCACGGTTTCGTCCCCTTTCGGAAATTTCCAAAGCTTGTTGGGGTTTATTTTGCTCCACAAGGACTAGTTGCAGTAGGTGATACGTTAGAGCTGGTCGTTCAAAAATAGATACTTTTCCGTCATCTTGCTTGACATCTCGCCTTATATTCTCGCGAATTTCCATTGCCTTACGTAACGCTGTTTCTGCTTCGTTGTACTTGCGAAGTCCCCAAAAAGCGTTTCCCAAACCTGTTAGAGCATAAGCCTGACCATCGCTTGTTCCTAGTTTTTCGGAGATAGCCAAAGACTGCTGCTGGTAATCGCGAGCTTGTTCGTACTGCTGCAAACGCTGGGAAGCATCTCCAAGACGCATCAAACACTCAGCTTCTTCAGAAAGATATTCTATTTTTCTGTAAATGACTAAAGCTTGCTGATAAGAATCAATAGCTTCCCGGTACTTCTCCTGCCGATGATAAACGGCTCCCAGACCCATTAAAGCATTAGCCTCAATCTCAGGGTTTTTTATTTCTCTATTAATAGCTAAAGATTGTTGGAAACAATCGATCGCTTGGCTATACTCCCCTAAGTTACGGTAAGAATCTCCCAAATGCGTTAGCGTATCAGCCTCACCCTTACGATTGTTGCTTTTCTTATAAAAATCTAAAATTTGCTGGTAGCAATTAACGGCTTGGCGATACTGTCCTAAACTATAGAAATTAATTCCCTGCTTTGGGGAACAAGCATCCTCTATAGCTTGAGCTATTGCAGCTGATTGCAAGGTATTTCGTAAAAAATGTTGTCCAAAAGACCCAGAAATGGTTAGTAATAGAGTAATTAGCGCCAAGAGAAAATACTGTTTCCATTTCATAGTATGAACAGTCCTATAATAAAGCAGATAATTTTCTGATTGCTTATATCTTTAAACTACAAGAGCCTATGCAATTTTCCGAATCAGATATTTTCTCTTACAGCTAAAAAACATCCCCAAAAATGCATAGGGTAAGACACTTCCAAGATATATAAGAGCGAGTTCAATAATTCTAACTGGAGCAATTGTAGTGAAATGGAAAAGTCTACCATCAAAATACTGGATACTGCACCGGATTGGTCTTGGCAGATGTCAGGCTGAAGAGGTGAAGGAGGCAAAAGAATTTTTATCCCAGCAAATTCCTGAAATAGCTGCAGGCGAAGAAGTTGGCGAGCGCGAGATAATCGGTCAACTGTGGCAACTTTATCAGTCAGAAGGCTCAGACCAACTGGCTGAAGTATGTTTGCGTTGTGTCATTTCTCACTATATTAAAGAATATTGCTATAAGTTAGCAGAGCAATACGGTCGCAAACATAATTTTACAGTAGACGATTTATTGCCCTTGGTGCTGGATAGTACTGATAGATCCTTAAATCATGGCAATAATAACTCCCTCACCATCCGCATTCTGCAAACCTTTAGTTTAGGCAAAAAAAGTAGTTTATCCACCTGGACTAAGATAATAGTCAGAAGCGATCGCGAATTAAAAAGATTTCTCCTGCAATATGGACTCGAACAGGTTACCGATTGGTTACTACTCAAACAATATAATTCTCGCCAATTGCAACGAATTTTATCAGATTATCACTATAGCCCAGCTAAACTTAAGCAATTAACCAAACTACTAGAAAGTTACCAAACAGTTTATCTAGGTCGGATTCAAGCTGCTCGCGACCAGATTAATCAGGAACGCCAACAGCAAGGATTGGGGAAAGTAAAATCTCCCTACCCTATGCCAGATCGCCAGCAGTTGCAACAGATAGCTGAGCAGTTATTACCTACCTGGAGATTATCTCCTGAGGAAGTTTTAGAAGAGTTACAAAATCTTGCCCAATTTATCAGAGAATATAAAAGCAGTCGTGCCAAAGGTATTGTTGCTACCCAATATTTAGGAAAGACAAAAACTATCGTACCTACTTCTACAGAAGATGAGGAGGATGAAGAAAAGCGATTTCTAGCATCCTTTAACCAGCAATATGATAGTTGTTTTCTACGAGCAGTCCGGGAAGTGATTGAGAACAGGATTCAATTTTATCAAAACAAGAAGAAACCTCAAGAACAGCAATTTCTGTCAGCACTTCACTTCTATCACTGTCAAGTAGTTCCTATGGGAGAGATTGCACCTAAAATTGGCTTAAAAAAGCAGTACCAAGTCAGCCGTTTATTAGAACAAAAAGAGATACGTGCTGACGTAGCAAGAAAAACTGTAAATTATTTGATTCTCGCTATTTTCCAGCTACTTCCTGAAGAACCCTCTCCAGAAAAGCAAAGCGAACTAAGAAAAAAACTAACACCAATTCTCTATGAAAAAGTGAATGCAGAAATGCAGAAAGCTCAAAAGGAAGATAGTGTTAGTAAGAATCGAAGTATGAAAAACAAATTATCACAAGCAATTTGTCAATATTTAGATCGAATTTATAAACAATCATGACTAATTATTTCAACGATATTCAAACCGATTTGCTGGCTTTTCCGGAATTAACAGAGATAATTCAATTAGAGCCAGAACAAAGCGAACAAGCATGGCAGATTACTGAAGAATTAGACGTTGAGCAGGGAAAGCTACAAATATATTTTCAAGCTTTGGCACTAGTTGCTTTTGAAGAATGGCTAAAAAAACGAGAACCGCATTTATCTGTACATCTAAGACATTCTTCTCTATTACAATCACGATCTGCCTTAGCAATTAATGCAGTTTGTAACTTACAAGTAGGAGAATTTAAAGTTTGCTTGATTCCTACAGTCAGTTTCAGTGATGAACTAGTAGCTATTCCTCAAGTCATCATTGATGTTCCAGAATTTGCCGCACATTTTTATATAATAGTTGGGCTAGAAGATGAATTAGAGATTGCCGCTATCCGAGGATTTAGTCGCTATGAAGAATTAGTGAGGATGACTGCTACCGTACCAGTTTTATCAGATGGTAGTTACGAAGTTAACTTAGCTTACTTTCATCAGAAAAGCGATGAATTATTACTTGAATTGCAGTGTTTATCCCCTGCAGAGATTACTTTACCAAAAGCCTTACCTAATCGTTGCGATTTTCTCAAAGATTTAATGCAAATACTCACGCAAAAGGCGGTTAATGTGGGGTTGTGGATGCAAAATCAATTAGATGAAGTGGCTCAAGAATTATCTTGGCAATTATTACCAGCGCCTTCTCCTTTACGAAGAGCGAAACTAAGTCCTGTTGAAGATTTAGACAGTATTTTGTTAGAAATTGATGATATAGAAATTCCTGCAGTTGCTGCTCGTAGTTATCGAGAGATAGAATTAGCTGAAACTAAACTGCGACTCTATGCAGTGACTTGGTTGTTACCGGAAACAGAGGGAGACTGGAGTTTACTGCTCATCTTGGGTGCAATTCCAGGGAATAACCCTCCTTTAGGAGTGAAGTTGCGAGTTAGCGATTTGACAGAGGTATTGGACGAGCAAGTATTACAAGGAGATAGCGATCATCTGTACGCTCAAATTGTAGGTTCTAAACAAGAAAAGTTTTTAGTGACGTTTACTTCTAGTGATGGGAAAGCCGAAACATCCATTTTATTTGAATTCCATTTGGAAAGAGAGTGAAAGCGCATAGTTAATCAAAACAGGAGGAAGCATAATGACTTTTATTCAAGTTTTCAAACTAAAAATTAACAAAAGTGGTAGATGTTGTAATTTTGAGTTATCTCGGGGAGAAGAACTAACAATTCCCACTCAATTAGATTATCCCGACTCCCTGGAAACTAGTTACGCAGACTGGCGACAGGCTTATCTTAACTGCTACGAAAACTTGCGAGGTAAAGTACCAAAAAAAGGTAGTATTAAAGCACCCGCCAAAGATTGGCAAGGAAAGCTCAGAGAAGCAGAAGACAATTTTTTGTCGGAGTTTCATCGCTGGTTGCGGAAAGAACAGTTATATGAAATTCGCGAGACAATTGCTAATGCAGCTAGATACCTACCAAACTCTGGTAGCCATTGGGTAGATGTTTTACTTACTTGTGATTCTCTAGAGTTAGCACGTTTACCCTGGGAAGCTTGGGAAATCAACACTAAGCTATCAGTTCCTGGAGCTAGAAATATCCGTTTAGCCCGTGTCCCTAGCAATATTCGCAACTCTACGGTATCTCCTATACGCCGTAAAGCTAGGGTGTTAGCTATATTGGGAGATGATAGGGGGTTAGACTTTGAAGAAGACAAACAAGCCTTACGTAGCTTATCGAACATTGCTAAGGTAGAATTTATAGGTTGGCAACCAAAGAAAGATATTACTCAACTGAAGGAAGAGATTGCTGAAAAAATAGGCGATCGCGAGGGTTGGGATATCCTGTTTTTCGCCGGACATAGCAATGAAACAGCTGATACTGGAGGGGAGTTAAGCATTGCTCCCAAGGCTTCCATAACAATTAAAGATATAGCAAAACCACTCAAGCAAGCACGCGATCGGGGACTGCAATTTGCTATCTTCAATTCTTGCAGTGGTATATCTATTGCTGAATCCTTAATTGATTTAGGTTTACCACAAGTGGCGGTGATGCGGGAACCCATTCACAACAAGGTAGCGCAAGAGTTTTTGGTGCAATTCCTCAACAGTTTAGCTGAGTATAAAGATGTCCACGAAGCTTTACTTGATGCTTGTGCTTTTCTAGAAGTTAAAAAAAAGTTTACCTATCCCTCCGCTCATCTCATTCCCTCTCTTTTTCGTCATCCTCAATCGGAACTATTCCGCCTGGAACGCTTTGGGATGTGGCATAGTATAAAAAGCTGGCTACCCACAAACAAAGAAGCTGTTTATTTAGGAATATTTCTGACTCTGAGTTTAGTCTCTTCCATTCAAGACTTACTTTTAGAGCCACGTCTGCTAGTGCAAGCCGCCTATCGTCAAATGACTCAAGCAAGTCAAAAAACTATATCAGCCTTCAATTCCCCATCCCCAATTTTGTTAGTTCAGATTGATAGCAGGTCGCTTAATCAAGATACAGTCCAACTGATTAATGGGCGGTATATGGACTACAGCTATTTAGCGAGAATTCTGGATGAATTAGTTCAGAGAGACGCTCGGCTGATTGGGGTAGATTATATTTTAGATCGCGATAAAGAACAGCCGGATAATACTAAAAAATTAAGACAATCTATTAATAAAGCTATTAAAAAGGGAACTTGGTTTGTTTGGGGTGCTAACGAAGAGGACAATGAGGAGATTAGTGCAGAGATAGCCAACCTCAATCAGAGCATGGCAGGGGA
This sequence comes from Scytonema sp. NUACC21, assembly GCF_054684315.1. Lineage (NCBI taxonomy): Bacteria > Bacillati > Cyanobacteriota > Cyanophyceae > Nostocales > Scytonemataceae > Scytonema > Scytonema sp. NUACC21. The sequence goes on along the minus strand of NZ_BAAFZH010000098.1, from coordinate 119,767 downwards.
TATCAGTTTATATGATTGGTATATGGAGTTACCTAAAGATAATTGTTCTGATACTTGCCCTTTTACCTATTTACTAGCAAAATCTCATTCTTTACTTAATCAAGAAGCACATACTACCAACTTACCTCAGCCACAGAAGAGTCAAACCGATTTTCGCTATTCAGTTATTAAGTTGATTACTACCCAAGGTAAAAGAATAGATTTTTTGCAGAGGCTTAAACTTCCTACTACTACCGATTTCTTACAATACTTTCAACCAATAATTGACTATTCCATTCCCCCAAAACAAGCATATGAAACCATTTCCGCTTGTGAGTTAATCGGTTCTTGTACCCCAACACCCGCGATCGCGAAGGCAAATCTCGAATCTAAAATAATTATCATTGCCGCTGGAGGATATAAGGAAGCAGGAGTAGATGAAGCTGGAGAAGATAATGCTTTCATTCCCCTTCCGGTAGCCTTCTGGCGGGGCGAAAAGGGGTGGGATGACTTTTCTAATGGTCGGCGTTCTTTCACAGGTGGTGAAGCCCATGCTTACACAGTTTACCATCTGTTAAATCAACATTTATTAGTGGCAATTCCAAATTTCTTGATGGTGTTGCTAGCGGCTGCACTAGGAAAACTGATTCAAAAAATACTACAAAATTATCCTCATAAGATGCACGTGAAGTTGATTGATTTAGGGACTACAACGGTAGTTTATGTATTTGTTAGTTTACAGGTTTATATCTCATTAGCAGTACTGATACCAATCGTGTTTCCCGTATTCACGTTTTGGACTTATGTGCCCTTAAGAAGAAGTTAGTAATGGAGTATAATTAATTTCATGTGTAACTTTTATCAATTGTCAATAACAATGCTTAAGGATGGGGATGGAGATCCTGACCCCAAGGCGTGGGCGGCTTTTACTGTAATAGGGCAGGCTGGGTGATTCCGCAATCAAGAATAATTACCCAAAAAGTGCATAGGGTCTGATTTTTAACAAATATATAAGGGCGATACAGTAATCAGTGAAAACACAATAGCTGGTTACTGTATTTCATGTAAATATATCAGTGGTATTACTTATACACATCTCATCAGTGGTGCTCATACAGTTCGCTTAACCTAGCTTTAAGGAAAGTATCTGATGATAAAATTCAGAAATGCCAAGCCCGCACTCTGGTTGATAGTTGTGGTGGTGGTTGGTTTATCTGCATTACCAATACAAGCAGCTATTAAACAAAATTTTCCCACTCAAGAGACGCTAAACAGCAGCGATCGCCAATTATTTGCTTTATCTTGGGGTGAGATTTGGGATAAACTGCGACGTAAAAGAGGTAAGCGGGGTTCGCGAGGCGATGACAACAAAGAATTTTTCTGCATGATTGCTCCAGGTAAGCTAGAAGACCAAAATAACGGTAAACAAAGTTTAGTCGTTTGGAGTACTCAACCTGTATTCTTGTGGCGGGGACAAATGGTGGGAATCGAGGTACGCCATATCCGCAGTGATGAATTAATGTGGCGTCAAACCTTCAGCCCAACAACTCGTAGCATTATTTATCAGGGAAAACCGTTACAACCAGGTGAAGATTACTTTTGGCGGGAAACAATTCCTCTGGACCAACTTCCCAGCAAGCGCTCGTTTAGGATGATGGACGCAAAAGAACGCGATCGCATTTCTACTGAGTTAAAGGAATTGGAAAGCGAACGAAAAGCTAAGGGCTCTCGTGAGGAGGAAATTGTTTTGTCAAGAGTTAATTACTTTGCAAAAAATGACCTTTGGTCAGATGTGTTACGGGAAATCTATTCAGTGCCCAATCCCTCTCCTGAGTTAAAAGAGAAGATTAAACAAATCCAAGGTCATGATTTTTGTTCTCAGGAGAAAGATGAGCAAAAACTTGGATTGGTGTTGTGGAAATAAGAGCTATCGTCGAGGATTATAATAGCTTCACAAATATCTCAAAAAAAGAGCAAATATATTTTCGGTTTTTAGATTAACTGTGCCTTTCTAAAAGCCGAGTTTTAAAGTTTAAACATCAAAAAAACGGAACTTTGACAAAGATTTTAGCCATGAAAGCTAACAGCTACTTTTTCTTGATATTAATAACTCTATCACTGACTGTTTCTGGGTATTATGGACTTAATTTCAAGCTGAAATTGTTTGATTCAACAGCAGTAGCTCAAACAGTAGCTTACCGGAAAGCACAAGCAAACCAACTACTTGAGCAAGGTAACCAGGAGTTTGAAATCAGTAATTTTAACAAGGCTTTACAGTTTTGGAAACAATCATTGAATATCTATCAAGAAATGAGAGACCGCCAAGGTGAGGCTGTATCTCTGGGAAATCTGGGACTTGTTTATCACGAACTGGGAGACTATCGTACAGCCATTGATTATTATGGGAAATCGTTAAACATCTCAAGGCAAATTAGAGACCGTAGAGGTGAAGCTGCGTCTTTAAACAATTTGGGATCTACTTACGCTAGTTTAGGAGATTATAATACAGCTATTGGTTTTTATGAAAAAAGTTTAGCGATCGCCAAACAAATCAAAGACAGCCAAAGTGAGGCTATATCTCTGGGCAATCTAGGTTACACTTATGCTAGTTTAGGAAATTATAAGAAAGCTAGTTTTTACCAAAAGCAATCTCAAGAACAAGCTTTAGCCGTTGTAAGCAATTCAGGCAAAGTCATTTCTATTGCTTCTCAAAGGCAATCTCAAAGTGGAAATGGTTCCCAAATACAGTCTCAACAGCAATCCGTAGCTGTCACAAGTAGTTCTGGTACAGCCATCACTACTGTTTCTCAAGGGCAATCTCAACAACGATCTACAGCCGTCACAAGTATCTCTATCTCTAGTGAGGCAGTTGCCATTTCTTCGCCACAACAATCCATAGCAGTTGCAGGTAACTCTAGTCAAGCTATTGCTATCATTTATCGACAACAAAATCGCAACATTTATCAGCAGCAATTTTTAGCTATTGTAGGTGACCATGACGAAGCGATAGACTATTTCAAAAAATCTTTGGAATTCAACCAAAAAAACAGAAACAAGCAGGGTGAAGCTGCATCTTTAATAGGTTTAGGAAATGCTTACCTTCAAAAAGGATATCATAATACAGCTATTAATTATGCCAGGAAATCTTTAGCTCTTACAAAGAGAATCGGAGACAAGCAGGGTGAAGCTGCATCTCTAATAGGTTTAGGAAATGCTTATTTTCAGAAAGGGGACTATAACAAATCTATTGATAGCTTTAAGCAATCTTTAAATATCTATTTAAAAATTGGAAATCGTAAAGGAGAAGCTGTTTCTCAGGAAAATCTGGGAAAAGCTTACCTTCAAAAACTTGAATATGACAAAGCTGTTCATTTTTTCCAAATCTCTTTAGAGATTACCAAGAAAATTGGATATCGTCAAGGAAAAGCGTCATCTCTTAACAATCTTGGAAAAGCACTATTTCTATCTGGGAAATTTGCAGATGCAGAGAAATATCTTAATGAGGCAATTAATAGTTGGGAAGCAATTCGAGAGCTTTTAGGTAACCAAGATACCTGGAAAATTTCTATTTTTGAACAACAAGCTGAGACTTACCGCCTATTGCAACAAGTTCTCGTTGCTCAACAAAGACCCCAAGACGCTTTACTCACTTCTGAACAGGGACGAAACCGTGCTTTAGTTGAAATTTTGATTAGGCGAAGATCTGAGAAACCAGACAATTTACTGACTCCACCACGCCCTACTATAACGAAACTTCGACAAATAGCTATAGAGCAAAACGCGACTCTAGTTGAATATTCTGTTACACCGGATGAAATTTTTATTTGGGTTATTCCACCTCATCAGGGTGAAATTAAATTTCATTCTTCTAAACTCACCAACAATATTTCTCTTAAAGAATTAGTGAAAGCCAGCCGTGAATCTATAGGTATTAGGGGACGTGGTAGCAATAACTCTACTTCTCAAACAAATAGTTCTAATAGCCGATTACGACAATTACATAAACTTTTAATTGAACCCATTGCTAGTTTTTTACCGACAGATGAACAACAACGTGTTATTTTTATTCCCCACCAGGAGTTATTTTTAGTGCCTTTCGTTGCACTTCTGGATAACAAAAATCAATATCTAATTGAAAAACACACTATTCTCACTGCTCCTTCGATTGAAGCGTTGGGCTTAACTCAAACAGATAAACAAACTCAGAAAAACTCAAACCTATTTGTTCTTCCTTTTGGTAAGGAAGTCTTGATTGTTGGGAATCCTACTATGCCTAAATTAAAAGTAGGGAAAGAATTAGAACCTTTAGAAGGTGCAGAACGGGAAGCGGAAATTATTGCTAAAAAGCTAGGTACTACTGCCATTATTCGCGATGGAGCTACGGAATCAGCCATAGTACAAAAAATGGCGTCTGCTAGACTCATTCATCTTGCTACCCACGGTTTACTTGATGGTATCAATGCTATCGGTTCTCCTGGTGCTATTGCTCTTGCTCCTTCTGGTAAAGATGATGGTTTTCTTACTACTAGTGAAATTATGGAACGCTTTGGTTTACCTGGGAAATCTCCTTTACAAGCTGAGTTAGTCGTATTAAGTGCTTGTGATACAGGCAGAGGTGATATCAAAGGGGAAGGTGTCGTTGGTTTGTCCCGTGCTTTTATGGCTTCTGGTGTCCCCACTTTAGTAGTGTCTTTATGGAAAGTACCGGATGACGATACAGTGAAGTTGATGACGGAGTTTTATAATAATCTCTATGAACGTAAGTTTGATAAAGCCAAGGCGATGCGTGAGGCAATGTTAACTACCCTCCGTGATGTAGAACCCGATTCCAAAGCTTGGGCTGCTTTTACTGTGATTGGCAAGGCTGATTGATTTGATAGTCAAAAATATAAGATTAATTATCCTAATTTAAAATTTTAAATAAATCTATTTTTAAACGTGAAAGCAATATTTTTTCAACTGAAAGATTGCTTTTTTGCATAGGGTAGAAGTTTAAAAAGATATTTGATGGTGTCAAAGTTGAAGCTTTTCTTTGGGTAGTTTAGAGAGCAATAAATATTTTTGCAGAACTAACTACAGCTCAACAAATCTCGACCATCAACATCAGTCAGGAAACTAGTCATGCTAACCCAAGAACGTACCACCAACAAAAAAATAACAACTCGTATCATGATTATTCTGTTGACTCTCTTACTTTCAAAGAATCTTGAACTTGAAATTATTCGACCAGATTTTACACTAAAGATAAGTATAGAAACAGTTTATATTCAGTCAGTGGCAAAGCTACTTGAATGGTTGTAGAAATTCACAGGCAGATTTCAGTAGGTCGGTATGAAAAAAGGTAACTGGGAATGGTCGTCCTTTTCATTTGTCATTAGTAAGGCTTTGAGAAATATCATCAAAATATGCTTGTTTCATATTTTGCGGGAGCGTTAATCGCCCCTGTGGGAGGCTGACATCTTTCACTTTCGAGTGGGAGAGGACGGTGGGCTTTAGCCCTACCTACTTCCTATATAGGTGGCTGCTACTCTAATGCCCTAATGATGCGTGAATTGGTTGCACACTCAGGCGATAGCCGAGATGGTGCAGGATAAGGCTGATGGTTCGCAGTTCCGGGTTGCCTTCAGAGGACAACACCCGGTAAAGATTTTGGCGGTTCAACCCCGTTTTTTCCGCAAGGCTCGTCATTCCCTCCCGTGCTTCTACCACGTTCCGCAGCGCTTCCAGAAAAAATGCCAAATCCCCATCCTGTTCGTACTCTTCAAGAGCAACATTCAGGTAAAATTTTGCCATTTCCGGATTCTGCAGCTGCTCAAGCACAACTTCGTCATGGCTTCTCAGTTTCTTGCTCATCCTGTTCCTCCTGATAGGTCTGCCAATATCCTTTAGCCTTTTCTATGTCCTTATCCTGGCTGTCCTTGTCGCCGCCGGACAGGAGAATCACCAAATCGTTTGCAGATTCTCCAAAATAAACACGGTAGCCACTGCCAAAGAAAAACCTTAGTTCTTGAACGCCTTCACCAACTGACTTGCAATCCCCGTAATTACCTTGCTTGAGCCGCTCTATGCGCCGAATTATTCTTGAACGGATTGCATAATCCTTCAAGCTTTCCAGCCATTCGGTATAAGGCTCTTTCCCATCTTCGGTTGCATAGACTTTCAGGGTTTTCTTACGGACTATATTAGACATACTTTAATTATAAACTGTAGCTTAAAAGCGACAACATATCAAGAGTTTACTCCGAATCAAAAGCGGTTACATTAGTTACATAGCACTTTGCTTGACACTTCATTTTTATTGTGTTGTAACAGTGAAGGAATACAAAGAGGTCAAGGGGAAAAGTTTTCAATTAAGTACCTTGCCCCTTCCCATTGCAAAAGAATGTCTTGTTGTTTTGTTAAGACCGATCGCGAACTTATCAATGAGTACCTTCTGGACTATATGCAAGCAACTCCCAACAAAATTCATTCACTTAACGGCAACATGTCTAGAAACGCTGTCTCATGCGTGGTATCACTGACCCAGCCCTCTGGGGTGGAATTGAGTGTTAACCTGGTTTTGGACGAAAAGCCAACCCGACAAGACCAGAAACTCAAAACATTAAGTCAATACGTGCAGCAGTATCCTTCTGGCTGGAAGAAACGGTTGGAATTGGCTAATGTTCTTTACGCAATGGGGCGCTGGGAGCAGAAAAAATCATCGCTGCAGAACGTGGAGAGGAAAAAATTGCTGTTGAAATTAAAAGTTTTATCGGCACATCAAATATTTCTGAATTTCATACTGCAGTAGGGCAATTTATTAACTATCGAGTTGCATTGGAAGAACGACAACCCAAACGCATTTTATATTTAGCAGTTCCCATCGGTGTGTATCGTAAGTTTTTTATTCTTCCATTTGTACAAACTATAATTCAACGTTTTCAAATTATGTTAATAATTTACGACCCAATTGATGAGGTGATTGTAGAATGGAAAAACTAGAACGCTATCGCACATATATCAAACAATTATTGAGCGATTATGCAAGTCTTAGTCCACCAGATGGAGAAGCTGAAACCGATCTGATTTTCGATAACGATCGCGATCGCTATCAAGTGGTTCATACAGGATGGAAAAACCGACAGCCAATGTACGGTTGTGTTTTGCATTTAGATATTAAAGGTGAGAAAATTTGGATACACCATGATGGCACGGAAATTGGTATTGCTGATGAGTTGGTAAAGTTGGGAGTCCCAAAATCAGATATTGTTTTAGCGTTTCATGAACCTTTGGTAAGGCAATATACCGGGTTTGCCGTAGGTTAACATAATAGCATATTGGCGATTTCTCCAACCAAGGCTATGACAGAAGAGGCGATTCGCCGCCGTTAAGAACGAGGGCGCAGAAACTTAACTGAAGTTGTATTTACCATTGTGCAATACTTGGATTATTTATGATAATTCTGGTTCAGAAAACTCGGATAAAGTCGATCCAAAGTAAGTTAAGGCCCTTGCTCCCAAAGACGCGGGGTAATTTTCTTTTACTGTCAGAAACCAAGCCAGCCAGTGAATTTATCAATGGTTGGATTTAGCAAAAGCCTATGTCTCAAGGTAAACATTCCCGCCTGCAACTGAAGTTTTGTGATGTAGTCAATCAGGTTACAGAAACAGCGAAAATTGCCCAAGCCTTAGAGAATTGCGCTGCACTTTTGGTAGGCGTTATGGTAAGTAAGTATAATAAGTAGAGAATCTTACTACCGAATGCATGGACTGTTTGAAAGGCGATACCAACTCAACATCACCAGAAAACTTACCGTTAGGGTTACATAATAACGCTCCTGACAAAACCGTAGATTTTACCATATTATTTGACAGTCTAAAAATTTTAGAAAAAATTATCATCAAAATTACTCAATCCAGCCAGACAGTTGCTCAACTCAAAAATACAACACAGAAAGATAGTCAAGTTATAGAATCACTAGATATGCATTCAGGTGAGAGATCGGGAATTGAAGATACAGTAGAGCTATTATATGAGCAAATAGAAACTTTAAAGCAACTGCTGTACTACAAAGAGTTAGAACTACAAGAGATAGAGCAAGAGTTGCGTGATACAAATGAGAATTTGTGCGCTGCACTGAATTCACCCAGGCTACCACTTGATGAGGCTAAAGAATTAGTTAAAACAATTTTGCCAACTAAAAAGCCTATCAGAGAGATTTTAGCAACGCTACTTAGCGGTATCTATAATTCGACGGTCAAACCTTCAGAGTTAGGACAAGAAGGACAATCAAATTATATCAAACTTTTGAGCTATTCTCCAGACGATTGTAGACTTACCGATAATAACGTGTATCAAACTAAGATAATGGCGACGGCGGTAAGAAAGCAAGCGGCTGAAATTAGGGCGAAATCTAAAATGCTGATAGAGCAAGCTCGCGAAGTTCGCTCTCAATATAGAGATGCCAAAGCTCAATTCATAGAACTGGGAATTAAATTTGTTGGCTTTCAAGCGTCATTCATAGCCCAAAAGTCTAATTTTAAGCACAAACAAAATCCGAATGCCAATCATCCTGTAGACTAAAGTCTACAGGATGATTGGCTCGATTTTGGAGAATTTTGGGTAGTCTAAGACTAAATTGATTTACTATCTAATATTCTGTTTAATTCTCCAGGTGACATGACTGGAATTTCTGCATCTACAAAACCAGAAGCATCACGAGTTACAATTACGTCAACTCCATACGCCATTCCACAAGCATACTGTACCGCATCCTCAAAATCTTTAAAATTTCCTGAAATTGCTGGCTCCAATACACTTCTGTTAACTGTACAAATGGGTAAATCAGTTAATATTTGAGCGATCGCATCTTTAGCAGCTTGCAAACCTGCGGCTCTGCGAACAATATAATAAATATTGGTGATGGTTGTTGCTGCTATAAACCCTTCAACCTCACCAGTGTCAACTTTCTCAAAAACTCTCAACGCATCTTCTACAAAAGGTTGTCTGTCTTGTAGGAAATCAAGGATTATATTTGTATCAATTAAGGCTTTTATCACTGATATTTTTCGGTGAGATAAGTAACATAATCTGTTGCAATATCTTCATTGCTTGATACTGGTCTACTTTTGGCAATACCTCGCAATCGAGATAAATTCCTTTTCTTTTCCACCGAATAAGTTTCTTGCTTTAATGATTCGAGTAAGGTTTGTACCAATTGCCAACGCTTATCAATTGGTAATTGCAATGCAAGTTTTTGCAATTCTTGCAATTTCATTAGCTTTTTCCTACTTTTCTTTAACATTTAGCTTAATTGTAAGGTAAATCTACCTGTGCAAAGCGGGGAGCAGGGAAAAATATTATGGCAGTAACGTGATTTTTGATAAATATAGTGGTGTTAGTCCTTTGTTCAAAACTGGATTTGACAGTTGAGCAGGTTTTTGGATGACTGAAAGTTGGTTGATTTTCATTGTTGTGACTCGGTTTGCTTCATGATAATGACAATAGCTCTAACTTTCGATAGAAGTAAGGGAGGGCATATTGTTGGTAAAATATAATAATGAGAGAGCGATCGCTCTTAGTAGTTGATGGTTGCGAGACAATCGCTGATAGAACGTTAGCAACCGGCAGTATAAACTCCCTGGTATGCCCAGTGTTTACATTGTTGGAGGTGCAAATGGTTCGGGAAAAGTAGAACGGATAAACAGGTAGGTTAAAAGCGGAGGTCACAGTATCCTAGAAGAAGCGATGGAGACCCAAAGTGTTTCCTAAAATTTTTTATTATTCTCAGATGTGCATACCGAAAAGATTTTGAGCTTTTTATTGGTAAGTCAGTACAATAATTAGAGAATCTTACTACCGAATGCATGGACTATTTAAATGGCGATACCAACTCAACATCTCTAGAAGATTTATCGCTAAGATTACACGATAATGCTCCTGGGAAGACCGTAGACCTTACCATATTATTTGATAATCTAAGAATTTTAGAAAAAATTATCATTAAAATCACTCAATCCAGCCAGACAGTTGCTCAACTCGACAATACAAAACAGAAAGGTAGTCAATTTATAGAATCACTAAACATTAATTCAGGTGAAAGGTCGGAAATTGAAGAGACAGTAGAACTTTTGTGCGAGCAAGTAGAAACTCTCAAGCTGCTGCTTTACTATAAGGAGTTGGAACTGCAAGAGATAGAGCAAGAGTTGCGTGATACAAATGAGAATTTGTGTGCTGCACTAAATTCACCGTGGCTACCACTTGATGAGGCTAAAGAATTAGTTAAAGCAATTTTGTCAACTAAAAAGCCGCTCGGAGAGACTTTAGCAACACTGCTTAGCAATATTTATAATTCAACAGTCAAACCTTCAGAGTTAGGGCAAAAAGAACAATCCAATTCTATTAAACCTTTGATAAGCGCTGCAGGCAATTGTAGACTGACCAATAATGAGGTGAATAAAACTAAAATAATGGCAGCGGCGCTAAGAAAGCAAGCTACTGAAATTAGGGCAAAATCTCAAATGCTTCGAGAGCAAGCTGGTGAAGTTCGCTCTCAATTTCGAGAGGTGAAAGCTCAATGCATGGAACGGGGAATTAAATTCGTTCGCTCTCAAGAGTCATTTGTAGTTCAAGAGTCTAATTTTAAGCACAAGCAAAAGCTAAAAGTCATTGATACTGTGGACTTTAGTCCACAGTATCAATGACTCGATTTTGCAGAGAGTTTTGAGGAGTCTACGTTTTCTGCCATAACTAAGACTAACTAAGCGCTAAGAGATCGGCTCTACAGTAGATATCTTTTTTCGTAATGAATTTCTCGATACAACCTCTGTCTAATGGAATAATCAATCTTACGTAAAATATCTGCTTTTGAGTAGATAAAACGGCGTAATTAATCACATGATATTAAGATTAGTATACACATCAAATAATTAGTCTACGTTCGAGAGCGCAACTAGCAATAAAGAGTTTGTTGGCACATATAGGGTAAGTTGGACAGTTATTCCCTATACTCATAAGCGATCGCTTAAACAAGAGACTAATACGAAATCGCGTTTAAAGATATAGCAGTCCGTGCAGAAGTTACAAACACCTCTTCCTTGTCCCCCTTGTCTCCCTTGTCCCCCTTGTTTAGATTTCAAATAGGATTGCTATATCAATTGATGGCTGGGCTGGGAAGATTTGGGATAAAGAGCGAGATGTATAAAGGCAACTTGGGATAAAACAATGGCAAACTTTACTATTGGTGACTATCTACTGCTTCGTCTTACACAAATTGGCGTTAAGCATATCTTCGGTGTTGCTGGAGATTACAATATGGAATTTCTCGACCATATTGTTGACCTCAAAGGCATTGAGTTGGTGACAACTTGCAACGAACTTAATGCATCCTACGCCACTGATGGTTATGGTCGAATTAATGGCATTGCAGCGATTATCACCACTTTTGGTGTTGGTGAACTCAGCGCTATTAATGGGATTGCTGGGGCTTACGCCGAACACGTTCCTGTAGTGGCGATTACTGGAGCTCCTGTCACTAAAATTCAATCACAACGAGCGCTAGTTCACCATACCTTTGGCACTGGCGATTTTTCCATATTTGCCCGAATGTATGAGAAGGTAACGGTGGCTCAAGCTTATTTGACAGTCGAAAACGCAACAGCAGAAATCGATAGAGTTTTGGGTGAATGCCTTCTCAAAAAGTTACCTGTTTATATCTCCCTAGCGATGGACGTTGCTTCAACTGAAGTGGCTGCACCGTCAGAACCATTTACGCCTCCTGTGTTTCAAAGTGATAAAGCGACTTTGGCGGAGGCTGTTGAAGCCTGTGTAACTATGCTGAATAAGGCTTCAAAACCAGTCATTCTTGCTGATGTGGGGGTCGATCGCTACGGGCTACAGGGGGAATTGAGATCGCTTCTTGCTACGACTGCATACCCTTATGCCACTATGACTATGGGGAAAGGGCTGATTGAAGAAACTCACCCCCAATTCATTGGCATATATAACGGTGCTCTTAGTGATGACTATGTGCGAAGACGTATCGAAGAAGCAGATTGCGTGTTGAGTATCGGTGTCTTGATGACGGATTTTAACACCGGGAAGTTTTCCGCCCAACTCGATTCCAGTCGAACTATTGAAGTCCATGGGCAGTATCTCAAGATTAAGCATGCCTTGTACAATAATGTAGCAATGCAAGATTTTTTACCTGCTTTAAGCAAGCGATTGCTGAAGCGCAATCCCGAAACCCTCGACATAAAACCCAAGAAAGAGAATTTGGATGCTGGTTTCACCTCACTTTTCCAGCCCAACTCAACAGCAGCAATTACCCAACAGCGTTTTTGGTATAGATTTGCTCAATTCCTGAAAGAAGATGATATTGTTGTCGCCGAAACTGGAACTTGTTTGTTTGGAGGCGCAGTAATTCCTTTGCCAAAAAGCTCCTCCTTCATAGGGCAATTACTTTGGGGTTCGATAGGCTACTCAGTAGGAGCGGTGCTTGGTTGTGCAATTGCAGCTCCCCAACGACGATCTATCCTACTAGTTGGCGATGGGTCATTTCAAATGACAGCACAAGAGTTGTCAACAATGTTACGCTATGACCTCAAGCCAATCATTTTTCTGATTAACAACGATGGATACACTATAGAGCGTGACATCCACGGTGAGAAAATGCCATACAACCCAGAAAAAGATAATGTCAAAACCTGTTACCAAGGTAGTGGTGGGATAGTAAGTCCTTAGATCTTGAGTTTGCTCCGGCCAACCTAAAGTAGAGAAAGGCCAGAGACCAGAAGAAAACCAGGTATCCAGCACATCTGGGTCTTGTTCTATATTGACATCTTCACCGAATTGTGCTATTAACTTTTCCCGTGCTTCTGCTTCTGACTTTGCCACTACAAACGGCGTGTTGTCAGTGATTTCTCCTCCAGTTTCACTAGTGGCATACCAAGCAGGAATTTGGTGTCCCCACCAAAGTTGACGGGAAATACACCAATCTTTCAGTTTCACCAACCAGTCACGATAGACCTTTGTCCAACGTTGGGGAACGAACTCAGGAGAATTTTTCTGGTCGAGGAAGTCTAACGCCCTATCTGCCATCGGGCGAATTTTAACAAACCACTGAGTTGAGAGGAGGGGTTCAACGGGAACTTTACCGCGCTCGCTATAAGGAACAGAATGCTTGTAATCCTCAACTTTTACCAATACCCCGTCAGTTTCCAGGCGCGAAACGACATTTTTCCTGGCAACAAAGCGGTCTTGACCTTGGAACGGGCCAGCATTTTCGTTGAGAGAGCCGTCCTTATTCATAATGTTAATAAACGGCAGATTGTGACGCTGACCCATTTCAAAGTCATTAAGGTCGTGAGCGGGAGTTACCTTCACACAACCGGTTCCAAAAGTCGGATCGACCAATTCATCACCAATGATGGGAATTTCCCGATTCATAATTGGCAGAGTTAGAGTTTTGCCAATCAAATGCTTGTAGCGATCGTCATTAGGATTGACTGCCACAGCAGTATCACCCAACATGGTTTCCGGACGAGTCGTTGCAACTTCTACATACCCAGAACCATCTGTCAGGGGATAACGGAAGTGCCACAGGTGACCATCCACCTCTTTTGATTCCACCTCCAAATCCGACACTGCTGATTGTGTTGCCGGACACCAGTTGACTAAATACTTACCGCGATAAATAAGTTCTTCTTGGTAGAGGCTGGTAAAAGCGTGTACAACAGCTTTGGATAAACCTTCATCTAAGGTAAATCTTTCCCGAGTCCAATCTACCGATACACCCAAACGCCGCAACTGATTAACAATCGTTCCCCCAGATTCTGCTTTCCACTGCCAAGCACGTTCCAGAAATTTTTCGCGTCCCAAGTCGTAGCGAGTTTTGCCCTCTGCCTTGAGTTGCTTTTCCAGAATTGTTTGCACGGCGATACTGGCGTGGTCAGTTCCGGGTAAATAAAGGGCATTAAATCCCTTCATCCGCTGATAGCGCACGAGGGTGTCAATCAGTGAATTCTCAAAGGCATGACCCATGTGCAGGCTGCCTGTAACGTTGGGAGGCGGTATAACGATGCAGTAAGATTCACTACCTTGGTTGGGATCGGCTTTGTAAAATTGGTTTTCTTCCCAAAATTTTTGCCACTTGGCTTCAGTGGAGAAGGGTTCGTAAAGACTGGGGAGGTTGGTGTTTGTTGCGGTCATGCTGGGAAAACTAACTTTGGAACGACTTTTATAAATTTTGCCACAGGCTTAAGGAGTGAAAGAGGAAATGAACCACGAAGGCGCAAAGAACGCGAAGGAAGAGGAAAGAAGAATGAGACAAGTAGATGAGGAGGTGGAGCGATTTGCTTATAGGGCGATTGGAGCGGCGATTGAGGTACATCGCATCTTGGAACCTGGGTTTCTTGAGTCGGTGTATCACAAAGCTTTAGAACTGGAATCTCGGATACAGAGCATACCTTACAAATCTAAACCTCCAGTAGCAGTGAATTATAAAGGTTATCCAGTTGGCGAGGGCGAATTAGATTCTCTGGTTGGTAATGTTCTGATTGTTGAATTGAAAGCTGTAGAAAAGTTAGCTCCCAATCACGAGGCTAAAGTCATTTCTTACCTAAAAATGACCAAGCATCCTCTTGCCCTTCTCATTAACTTTAATGTTCCCATTTTTAGGGAAGGTATAAAACGTATCATTCTCTCTTCTTAACTCTTTCTTTGCGCTCTTCGCGTCTTAGCGGTTTATTTATTCAACAATAAACGAAATTTACCGTATCACCTTTGTAGTCATATCAATTACTAAATAACGCCTGTAATTCTCATGAAACTAAAACCTAGTTTACTTCAATTTACTGTCATTGGTATGTCAGTATCCTTACTTGCTTCTTGCACCCGAGTTCCAGAAGCAAATTATTCAAATTGTAACAATTCGCAAACAACACAATCCTACGAATGCGATCGCTCTGGTAGTGGTGGTAGTCGCCGGGGATATTACGGAGGCTATGGGTCTAAATTCAGGAGTAACGGTAACAAAGGTAGTTCAACCCATTCCCCATCCCGTGTAGGTCGTGGCGGTTTTGGCAGTTTTGGTCGCGGTGGTAGTGGGCTTGGTTAGGGAACTCAAATCATGAATCTGGATATTTTTAATAGTCCGCAACGAAAGAGATTGTTTCAGTCCATGAAAATGGGTTGGTACAACGTGTGTCCTATTGAGGAAGGAACGGGCATACCTCTGACCGACCAAGAAACACCCTATGCTTTGTATTACTGCCAAAAAGTTTCACCACGAACTATAGAAGAAATTAAGCACGCATCTGAGTTGGTTGGTAGCGTTTTGATGCAGGCTTGGTCAATTGTCCGCAAGTTGGATGAAGAAACTTTACTTTACTATGGTTTTCCTAAGGATGCTATTAAGGTAGTTAAGTCTGATGCCCTAGCGCCATTTTGTATGCGCCTTGATTGGTGCTGGAATGAAGAAACGGGAGTAAAAAAGGTTATAGAAACGAATCCTCAAACTCCTAGCTTTTGGTTTGAATGTACTGAGGGAAATGGCAAAGTAGCCCAATATTTTGGCTTGAAAGAACCAGTGGTTAAAGCTCAAGATATATTAAGTCTCACTCTCAATCAACATATACAAAGAGCATCATTTATTTTAAACAAAAGGCTCGCTGAATGTCGTGTTGCTTTTACAGCATTAAATAATGCTGAAGATTTAGGAACTATGCGATGGTTGAGCAGACACTTCCATCATAAAAGTACTGTCCTACCACTAGAGTTTCTCCGAATCAAAGATGGTAAATACTTGTTTGACTCCAGAACGGGGAAACCTATTGACATATTGTTTATGTGGTACCCCATTGAATGGGCGATTCACGATACTGATGATAAGGGTCAAAAACTGTGGCCTGCTTTGGAGCAACTTATCTTAGAGAAAAAAATTGTTATTGTTAACTTTGCTTCTGCTTTTGCGCTGCAACCCAAGAGCATATTTGCCCTAATTACAGATTTGGGATTGGATTTGTTTAGTGGTAAAGATGCTGAAACAATTTTTAACTATTTCCCTAAAACGTCGATGGCTCCAGAAAACATAGGCAACTCGTTCTTTGCCAAACCTATTTTGGGAAGGGAAGGTGAAGGAGGATTTGCGGTTCGTGCGGGAGATATCGCTGTTCGCAGCCATAGTAACGATCCTTGGTATACAGAACAAGATTATGTTTACCAAGAGTTATTAGAGCTTCCTTATATAGAAATTGCCCAACAGTCGATGACAGCAGTTTGGGGAGCATGGCTGTACAATAACGGTCATGACCAATTGATTTCTGGGGGTGTAGGAATGCGCGTTTCTGAGGGGCGGATTACAGATAATATTTCCTATTGGTGTCCCATTGGCTGTTAGAAAAATGATAAGTACAACAAAGTCCCCTTCGCCTTGGGCTTTCATTCCTACCTTATATTTTGCCTCTGGCATTCCTTACGTCATCATCAATACGGTGTCTGTCATTTTTTACAAAAACCTAGGTGTAAATAATATTCAGATATCCTTTTGGACGAGTTTGCTTTATTTCCCCTGGGTTATCAAAATGTTTTGGGGACCAATTGTTGATATTTATTCGACAAAACGAACGTGGCTGCTGGCTACGCAATTTGCCATGTTCTGTTGCCTGGGTTTAATAGCATTTTCTTTACAACTTCCAGACTTTTTTGTAATTTCTTTAGGAGCCTTAACTGTAGGAGCATTTATTTCAGCCACTTATGACATTGCAACAGATGGTTTCTATTTACTGGCTTTAAATCCGGGTCAACAAGCGTTTTTTGTCGGAATTCGCTCGCTTTTTTATCGGATTGCTCTTATTTTTGGTTCGGGATTTTTAGTATTTTTTGCAGGAACTGTTGAAGAAAGGTATCTCAATAATATTTCTTTAAGCTGGACTATTACTATAGGCTTAGCTGCTTTGATTTTAGCAATATTATTTATTTTTCATCGGATTCTTCTACCTTTTCCTGAATCAGAACGCGAGCAACAGGCACAAGTAGAAAAGCCAAAATTACCTTTTTTGAAAATAATAATATCTTATTTTAGGCAAGAAAAGATTACAGCTATCTTGGCATTTATATTGCTTTACAGATTGGGTGAAGCAATGTTGCTCAAATTAGCTCAGTTGTTTTTATTAGATAAACCGGATGCTGGAGGTTTAGGGCTATCAACATCAACTGTGGGTTTAGTCTACGGTACCTTTGGGGTGCTTTCCTTAATCGTGGGAGGAATTCTAGGTGGTTTGTCTATTTCTCAATACGGGCTGAGAAAATGTCTGTTACCAATGGCTTTGGCATTAAACCTCCCCGATCTATTTTATGTCTATATGGCTTATGCTAAACCAGCACAACCACTTGTTTATGCCTTAGTTTCCTTGGAACAATTGGGTTATGGTTTTGGATTCACGGCTTTTAGCGTTTATTTGATGTACATTTCTAAAGGCGAGTATAAAACGTCTCATTTTGCTATATCTACAGGTATTATGGCTTTGGGTATGATGCTACCAGGGTTAGTGAGCGGTTATATTCAGGCAAAAGTTGGGTACCCATTATTTTTTGTCTTAGTCTGTTTGTTGACAATTCCTGGCATGATAACTCTATTTTTGATTCCTTTGCAGGAAGAGACTAATCGTTAAACTCCTAAAATGCACATTCTGTAACTTTTATATAGCAAGAATTTCAGTCAGCGAAGAAAAATTTGCATCTTTCATTTTTTACCAGTGGAGATCGCTCCCGTCAAATATAACGGAACTGCATAATTACATAAGCAAGTATGTATCGTCAATAATAAATTTTAGTAATTGTGGGCTAAGATTAAGGAGTCCATATATAGCGTTGAGGCAATAACCATGACTCAAGCTTTCCCTAAAACTAAACTAGTAACCTTTGATGAATTTATTGCTTGGTATCCGGAAAATTCGGAATGGCGTTATGAACTACATGATGGAGTAATTGTTGAAATGCCTTTACCAAAAGGAGGACATGAAAAAGTTATTGGGTTTTTAGTCAAAAAATTAAATGTAGAAGTTGACCGATTAAATCTACCTCATTTCATACCGAAAACTGTCATAGTTAAACCATCAGACAATCAATCAGGTTACTTACCAGACGTGTTGCTCTTAGATGATTCTAATCTTGTCAATGAACCGATTTGGGAGCAAGAATCAATAATTACTCAGGCTGCATCAATAGTATTAGCGATTGAAATAGTTGGTACCAATTGGCGAGATGACTATCTCAAAAAATATGCTGACTATGAAATAATGGGAATTCCTGAATATTGGATGGTAGACTACCTAGCTTTAGGTGGTAGGGAGTTTATTGGTGACCCCAAACAACCAACTATCTCGGTTTTTTCTCTACAGGAAGGCGAATATCGGGTTACTAAGTTTCGCGGCGATGACCGCATCCAGTCGCGAACATTTCCAGATTTAAACTTGACCGCACAACAAATTTTTAAAGCGGCTGGTTAAAAAAATAGATTGCTCGGGTTTAACTTTTCATAATATAAACCGCAAAATTGCAACAAAATGATGTTATGAACTATGTTTTAGGAATCGATGGCGGTGGAAGCAAGACCGTTTGCGTTTTGATGGATGGTACAGGGAAAGTTATAAGTCGCGGTGATTCAGGTGCATCTAACTATCAAAGCATAGGTATCGAAGCCGCACTGGAATCTATTCAATCTGCAATTTATGGTGCAGCAGTTGAAGCCCTGGGGTTTATAGATGACATTCAAGTCAAAGCAATTTGCTTGGGATTAGCAGGTATAGGTCGTTCCGAGGATCTCGAAGTTGTCAAAGGTTTAGTAAAAGAATTACAAAATAGCAGGTTGCTTCCTATTACTTGGAATTTACAAGCAACGAATATTGTGATTTGTAATGATGCATTGGTTGCTTTGGTGGGGGGAGTGGGTTATCCCGTCGGCATTGTGGTAGCCGCTGGAACTGGTTCTATAGTTTTTGGGCGTAACCACCAAGGAGATATCAAGCGAGTAGGTGGCTGGGGGTATATTTTAGGTGATGAAGGAAGTGCTTATAAAATTGCTGTAGCTGGGATGCAAGCAGCATTAAAAGCACATGATGGACGTGAAATGTCTACGAGTCTTATAGAAGTTTTTAAGCAAAATCTTAATCTGGCAAGTATAGAAGATTTGATAGAAGTTGTATATCGCAGAGGATGGAGTGTTAAAGAGATAGCTGCTTTGGCACCTCTTGTTGATAGTACCGCAGCTTGTGGAGATGAAGCAGCCAATAGAATCATTGATGATGCTGTGAAGGAGTTGATTACAGCAACCGGTACAGTGATTGATGCGATTTTTAGTCCCAAAGAACTTTTTGAGGTGGTGACAACGGGAAGTGTGTGGAAGGGAAAATCTAAGATTCGTGAGAAATTTGCGCGTTCGATTCGTACTATGTTTCCAACAGCAAGGGTGATTTTTCCTCGTCATGAACCTGCTTATGGCGCTGGGTTATTAGCGTTGCAGAAGTTGGCGGGGGACGATATTTAATAAACTGCATCAGGTTTAGAGAACGCAGAGGGAACCCTGAAAATGATTGATATTTAACTGGAGAATGTGGGTTGGATTTGAAGCGCGTACCTGCTTTCCCAAGCACGCTACTACAAACCAGTATTCGACTTAATTGCAAAGAGGTGGGATACAGCCGCGGGAGTAGTTAACCTTTGGCATAGAATATACGACCATAATGGCTATCGACATCCTGCCCCTTGCGCCAAAAATCTGTCACCTGAAAGCTATCATCACTCAGCAGATCTTTCCAAGTGCCATTGAATGGGAAGGGAACGTCAACAAAGTGCTTGGTCGGCGAACAGTTGAGCACTATAATAAATCGCTCGTTACTTCTATCTTTACCTGTTCCCCACCGGTGGTAAATGATAATCTGGCGATCGGTATCAACACCAAAACCATCTCGATCAAAACGCCTGAAGCCCTCGTTGTAATTATCGGGATGGAAGAAAGGGGTACGAAGCCCTGGAAAATCCTTACGGATTTTAATCAGTTTTTTATAGAAATTGTAAAGAGTTTTTCCGGCAAAGTCATCTAATCGTTTCCAATTTAGGGGTCTGGGTATTACTCGACCTTCACCTGAATTAGGCATATAATATTCATCACCAAATTCTTGTCCATTGTGAATCATCACCGCACCGGGTACTGTAAACAAAGCTATAGCGTAAGGCTGCGTTCTGAACCAATGTGCGTTGCGATCTACACCAACAAAATCACCGCCTACCTTATTTACCAGTGTGCCGTGGTCGTGGTTTTCAATATATGTAACAGGTCCCTTACCGGAAGCAAAGTCTTTATTCGTATTTAACGCCCGCATGATAGAGGGTTCAATACGTCCATTTTTCCCTGAATTAAATGCTTGATACATCAAAGGGTCAAACCAAGTACCTGTCGCATTGATACGGTTAGTATCATCTACAGCTTGATATCGGTTATCAGTAAGATTTTCAAGGATGAGAGAGAAGTTTTTGCGTCCGGTGTCGTCTAAGAAGCGGTTAAGAGAACCTATCAGAGTAGTGATACCAGGATCGTCACCTGCACGGCGAAAGTAACCTTTCACATAGTCAAAGCGAATACCATCTATTTGATAATTTTCGATCCAATACTTACATACATCAAAAATAAACTGCCGAGTGCATCCATTAATAAAATCAAAGTCTTCAAAAAATGCAGCCTCTTCAAATTGGCCAATGTAAGGGCAATCTTGTTTATCCTGGTATAACTGCAGATAAGGAAACTCTTTTCTCCCATGATTAAAAACACCATCCATAATCACTTGAATGCCTTTTTCGTGTAAAGCATCAATTAGGAGTTTTAGACTGTAAAGTCTGTCCAGATTTTTTTCTGGAGTCAGATTTTGACGATTTGTTAATCTTTCGTCAATAGCAAAGAATAGAAATGGCTCATATCCCCAGTTGAACCCCGTACTGGGGACAGCTATCCAGGGTAATATTTTTAGAGCTGTTACGCCCAGATCCACTAGATAATCTATTTTGTCTCTAACAAGATCGAGCTGATTTTTCTGATTCCGATCTCCACTTAGTTTTTGCGTAAAATCATCAATCATCATTTCGTAAATGATGAGGTCTTGCGGGGAGATGCGATCGGCGATAGCTTGAACAGCATTAACCAAGTTGCCACCAACAACAAAGCCAGAGTAATCGTTACCGTTTGAGTGCGAAACATACCGGGTACAGGGATCGTTTACCCAGCGCTCGCTGCCATTTTCAAACTTGACATAAAACTTGTACTGATAAAATCCTGGTTCTACAGTTGTGGAATAGGTATAGAGAAAACCACTGGGATGGTTTTCTCTTGACATCTGTGGAGCTTTTTTCTCGTTCCATCCACTATCATTAAAAGTACCGGGAATATAGATTTCTTTAATCTTGGGAAGACCACCTCGACCGTACTGTAAAATATCTTTTGAGCTATCTGGGAAAAAGAGTTTAAACTCAACTTCCCCTGTAGAGTGATTGACAACAGGACCGAATTTCTCGTACATTTAATAATACTCCTTAGGTTAAAAAGAACAAAGCGCTCCCATATCAATACTTACATATTGAAATCAAACTAATTTATACTTCCACTCCAGTTATAGACTTTGGATGCACTGGAATAGGAATACTCACATACCTAAATCAAACCTATAGTAACGCAAGTTCAACAGGTTAAAAAAGGTACAAAAAAAGGTGGGTCTGGAAAATCTTCCCCTTGAATATCTGCACCAGTAAAATTTGCACTCTGAAAGTTTCTATCGAGGAACGGTCGCCCTCTCGGATTTTGCTCTAACTCATTTAAGGGCATAGCTAAGGTGAAAATGATTGTATTTACACTTTCATACAGAATTCTTACTACATTTTTCGGCTTTTTAGAAAACTACCATTTTTCTGACCTTTAACTAGCGATGGCTCTTAAGCAATCAGCATAGTCCAATTCGCTGATGCTTGTCCCTAATCTTCAGTACAGTTTTGAGCTAGTAAAAAGACGAGTCGTAAAAATATTTTTTGAAAATTACTTTAAATAATTTTACTTTTTCTGGATTTTTATAAGAAATTATGATTAGATATCTTTAAAATGATAACTTAATTAAATTGTCTCATGGCTAAGTCTCTTCACACCCTCGAGCCTGAGTTGCTTCAGCCCGGTGTTAAAGCGCCCGTAAAGGAAACATTATTAACGCCTCGGTTTTACACCACTGACTTTGAGGCTGTAGCGCAGATGGATATTTCAGCGCATGAGCCAGAGTTGAGAGCTGTTGTGGAAGAACTGCGGGCTGACTATAACCGCCATCACTTTGTGCGTGATGCTGAGTTTGAAAAGAGTTGGGAACACATTGATGGTGAAACACGCCGTTCTTTTATTGAGTTTTTGGAACGTTCCTGCACCTCTGAGTTTTCCGGATTTCTTTTGTTCAAAGAGTTATCTCGCAGACTCAAAGACAAAAATCCTCTCTTGGCAGAGGCGTTTCATTTTCTGGCGCGGGATGAAGCACGCCATGCAGGATTTCTCAATAAGGCAATGTCAGATTTCAATCTTTCACTGGATTTGCGGTATCTGACAAAAAATCGAACTTATACCTTTTTCCCACCAGAGTGGGTTATCTACACTGTCTACTTATCTGAAAAAATTGGTTACTGGCGTTACATTCTGATGTACCGTCACTTGGAATCACGTCCAGATAAGCGATTTTATCCTCTCTTCCGTTACTTTGAGAGTTGGTGTCAGGATGAAAATCGACATGGGGACTTCTTCAAAGCACTCCTGCGTTCCCAACCTAAACTGTGGAATAATTGGAAATCTCGTTTGTGGGTGCGTTTCTTCCTGTTGTCTGTATTTGCTACCCACACTCTGACAGTGCTTGAACGCGCAGCTTTTTATCGGTCTGTTGGCATTAATCCTTACGAGTATAATGTCCAAGTTATCGAAAAGACGAATGAAACTGCAGCACGGGCATTTCCTTTGATTTTAAATACGAATCATCCAGAGTTTTTCGAGCGACTGGAGCAGTGCTCTGATATTACTTTCAAGATAGCGTTAATCGATCGCAGCAATCGCCCGCAAATTATCAAGTTCTTCCAAAAGTTACCTCTGTTACTCGCGATCGTTTGGCATCTGTTGCGGCTTTACCTAATTAAACCAATTGACGCTGAATCAACTCGGGAAGCTGTTTGCTAAAGGATAAAGTGTGAAGGATAAAGGATGAAGTACAACCGTAGGGGAGAACAACCGTTCTCCCTTACAACAATCTGTACCTCCTCGGCGTTACAATCTGCTGTAAATCCAAGGGATTGAAATTGGACTGGAAAGCTTTTTCTCTTCTATCAATAAGTTGAGGGGCTTCGATCCCTCTTTGTAGAGCGAGAAATTTTTCATCCTTTACCCCTCATCCTTCATAATTTTTTTGACACAATACTCCAAAGTTTGCCATAATACCTATTAAGCGTTCGGTAGGAAGGTGGTTTCTGATTCTCCAACTCCAATTTCAGGGAAGCAAACAGATGGGCGCGATCGCATTCTAGATACGGCAGAATCGCTATTTCGGGATCGCGGGTATACTGCGGTGACCATGCGTGACATTGCCAAAGCCGTAGGAATGCGTCAAGCATCTCTTTACTATCATTTTCCAAGTAAAGAAGAACTATTCGTATCTGTCAGAGAGCGGATGTTCGAGCGACATCAAGTTGGTCTAGAAAACGCCTTAGGACGAGCCGGGGAAGAATTGCGATCGCAACTTTTAGCAGTTGTTGATTGGTTTCTCTACCAACCTCCTATCAAATTTCACAGCATGATGCAAGTGGATATGCCTTCCTTGAGTGAGGAAGCCAAGGAGCGTTTATCACAAGCAGTTCGTCGATCTATTTTTGAACCTATAGGGAAACCCTTGATTGCTGCTCAAGCAAATCATCAAATTCGAGATGTCCAGCCCCAACTGCTTGTCGGCTTTTTACTTTCTTTATTGGAAAGCACTTCTCATGTCTATTCGTCCGAGTCTACTGCTTATAAGAAGGAGATACTTAACGAGCTGATTCGTGTTTTGCTAGAAGGAATTCAAATCTAGTAATTTTCTTGATTTGTTACCTACTGAGCGTTCAATAGAAGACATGAGAAATCCTGTCGTGGTCATAATCTAACGAAAACTTCAACCTACTGAGCGTTCAATAGATGAAATTATAATTACATATGGAGATACACCGTGCATACCATCCTTAATCGAAAAGAAATCCAGGTAAGCCAAGCTATCAGGAATCCGAAATTTTTAACTAGCCCCTTATTAGCCTTTGCAGTGCTTACAAGCATGGCAGTTCCATCCTTTGCCCAACCTGGGCAAAACAGTCAATTAACCGTTGAGATTAATGGACTCAAAAACCAGCAAGGACAAGTTTGCTTAAGTCTATTTCGCAGTGGGAAAGGGTTCCCCAGTAACGCTAGCAATGCTTTACAAACTCGGTGTGTGGCAATTACAGCAAAGTCATTGTTCGTTACCTTTGAGAATTTGCACTCAGGTAGTTATGCTGTTGCCGTTCTTCACGATACCAACAGCGATAACAAAGCGAACCGTAATGTTCTGGGAATTCCGGTTGAAGGCTTTGGGTTTTCTGGAAATCCAGTTATTCGTACAGGTCCACCCAAATTTAACGATGCTGCTGTTCTAGTTGCAGGCTCAAGTACAAATATTCAAATTCAGTTGAACTACCTGTTTGATAGTTAAAAAATTGACAAAAAGTTTTAGCCTTAACTGAACCATTTTGTGATATTTAGCAGTTACACAGTTATTAAAACAATATTAAATGTTCACTTAACTGTCTTAACTGTCCTAAATTTCCTTGCATTTGCTTTAAGAATATAATAACTTGATGAAGTAAGGTTAAAGTAATAACCGTTAAAGCCTGTCATCAATTAGCTTAAGTGGACTAGAGCCACCGACAGTTTGTATTCAAACAATAAATAAGTGCCTTCAACGGCTTTGTTTGCGGTAAACAGATTTTGTCAAACAGAAAAAAAGTAAACCATGACAAGCACTCTGGCATATAACGTGGAAAAGCAATTAAACTTTTCCGGTTCGCACATAAGTGCGAAATACGTAGAAAATGTGAGAAATTATTATATCAACAACGAAACTATTGTAGTCAACCCCCATATGTGGGATGTTGTTGTTGGTCAGCCCGTGAGAAATATTATTCCAGCTTTCTCCTCAACTATCTTAAAAGATATAACCATTGAGAAGGCTGAAGCACTGATATTGATTGAGGTCTTTGACACCATCAATATCGGGAATATTCTTTTGGAAGAGGGTTGGTTCCTATTGGGCGACACGATTGAAGATTCTGACAGTAGTGGCGATCCCAGCGAACTGTCCTACCCCAAGAATACACCTCTATGGAAATCGCCACAAGATGACGCGGGTATTGTAGAGATTGACCCGTATTTCATGACCAGGCAAGCAAACACGCCGAGTCAAAAGCAAAGGTTTGTCGTTAAACTCAACTTATGGTTTGCACCCTCACAGACCAATTGTTTCATACACAACGAGCATGAGTTTATCGAAATCCACACACAGATATTCGGTACTGGCAGAATGCAGAAGTTCAAAGCTCAAGATTATGGCACTCTCTATGAAGATATGTTGATGAGTCCCGGCTTCACAACTTCTGTTCCATTTTGTCAGGTTGAAGAAGATGGCAAGTGCATTTATCCTTGGCATCAATATTACGCAGATACAGATTGCATTTGGATGGCAGTAGAATATCACCCGTTAGCTTAAACTTAACAACTTCATTGAGGGAGATTGCCAATTAAATTTTGACGTGGCGATCGCTAATACCAAACACAGCCTTTGTCCTTGGCTGTAAAAGATTGCACAAATTAATCTTGAGAGTCCTGGGTAGGCAGTAAAGGTAGCTCTACCTCAATTAGTCTTGCACAAAGATTCCTTAAATATCACCAGAGGTTTACTATATGTCAGGGCCAATTCTGTCTGATGTCTACAAGTTCGTGACCGTTGAAGAATATTTCAAAGACATCAAAAGCTGGGAAAGCCTCAAGAAAGCCATTTCTTATCAATACCTAGACAAAGAGCAAACACTGATACTTGAATTTCAAAAGAGCGATGGCAATACGACTGCCATGCTCCTTCAGTTCGTCCAAAATGATACCTTCCGGGTTCGTTTCAACCCCAAAAAACGCAAGGAAGATTACACCAGTAACAACTCTCGTGCGTTAGTCCAAAACACCTTCGAGCAGTTACAGAGAAACGCACAGCAGGGAGATGAAGAGTTTTATATCGAATACGAGGACAAAGGTGGTTATGGCTGCCTGCTAACCACCAGAAAGCAGCAGAATAAAGAATCTGTCATGCAGGTCATAATTACTACAGATCCATTCCAGATCCGCGTGATCAATTGCGAACCTGATGGCAGCAACTTTAAAATCTGGGAGACATCAATACCTGGAATACTTTACACTCCCAACGGGAATGACGATTACGCTATTATCCAGTCTGTTAACAAACCCGCACCAGCCAAATATATTGGCTTTGGCGAACAAGGTGGTAAGTCACTGTGCCGTAACAGCGGGCAACTCAACTATTTCAATTTCGACAATATGCGGTACCGACAGGTCTATAACTACGGACCCCTAGACGGACGGGAACCGCTTTACCACTCAGAACCGTTCTTCATTGAATTTAACGGCGTTCCAGAAAAAAATTGCGTTACTGGCATATACGTTGACAATCGCGGTCAAATCCTGATGGATATTGGCTACCAAAACTCCAGCTCCTATCTGGTCGGTACTCGCTTCGGCGACCTTGACTATTATTTCTTCATGGCAGACACTCCTGCGGAGCTGATCGACAGCTTTACAGATATTGTTGGACGCTCGCGGCTAAAACCCCGATGGGCTTTGGGATATCACCAAGGATGTTATGGGTATGAAGACCGGGGTGCTCTGGAATGGACTGTTCGCAAGCATCGTGAATACCAAATTCCCCTTGATGGTCTTCACGTGGATGTAGACGTACAGGATAACTATCACACCTTCACCATTAATACACAGAAGTTCCCCGATCCCAAAGGCATGTTTGCCACTTTAAAAGCTCAAGGTGTGAAGTGCAGTACGAACATTACCCCAATTATTAGCAGCAACCAGAAATCGTACTACAAATCCTACATCGAAGGTGTGGAAAAGGGCTATTTTGTACGCGATCGGCGCTTCTTCGGAGATCTCAATCTGAGCAACCCTGAAGACCTGAACAGAGGTTACAGCTACCAGAATTTTGATCCACCAGGGCAACAGAGCGTTTACTTCGCACACGACCCAGAACACAATGCCAATACGGGCAATCCTTATATTGGGGAAGTTTATTACGGAAATGACCGAATTACAGGACAGGAAATGGGTACACCCGGTCATTACCCCGATTTAGGACGGGAAGAAGTGCGTAATTGGTGGGGTAAGCAATATCAATACCTCTTTGATATGGGACTGGAAATGGTTTGGCAGGACATGACAACACCTGCTATCCGTTCCCGTCGTGGTGATATGCGGGGCTTCCCCTTCCGATTGTTGGTAACTGACGATTCTATTGTGGGAGAAGAACCCAAACTGACGCCAGCGATTAAGGTATGGAATTTGTACTCTTACAATCTCCACAAAGCTACTTACTACGGTCTTAACAACCTTGTTTACTCAGAGCAGTCAGATAAACCAGGACAGCGCCGTAAAGATCGTAACTTCATCGTCGGACGCGGCAGTTTCACAGGCGCACATCGCTTTGCCGCATTGTGGACAGGGGACAACTCTTCGACCTGGGACTTTTTAAAAATGAACGTGTCCCAAGTGATGTCACTTGGCATGACCGGTGTCACCATCTGCGGACAAGATATTGGCGGTTTTGAACAAGAAAACGACGAGCAACATTGGGTCGGCCCTGAACTGTTTATCCGCTGGACTGCTGCTGGAGCTTTCTTACCCTGGTTCCGCAACCACTATATGCGTAAGGGGCGCAAAGAGTTCCAAGAAATCTTCATGTACGAAGAATGGTTCAAGGAACATCGTGGTGGTCAACTGCCAGAACCGCAAGATTTGTACCGTGCGGTTATACCTGCGTGCAAGTATTACATTGAATTACGGTATCGGCTCCTCCAGGTCTTCTATGACGCCATGTTTGAGAACACCTTTGATGGGTTGCCCATCTGCCGCCCCATGTTTCTCAACGACCCACAAGACAAGGCACTCTACAACGACAAAATCGCCTTCCTTGACGACCAGTTCTTTGTCCGCCACGATATCCTCGTCGCCCCAGTTTTAAATCCGCAGTCAGCTGAGAACGGCTACGGCAAACGCGATGTTTATTTGCCAACTGGTAGCAACTGGTATTCTTTTAAAGATAACAAGCAGCCCCTTGATGCTCCTGTCGATGGTGGAACTACCATACGCGGTTTTAATGCAAGTCTGAGTAGCGACCCCAAACACATTCCCTTTATCGTTCCTATCTACGTGCGAGCAGGTGCGATCGTACCCACTATAGAGGTTGAACAGTATGTGGGAGAGCTTAACAGCAAAGGTCTGCCCAATCCCATAACGCTAAACATCTATCCTGGTGCAACTGGTCAATACACTATGTACTTGGATGATGGTGTCAGCCGTGCTTCTGAACCCAAGGACTCAGTTATATACGATAACGATGACCTGGCTAACAGTGAATATCGTGAGGTACTGATTACGCACAGCAAAACTGGTTCAACACGCCAGATTACTGTAGAGCGTAAACATGACAACTATCAGCCCAAAGAAGACTTTTTCTTCATAGCAATCCTGCACGATCCATCTGAAACCACAGGCAATTCAAGTGTGTTGAAGAAGCTTACACTCAACGGGCAAGACCTTGAGTTAATTACAGGTGGCGATCCTGGAGAACGAGCACATAAGCTCAGGAATTCTGCGAAAAATGCCTGGTACTACAACGAAAACATCAGAATCAGTTTCGTTAAGGTGTTTGATAACAATCCGTCCATCAAAATACAGGCAGAATATAACGCCTAAACTATCTACACTTTTCTAACCAATAAGTGTAAGTAGTTGTCTTCCGCTATTTTCTGGGGGGTAGTGCAATAAGCGCTGCTCCTACTTTTTCCTGAAATCGCTGATATTTCATCTATTGAATCGTTAGGCAAACTACTACGGGCAATTGGAGGGCTCGTATAATGACAAGCATAGACGAAGTAGCAGAAACCCAAAGGGTGTGGCAAGAACACATTGACGCATGGGATGCAAGAGACCTAAATGCCATTATGGAACACTATTCAGAAGAATCCATAATGATTTTAAATAATTCAACGGTTCGGGGAACTTTTGGAATACGTAATGTTTTTGCCAATCTTTTTAAGTTATTTGATAGTGGTGAGAACAAAATAGAGCCTGCTGTCATTGAAGGAGAAGTTATCTATATTATTTGGAACTTTCAACCTCAAGCAGAAAAGGGCAAGTCCTATTTTGGAACGGACTCCTTTGTTGTCCAAAATGGCATCATTAAATACCAAACTATTGCTTCTGAATTGTATGAAATATATCCAGTCACTAATTAAGATTGATGATTAAAAGAGACTAACAACTGTTAATGTCTTTGGCTGTAATTATGTTAACCGTCGTCAGTCATTAATCCTTTGCTTACAGCCATTTTCAGGTAAATAGACCACAGTCGTAGGGGCGCGGCGACCTTGCGCCCTTACATATGGTGTGGTTCCTTTAGGTGAAAACTACTGTAAGACAATGCACAAGTCGGGCGGGCAAGATGCCCACCCCACAGAATTTCTGTTTCTCGGCAATATGCAAATTAAATGTTCGACACCTGATTAGCTAGTTTTTAACCTTTTTTACCTCCTGCCGAACCGCGAACAACCAAGCGATCGCCCACAACTTCAACCTCATCTACGTTCACGGGAAGATTTTCCAATTTCTTAGCAACTTGTTGGTTCAAGCGTTCTTCAGAAAATCCAAAACGTTGAGAGAGGTCGGAGAGAGAAAAGCTAATATTACCAAGCTTGATGCGAGTTGTTTCATCCAAGCTGACTTGTTTGTTGCGAATAGCTGGTTTTCCTTCAACCTCCACATACACAGGATGATATTTCAATATCGGTACAGCCAATAGTAGTTTGGAAATTGCTATTTGTTCTCCCTTTTGCAACTCGTTGAAAGGAATCGCTCTTAAATCAATCACTGCACCAGCAGAGATTTTACCATTTTCTATTTGAGTTTTTGTACTTACGACCGCCTGGGCGAGACGACTTTTATCAGTTGTTTGAGCAATACCTGAATCAATAAGCGCATTCACCTCTGCCGCATCTAATTGCACCTCACTTTTAGCTTTTGAACTTTTAAGACGATCTGAAATTTTATGCAAAACTTGCTTTTGTGCTTGTTGCTTTTGTGCTTGTTCTATCTGCTTTTTTTGGTCAATTGGGGGAGCAGCATTTGCAGTTGTCGATGGGCTTACCTCTTGGGTTTGTGAATTTGAATACCAATCAGGCAGTTGGGTTGCTTGGTACCAGAAGAAGAAAATGACAGCACTAGCACCACCAATAGCAAGGCTAGATAGCAATAATAGTCGCTTGACCATAAGCGAATCACAAAATAGTTAGAAGTTTAATTGATTCTTTATACATTTCCAATCTCGTAGCGTCCAGGTAGAATCCAGCAAATAAGTGAGTGTTAGAAGTCACTAGTGCAAGATTTAGGAAGCTTTTGGTTAATAATCTTGACAAAATATATTTTTTGTGTATTTTCGATTCAAAATAAAGAGCACAACCTTTATAACACTGCATTCTGTTTTTCGTCGATGTTACATCGTTTGACAAACCAGGGACTCATCTGCATCACGCAACCAAAGCACGCTTGGCTTTCAGGACAATTGGCGGAAGCTTGGGGTAATGAACACTTCACTCATTTTGCCCCCAGAGCCGAAGTTTGCTTGGGTGCAGAACAACATGATATCGGCTGGCTATTATGGGAACAAGCACCAACGCTTAATCCGCAAACCGGACACCCTTATAAATTTACCGAACTTCCAACCCAAGTACATATAGGTATTTGGTCGGATGCAAAAAAACTAGCTCTTTGTCTGGGTCAGTATGTAACACTTCTGGTTTCACTGCACGGTACGGGATTGTATGAAAGATTCACAAGTTGGCAAAATTCTCAGACCTCAACTGAAATCGTGCAGGGTTTTTTGAATCAAGAATATGCCTTTCAAGAACAGCTAGTTACCGAAGAACAAGCCAAAGCCCCTGATTTTAGGCATGGGGATGTAGGCGGAGGCGGTTTTAACTTTGGTAGTGATATCTCAAAACATTTTCTCATGTTGAGAACTATGTTATTCTAGTTTACCTCAAGGCATTTGACGTAAACAAACAGCAGGAGAGGTCGGCTTGTGCTAGTACTCGAAGCCAAGCTAGAAGGACAAACCGAGCAATATCAAAAGCTAGATGAGGCAATTAGGACTGCTAGATTTGTCCGCAATGCTTGTGTTCGGTACTGGATGGATAACAAGAACATTGGGCGATACGAGTTGTCAGCGTACTGTGCGGTATTAGCTGCAAATCCAGAGTATCCTTAGGTTGATAAGTTGAACTCAATGGCACGTCAAGCTTCTGCGGAACGTGCGTGGAGGGCAATTGCACGGTTCTACGACAACTGCAAGAAAAAGAAGTCGGGGAAAAAGGGATACCCCCAATTCAAGGGCGAACAAACACATGGGACAGTTGAGTACAAGTCTAGTGGCTGGAAATTGTCAGATGAGCGGAGATATGTCACATTCTCGGACGGTTTCAAAGCAGGAACCTTTAAGATGTGGGGAAGCCGTGACCTACACTTCTACGAGTTGAAACAAATTAAACGTGTCCGCGTTGTTCGTCGTGCAGATGGGTACTACGTGCAGTTCTGTATAGACTCTCAATGATTAGAGAAACGGGAACCAACACAAACCAATATCGGTTTGGATGTAGGATTAACTCATTTCTATACTGATAGCAAGGGGAATACAATAGAAAATCCCCGTCATCTTCGTCAAGCGGAAAAAGCCATAAAACGGCTACAACGTCAACTTTCCAGAAAGAAGAAAGGTTCAAAAAATAGGATTAAGGCTAAGAATAAACTAGCTAGGAAACACCTCAAAGTCAGTCGTCAGCGTAAAGACTTTGCTATTAAGACGGCAAGGTGCGTAGTGATATCTAACGAGGTCGTGGCGTATGAGGATTTGAAGGTGAAAAATATGGTCAAGAACCACCACCTAGCTAAATCAATCAGTGACGCCTCATGGTCATTGTTTCGTCAATGGGTTGAGTACTATGGGAGAGTGTTTGGAGTGGTAACAGTCGCTGTGCCACCACACAATACTTCTCAAAACTGCTCAAAATGTGGCAAGAAAGTCCAAAAAACACTCTCTACAAGGACTCATTGTTGCCCCTATTGCGGAACCGTTCTAGACCGAGATCGCAACGCGGCACTGAACATACTTGAGATTGGTCTCCGCTCCGTGGGGCACACGGGGACGTCAACGTCTGTGGATGAGAATGACCTCTGCTTGGAGAGCCTGCGCCGTGCGGGGGTCTCCCCCGTTGAGGCGACTGGCGTTGAGGTGACTCCTCCAAGTAAGCCGACTCGTAGAAGCAGAAAGCCTAAACAGTGATGTTTAGAATCCCCCGCCTTTAGGCGTGGGGAGGATGTCAATCAAATCTAAAATTGCAACCGCAGAAACACGCAAATAAAATAAAAAATATCTGGGTGCATCTGCGGTTAAAAACTATTTACCATTACCTCCATTGCCATTACTAGAGGTAACAATGCGTTCGGCTAATCGCTCGGGAACTTCTTGAAGATGGTCGTATTCCCAGTGGAAAAAACCAACACCAAGAGTAAGCGATCGCAATTCCACAATAAAGTTTTGCATTTCAGCTTGCGGTAAAAATGCCACAACATTATCCCAACCTCGCCAGTTGTGGATGCCTTCGTAGCCCAAAATCTGTCCCCGCCTACCAGTTAAAAGCTGTAGTACTTTAGCAGTGAATTCATTAGGAGTCGTGACTTCCAAACGAACAATAGGTTCCAAGAGAGTAGGTTCGCACTTAAGTATTCCTGTTTGCATAGCAAGACGTGCAGCTTGCTTAAACGCTTGTTCGGAACTATCAACCGAGTGGTAAGAACCATTTGTCAGAGTGACACCCACATCCACTAAGGGGAAACCCAAAGGACCGTGTGCGAGAAACTCACGCACGCCCATTTCCACACCAGGGATATATTGTTTGGGAACAACACCACCAACAATAGTTTCCCTAAAGTTAAAACCTTCACCACGGGGTAATGGGTTAATGTCTAGATAAACATCACCAAATTGCCCGTGTCCACCACTTTGGTGTTTGTACCTTCCGTGAACTGATGTAGCTGGTTTGCGGATAGTTTCTTTGTAAGGCACCTGTGGCAAGTGGGTGGTCATTGGTAGATTGTACTTGCGACGCAAACGGTCTAGTGCAACTTGCAAATGAATCTCGCCTTGGCCCCAGAGAATCACTTCATGGGTATCGCCATGTTGTTCCCAAGCAAGAGAGCAGTCTTCTTCCAGCAGTTTAGTAATAGCACTGCTGAGCTTCACTTCATCATTGCGCTTTTCGGGAGTAATGGCGAGGGCATAAACTGGTTCTAGTTGAGCTGCTTTGGGTAATACCGTTACAGACTGCCCGGAAGAAACTGTATCTCCTGTTTTAATACCTTCTAAACGGCTGATAGCAACGACATCACCTGCACAAGCTTCATTAACCTGCTGCTGTTGTTGTCCTATGAGGCGGTAAAGACCACCTGCACGAACTCCATTGAGGACAATTCCATCGGTTAACTTACCCTGCCAAACCCTTACTAAAGAGAGCTTACCACCTTGGGGAGTGTAGTAAGTTTTGAGAACTTGTGCCACAGGAGTATTGCTTGGTTGTCCTTTTAAACGACGTTCTGCTGTGGTTTCTGGTTCGGGGGCTTCTTTAAATAAGGCTTCCAGAAGCGGGCGCACACCATAATCCTGTTCGGCTACCCCAAAGAAAACGGGTACAACTAAATCTGCGCCTAACTCCAGTTTTAGGTCTTTGAGTATTTCTTCTTGGGGTGGTTCGATGTCTTCTAAAAGTTCTTCTAGTAAATGGAGCTTACCCCAAGCCCAGAGCCGAACTAGCAGGGTAGATAATTTAATTGCTTTCCTGGTTAACAAGCATCGCTGCGATACCAAAGAAAATACCCTTGTACTGTTTGTAAGACTATTAAGCGAGCTCCTAGATGAGGCGGATGAACGTCATCAGCAGTTGGCAGATTTAGCTTTGGAGCTTGAAGGAGCTATTGTCAGTAGCACTATGAGAAAAAATTCTCAACAAAATAGTGCAAGTGATACAACTTCAAGCGATAAGAAAAGTCAGCCTACATCTCCTAACTTTAATGTTTATAGACAAGAAGAATGGGTCGGACGTGAAGAAGAAACAGATGACTTATTAAAGTCTATTAACGGTTCTTGTAGAATAGCTGTGATCTTAGGTATTACTGGTATTGGAAAAACGGCTTTAGCTGAAAGAATAGTCGATGAACTAAGATTAAATCAAGATACTTTCTTACGCCATACCTTTGACTATGATTCAATAAGCTCAGATAAATCTTTTATTGAAGTAGCAAAAGGATGGTTGAGAAAACTAGAAGAGAACATACCTGTACAAGAACACAATTTAGAAAATATAGTTTCACTTCTTGCTGATAAACTATGTCATAACTCCTACGTAATTCTCATAGACTCACTTGAATACATATTGACTGGTAACGAAGATATGGGGTGGGGCGATTTTCTTGACGAGGGGTGGAATAAGTTTTTTTTAAAGATATTATCGGCTGATTCTTGTCAAAGTAGATTTATTCTGACATCGCAGGATTTACCCTTACAACTGAGACAAGTAGGAGAGCGTTATCGCAATTTTTTTAGCTGCGAAACTCTCAAAGGATTAGAAGCAACAAAACAGATGGAGTTCTTTCAAAAACAAGGACTAGATTGTGGTGAAGAGGAAAAATATTTACTTTCTCGTATAGGTAAAGCTTACATGGGACACCCACTTGCCCTACTAGTAATAGCAGGAGAAATTAAAAGTGATTTTCATCGTAGTGTTATCGGATATTGGGAAAGGTTTGGTTCTGAAATTGAAGAGGTCGAGAAAAACTTGGAAGAAGCTGCAAAATGCAATACAGGACAAGATAATTGGAATCTAGATAGCTATTCTAGAGAATTAATAATGCGAGTTAAAAGTAGGCTCAAGATAACATTTGAAAGACTAAAAAATAATGCTTACGTTGCTTTTGAATTGCTCTGTAGAGTTTCTGTCTATCGTCGTCCTGAAAGAGAAACTGCTTGGTTATTTCAATTAGAAGGTGACTATGATGAAAAAGAGATTAAGCAAGCTTTAGATATATTAAAAGACCGCGCATTAGTAGAAATTACTTATGATCCTATACGTAAAACAAACTTTTTGGGACTACACAATCTAATTCGTTCTCAAGCATTATATTGTCTACGTCAATAGTCTTATTGTAAAAATAATGGATTATTTGTTGCCAAAAGAAGGTATTATCATTAAATCCTATTTAG
The DNA here is from genome assembly GCF_054684315.1 of Scytonema sp. NUACC21. NCBI lineage: Bacteria > Bacillati > Cyanobacteriota > Cyanophyceae > Nostocales > Scytonemataceae > Scytonema > Scytonema sp. NUACC21. Next base: position 84,089 of record NZ_BAAFZH010000098.1, on the reverse strand, counting down.
AAAGATATCTGATCAGGGTTTATAGAGTTTATAAGTTGTTTAAACAGCAAAATACCAACTTAAATAAAAGGAAAAATTTTAATAAATTTATTCGAGAAGAATTAAATACTCTTAAGATTGTGATTTTAGCTTCTTTAAAGCATCTTTTCTTCAGATTTTCATCAAAAAAATACTTTTTGGATTCCTCCACTTTATCTTTATTACTGATTAAATATCTCGATCTAGATATAATTAATATCCTTCCGCAAAATAATTCGCGAGAAAGTAATGCCTACTATAGAGCAGCAAGATATCATTTAGAAGGTGAATTGCTAGCAGAACAAGAGATATTGCATACAGACAATATAAATAGAGTAGAAGGATATCTTAAAGCATTCGAGAAATTATGCGAAGTACAAGACTGGGAAAGAGCGAATAAGATTTTTGATCTTTTTCTTGATACTAGAACAAATCTATCTCTACAAAGTATCTATATAATTTTAATCAATTGGGGATATAAGCAAAGAGCAAGTATTTTATATGCTAAGTTATGGCAGTACTCAGAGATAAATGGTGACGATCATTATTTTATTACACTAGGAAATTTGTTTACAGGCTTGCTTAAATATGAAGAAGGCATCGATTGTTATAAAAAAGCACTTACAATAATTCAAAGCAAAAATAATAATAAAACCAAAAGTAAATGGAAATGGGAATGTAGTTGTTTAAATAAATTAGGACAAACTTATACTATTTTAGGTGATTATCAGTCTGCTGTAGAATACCATACAAAAGCACTTGAAATTATTATAAAAATAAAAGAAAAATCAGGATACTGGAATAAATTAAAGTCAGAATACTGGAACAAATTTTGGGAGAAACACTCATTATTTAGAAGTATATTTTTACTGTTAAATCTTGCTGTTCTACTGTTACATTTTGCAGCAATAAGTGTATTTCCTGCACTCGTAAACCCAGCATTAGTGGAAATGCATCTTCTAATATTCGTTTTATTAAATAATTCAGTACCTACATCTATAGGAGTATCTGAAAATATTTTGGCAGATACCCTAAACCACTTAGGCTATGTTTATTTTAAAATGGAAGAATATCAAACAGCTATTAAGTGTTATCAAAAAGCTATTGATGAAGATTCTTCAAACCTTAAAAATTCCAGTGAATTAATTGATTCTTTATGCAATGTGGGCGACTTAAATTTGCGTGTTGGATCTAGCCAAACTTCAATATTTTATTATGAAAAAGCTCTTAAAATTGTTCAAAATAGGATACTTGTCAATAAACTAATTCAAGAAGGAACTGTTCTTCAGAAACTAGGTTCTGCCTACGTAATCATGAAAGATTACCAAAAAGCTGAGGAAAAATATATTGAGGCTCTAGTATGCTTTCAGAAAATTGAAGATAGAAGTGGAGAAGCTTCAACATTAAATTGTTTAGGAAATCTCTACTTGAATTTACGAAAATACAAGAAAGCTATTGAACATTATCAACAAGCTCTCGTAATATATGAACAAACTGAAAATTACAGTAATAAAAGTATTGTCATGCAAAATTTGAATATCGCTTCTCAATACTTAGAAAGTCTATAAGACTCATATTTGATATCTGAAAAAACCCCGTACACCTCTACACCCTTCTTTCCTATTGCCTATTGCCTGCCTACGCAGATAATTTCATGAATCAAATCGGATTGCTATATAAAATTCGCTTTGAGGGCAATATACCGATGCATAGGAAACCGTCAGTTAGAAGCTTTAAGTCTACTCAGCCTTTCATCTAAGACTTGAATAAAGTTTTTACCACTTTCTCCATAGAGACTATCCGCTAAGACAAGATTAAATCTAAATCCCATTGATTTTAATTTTTTTATCATTTCTGCCGCAATTTCAGGTTTGGTTAAATATCGCTCTCCTGATTTTAGTCTTTCTCTTGGTTTATAGACTTCAAAGATTAACGGAAATGTCATCCCAGATAAAACTGCATATGCTGTGACCACAACAATCCCATTCTCTGTTTTCCCTAAATTTCCAATGTATTGTCGTTTCACATAGTCTGTTGTATTTCCTTTCTTCTTATCCCCTGTTTCATCAATAATCAGTACTATTGGGCGTCCTTGAAGTATATTTAATATTAACTCTAATCTCTGTTGCCTCAATTCTTTTACGTCCCAAGGCGATTCTGTTAAAAAATGATGTAATGGTTGATGATTGTCTAATCCTACAATTTTTGCTATTTCTGGTAGAGTTTTCCGTTTGATTTCAGATATCATACCCATATGTAAGTACTTAAAAGCTTCAAAACTTCTGACTTCTGGAAATAGTTTTTGATAAATTTGACAGTACTCGTCAATAAAATTGACTGTGGGTCTTGCTTGACGAGGCTCTACCATAACACAGATACCTATTCTAGCGTTTGTCCTTAATTATACTCTTTCCAGAGTGACAAAAGAGGGTTAAATAGCTAAAAATAGCAATTTTTGTTATTGTCTCTAAAAATTTTGTTTCAGAGCGATCTAATCTAGAGTTGCACTTTTTTCACCCCAAAATGTAGTGATAGGCGGGGCATAAACGCTGGTGTCCTCTTTGGCGGCTGGTTGGGCGACATATCTAGCCCGATTTTCAATTGCTAAGATTCTATCAGTGTCGCGGACATAAAGCGGTACCATCGCTTCTCTCTGGGCTAAAAGTTCATGCAACCCTATTTGAATTGGTAGAGATTGGTGGAATAATTTACGAGCTGCTTTTTCTACCATTCGAGCCAGCTCTGCTCCCGTGCAGTTAACCGTCTTACCTAACAAAATCCGCCATTCGGCTTCACTTAAAGGGCTATCAACGCAGTGGTAGCGCTCATCAAATCGTGATGCGTGGAGTGTAATAATCTGCTTGCGCTCAATGGCAGTTGGAAACCCAACATAAAAAATTTCATCAAATCTACCGACACGAGTTAACTCTGGAGGTAGTGCATCTAGTCGATTGAGAGTCGCTACTACAAACACAGCACTACGCTTATCTTGCAACCAGGTTAGTAAAGTCCCCAAAATTTGTTGACTGCTGCTATCTTCCCCTGAGATTGTATTAGCAGTAAACAACTTGTCTAGTTCGTCAAAGTAAAGCAGAACGGGAGCGCAAGCTTCAACACGAGTGAGTAACCGCTTTAAATAAGTTGCCCCACCCGCCGCCACTGCTCCTGCGTCTACACTAACCAAAGGAAATCCCAATTCCCGCGCTGAGACATTCGCCGCTAGTGTTTTACCCGTTCCCGGTGGTCCAACTAGCAAACACCCCTTGGGCAGTGGGATATTAGCGGCTCGTGCTTCTGGGGCAAAATCGCGTTTGGCATCTTGAATGAACTGCCTCAAGTTATCCAAACCCCCAAAGTCGTACACATTCGGCTCTGGGACAAAGTTTAAATTAAATGATGCAAAGCGGTTGATTTTATAGTTCAGCAGAGAGCGTACTATGTCGGTTTTTTGCAAGGGGTCACTTTGGGCGGCGAGCGCCCTTTTTAACCCAGCTTTTATATCTTCCTTGGTTAACCCAGCCGCCGCCGTAGTGAGCGCTGCAACTTCTTGTGTATCTGGGGGTTTACCTGTCAAAGTTGGCAAGTAAGCTGAAATCAACTCAGCTATCTCATCACTTGTAGGTAAAGGCAACTCTAAAGTTTCAATTAGCCCACTCAAGGTCGCTGGTAACTCAATTTCATCTGTAACAAGCAGAATCAAAACCTTAGAAGATTCAGTTGCTGTTAACTCTGAGTAAGTATTAATCAACAGCGATTTCAATTCATCTCCGTCAATACCTCGCATACAAGCTGGTATATTTTCTAAGACAAAGATTCCTGTATGGGTTAGCTCCCTCACAAATTTCAACGCTGCGATTGCGCTTCGCGCACGCTGCGCGAACGCACGTTGACCAGGAGTACTTCGATCGCACTCCCCAAACTCAAAACTTTCTCTTATTACAACACGCTCATCATGTTCGTTATAGTTAACAGATTTAAATTGTTGTCCTTGCCCCAAATTCCACAAGTACATTGGCAGTTTTAACTGAGGTGTAAGCTCTTTGTGTAGCAATGATAAGATTGTTAGTCTCTCCCTTACAGGTGCAACAACAGAAATTACCCTTTCACCAGCAGCAATTAGTGCTTTTAGCTCTTGTACATTCATTGATTTAATCTGAGTCTGCAATATTTCACTTTTACAAGATGTCACGCTCTTTCTAATTGTTTTTGAGATTGCCTCTGAGATTGTATTTGAAGGAGTTGACTTTGACGTTGTGGAGTGGATTGTTGAAGAACTGGCAACATTTGCTCGAAGTAAGCTAAGTCTCGCTCACTCATTCGAGTTTTCATCTGCCCTTCCGCCTTGAGCAACAGCGAACCGCGCCCATCTTTAGCATCTATCCGCACTTTGCCATCAGGAGTGGCTTTCCACCTGTAGGAAAATTGACCATCAACTTGAACGCTCCCTCCTTGCCTCTGAGCATATTGACTTAAAGCTGTGGTAATTGCATTGACTCTGGCAAAATACTCTGTCTCTTTCTTACCCACTGGAGCAAATGCCCCACTAGGTTCTTCACCCCGCAAATAAGAAATACGGAGTTGTTTGAGGTCTTGACGCACTAGTGTCTCCAACTGGGTTGACTGAGAGACACGCACTCCAATTGGGGATGCGTCAAACTGCATTAATGTCTTACCCAAGCGATCGCTTAAGGTATAAGTTTTCCCAGAACGGGCGATGGTATAATCCGCAGTGTGATAAGCAGTTGTGCCTGGTGGTGTGCTTGTATCGAACAAAGTTTTAATTGCAACTGCTGCTTTGACATCACGCGATCGCGTAACCAAGGAAGCCCAGGCTGTTTGAGCAGTATTCGCCACAGAACGTGCTGCTTGCTGCCACCAATTAGTGTTTTTAGGTTCAGTAAACCGCGCTTTGATTAACTCATCAAACTGCCGTTGTTGAATTTGTATTTGAGAGCGTTGCAATTCCAACATTTGGTTCAGTTGAGCAGTTAAAAGCTGTTTTAAACTGCTATCAGGCAATGTCTCAAGAGCAGTCTTTACTCTTGCCCCGCCAGCTTCAGTAACAACAGAAGTTTGTTGAACAGGTTGTGGTGGTGTGGGATATGTAACTACTGAATCTGGTTTTTGAGGTATAACTTTTTCTAAATTCTGCTCAGATTTAACATTCACACTTTGATTGTATTGGGCTGGTAATTTATCTTCATTTACAAAAGGATTATCCCAATCAGGATATTCAAATGCAATGGGCTGTGTTTCAATTTTTTGAACTTGTTGTTTGTCACGATATTGCTCATAAAATGAATTGGTAATTACCTTACCTAACTCATCAGATTCGAGGACAATCTTACCATCTAACTTGACTCGTATTGAAACGGCGTTCTCTACAACACCACCAACAGGAGTATTCTGCAATTGACCCAACTGCTCGAGTAAAGAAGGACTTAAATCATTAACTCCTTGACCGTAAACAAGGCGCTCGCCAACAGTAATTTCGATTTCTGGTTTTTTCTCTGCATCTTGCTGCTGTTTATTTTTGTCAACAAACTCCCGCAGCCAATCTTCAATCAGCCGTAAATACTGCTCGGTAAAAGATGCAGACTCACCCGCAGAGGTTGTAAAAACACTGGACATTACAATTCATCTCCATTCTTGTACACAGTTGCCAAAAGGTGCAATCGATTCACAATGACTTGATTCCCCCAGCAAAATACTCCTAGCTTGCCATCAAAAAACCAGGCGATAAATTTGCTTGGCTCATTTATATTTCGCTGACCTTCATAAACAATACTTCCTAATACCTCACCTACAAGTAACCCTTGCTGATCGAATACTTCAGTAACCAAGGGTGAGTAATTCATTTCAAAAGGAGGTAACTGCATCGCTTGTTTTACGCGCTCTTGCCATTCGGGATATTCGGCTAGTTGTGAAAGTAAAGATGTTTTCATGTGCTATGTGCCAATTAACAAATTTAAAACACTGCTGCTAAATCGTCTTCGACAGGTATTACTGTTGGTGCAGGAAACAATTGTTCAGCTAAATCGCGCCGCTCTTGAAATTGACGGGAACGCTCCTCATCAGTCACATTTGATGAATGACTGGCAATTAATCTTTGCCGAATCATTTCCCACTTCGCCTCACTCCAATTCATTTGAGCAATATCCGCCTGGGGAACTTTTACTGATTGCAACAAGGGAACATACGCTTCATTGCCACGGGTGTAAGCTGGGTTGATAATCACTGCTCGTCCAGTCCCCAATTTGGCAAACTCAGCCGCTTCTAGCAAGTGTCGTTTCTGGTTTTGGTCATTTAAGCTTTGAGTTGTGCCACCTTTGCCAGTGCTTCTAGATTTAGATTTGAAATTAACTTGCATCTCTCCCAGGTACTCAGAAAACAGCTTGGCAGATTCTGGATCTTGGGGGTTAAAAATAAACTTTGTTGCCGTTCCTCCCAAAATAGCTCTCGCCAATTCTTTACCGTAAGCTTTCTCCAACTGGGAGATATTCTGATAGCCTAAAATCCCACAAAATCCATCTTCCCGGTTTTCATTCAGCCAATTTACGAGTGCTGGTAGATATAAAGTCGGCAATTCATCCAGCGCTACAACCAGGGGGTCTTTGCGGGGAACCGTCCGCGATACATTCCGGGAGATAATCATGTGCAAAATAGCTGCAAGTAGCGGTCCTACAATGTCCCGGTTATTGCGGTCTAAACCAAACACGATGAGTTGCTTGCCATCCAAATCCAGGGGGAGGGTTGTCTTACCGCAGAATGCACCAACAAAGTCTTTCTTGAGGAACCTCTGAAAAATGCGTTGAGCAGTCCCGATGATACTGGCGACGGTTTTCTCAGAGTCCTTGACGCTGATAAGCTGAGATAAAGGTCGAGTTGTCCAAATTTTCAGTTTGTCCCTGGAAGCTGCTTCTAATCGCGCTGGTAGATTGGGTAAAGATAAAATCGCCTGCGCCATCATCAAATCGCAGTATTTGTCGTCTCCAGTAAGAGTTTTAATTGCTTTGGTGACAAGCAAAATTCCCTCAACCAAACTGTCTCCTGCTTCCTCGAAAAACTTATCTCCACTGTTATTTCCTCCACCTTTATCAAAGTTACGGGCAATCACCATCGCCATTTGACCAGCTGCGATCGCATCCTCTTCATCTTTGATTAAGTCAAGTGGATTGCAAACTTCTGACTCTGGAAACCCCGGTGCAAACACTCGTACCGTGTAGCCACGCTTCATGGCATAGGCTACGGCGCGTTTGGTTTGAGCCGGATATTTAAAGTCATACAGACACATGGGAAAGCCTTGGTCAAAAGCAGAACGGATGAGGGGGTCAATGACGCTGAAGGTCTTACCAGAACCTGCTGCACCAATAGCAGCAATTCCGCGCTGGGCATCTGGGATGTATAATGTGGGGCTAGCGTTAAGCAATTGCAGGGGCTTTGTCCATTTGGGGGAAGCTGGTGTTGTCATTAATCCATCCTTGCGCCATTCATTATCCAAGCGATCGCGCATTTCTCGTGGAGTACCCACATACAGCGCCACGTTATTACGTGTCACTTTTATCATTTGCTGTTTAGCTTTTGAAGCAGCTTTTTGCTTTTCCTTAGCACCACCCCAATAACTGGTAGCAATCTTGCCTTTCTTAGCGCTCCCCGTGCTCCAAAGTTGCAGAACTGCGACTACCACCAAGCAACCCAAAAGCATTAGTCCGGATTGGGATTTGAGCAAACTCGTCAGTTGTTCGCCCACCCGTCCTGTCGCAGACTGGGATGAAGACGCGGGTACTTGAACCAGGTAGTGAGTGGAAACGTGAGTCTTCATGACTTCCCTACCCCCCAAACAAAGTTCTCACCCACTCTGGTTAAAGCCTCGTTAAATTTGACAAATTCCTTACCTTGATAGCAATACTGAGAGCGCGATACCATTCCTTGTGTTGATGTACTTTGGGTAATTACAAGGCACGGAAATCCTTTTTGCTCCATGCCATCCGCTCGAATCAAAACTTCACCCTTGGGTAAATTTGGGTTAGCAATGACCGAAAGAACTAACTTACCCGACTCTTGGTAAACTGGATAGATACACCCACCCACTCCACAAAGTTGCTGCGACTGGAAATCAAAAATATATAATTTCCCTGCACCGTGAGACGGGATTTGTAGCACTTTGATAGATTTGGCTTCAACACCTGCCGTGGAGTTCTGTCGTAACGCTGTTTCAATGAGTGATGCAGGCGCAATGTTACTAGCAGCTGTCCAAGTTAGCGATCGCCCACCTTTTTTTGATGAAGTCGCCTTTACCAACAAAGCGGAAACAACGAACAATGCCATACACCCAATCGCAAGTATCGCTTGATGTTTGGGAGATTTAATATTAGGAAAATACTTCAAGATTAATTGCATTACTACCTCTAAAAACATCCATTGGATTGTAATAATTGCGTGTAGCTAGCAGCTGCTTTTTCGCCATACCCCTTAACTGTAAATTTGCCATGTACATCACTCACCGCCGCATCAATGGGAATACCTGCACCTCCAAAATGCATTTGTGCTGCTCGTTCGATTAATCGCTTTCCAGTAAAGAATTGCCCTGTCATCGGGTCAATCTGTTGAGAGGCTTTTTCCAATAAGTTCGTTATCTCAGATTTAAATAAAGCTTGTTGATCGGCGGGGGGAAAATACATCATCATTTCCTCACCACTGACCGTCATACCTTTATCTACCTTAACAAGAAATTCTTGACCTCCAGGCTTACTGGATATAAGCGATCGCACATCCGGGCGATAGGACATAAATTGCTTTGTTCCCAAACCACGACCACAGTTACCCGCGCCATCACATACATATGCTCCCACAGAGTTGTAATTGCCTTCTATCTCTGAAAGTGCATTTAATAGAGCATCTATTACTACTCCTTGATGTTGTTTGGAGCAATTCCCTAAACTTGAAAAAGTAAGAGGTTTAGCACTTGTGTTTACCGGATTCTTAAAACTAAATCCACTACTCTTTTTACCAGTAGGGATAGAAATTGAATTGTTCTTTACACCACCCGTCACCAACCCCAAAAAAATTGCTTCCTTTTCTTTATATGTTAACCAGGGAATCGGACCAATAAAGTAAGGTGTACACCCTAAATCTACGAATCCTTTCCGCATACAAGCACGGAAGAATAAAGCTTGGGATACCATACCATCGACTTCTGAGGTATCCCATACAACGACTTTGAAAGCATCACCAAAGGGGTGACGTCCGGTTGGTTCTTTACCACCATTTACGCTTCCCAAAATCCCTTTACCACCGCGCACCAATTGGTACTTTCCACTAATCCACTGCTTGCCTAAAACTAAGGGTGAGCCAGATAATTCTATGTGGGCGCAATCTTTCTCACACGGTACATTAAATCCTTGTTTGTTGCTGCCAGAAATTGTGCGCTCCTTCTGCTGTTCATCGGTGCCAAAAGCAACATCAACAATGCCCACTTCTACACCTACGGGGTTAGCAGGATTGGGAAATTGTGAAAAAGGCACGTTATCTAAACCGGGAATTTTGTCAATGGTCACCCCTTGCCAATCTTTAAAAGCCCCAATTGGCGTATTATCCAACCTTGGAATTGCATATAAACTGTAGGAGTCCATTGGCAGATTAGCAAACTCTAATTGACCTAAATGTGGAGACTGCTGCAATAATTGTCCGATTGTCTGCGTACTGTCAAACTGTGTCGCTAGTTCTTGAGACAGTAAATCAAAAATTGGTTGGACTTCAGTGATGGGCAAATTTTTTAGAGCCGGAATCGCCTGTACTAAACTTTCTAAAGTTTGGAACTGCATCACTCCAAACTCTGAAAGATTAATTTTACTTAAATCCAATCCCACAATTTCACTAATGGACTGAAGATTGAACTCTTGAAGTTTAAAACTATCCTGAAAATCACCCAGTTTCATGTACTGAGCAGGCGTTTGTCCTGCAACCCAAGTGCGAGAAGGGTCATATCCCAGTTGCTCAGATACACCTTCGGGCGCAGAGAAAGAACCTGATTCGGCGATACCAGGTAGAGATGAAAAAGTAATTTGATTCCAATCTGGTAGCTGGGTGTTTTGCCAAGCGATTGTAGGAATTGAACTACTAGGTTCAGTGAAAGCGAGCGAGCGCTGACTATAATCACCCATAATAACACCAGAAATTACCAACGATAAACTTAAGCCCGTGCCAAGCCCGTAAAAATTCCTTAGCAATTTCATTGCCTTTTCTTTGACGATTATTTAACTGATTTGAATGATTTAAGTTGTCTGCACTGGAGATTGAACAGGTGTTGTTTTTCCTAGTTCTTGGAGGCGTTTGACTAACTGCAAAGAAATTCCACTCTTTCTTGCTGCGACTTCAATTGGTTCACCCGCCCTAACGCTTACCAAAAAATTTTCAATTCGCTTCCACAATGGGGAATCACGTCGAATCAGGCGCTGTTGTTGAGCAACAATTAAGCCGCGACTCATAATCCGCCAATCCTGATACTGTGTGAGAACCGATGTCAAACGTGGGGGATGAGTTGCTACAACTACGGGCGCTTCCTTGGGTGTGACCTCGACCGTATGATATTGAGGGTTTTTACTCGCCATCGCCACCCGGAACACATACACCCGTCGCCCAGATGCACCCGCAGTAACGACAGTCAGGAGTGTGCTATTTGTCTTTGGGAGTCCCGGCATATTTACCGGGTTAATCCGCCGCAGATGCAAAACAGTTGCTCCATTCTGTTTGCACTCTCGCCCCAAACCTGATAAACAACCATCCACATCTAAGCTAGCGAAGGAGGGATTGTCTAACCACACTTTTTCAACTGTCTCGCCCGTGGAAATGAAACTGATGTTAACTCCATATCCGGGAGACAATTCAATCAGCATTGGTGAAGCTGCACTTTGCCCTGTTGCTACGGGGACAGAAACACGTCGCACCGAACTAGGAGTTTCTTGGGCAAATACACTGCCACCTGAGAAGACACTGGTCAATCCAGTTGATATCAAAGCAATTAAAGTGATGCGTCGCAAGGTTTTCATTTTACACTCCTAAATCAGTCCTGAAATCATTCGTCTCTAGTACTCTCTTTCTCTGCGTTCTCTGCGCCTCTGCGGTTATAATTCATTCCAGACATTAAATAGGACTGCCATAACTTAAAACTCGAACGATTGATTGACAAACACCTGGACATTTTTCCCAGCACGGACATACCAAACATCAGAGCGCTGTAGCATTTCCTGAAGGTTACGTTCGTTACGCTGCAAAATTTGCTTGGTAAGAGGTGTAAAACCTCCTTCTAATACCGCACCTAATAGATTTCGGGAGGAACTACGAGTGGTGGTGGAAGTACTAAAGCTAAAACCACTTGTACTCGTTGATGATTCAACATCAGGTCGATTCATCACTTCGCCCACCTTGGCAAGAGAGCCAAATAGAAACGCTGTGGCATCATGAGATGCGATCGCTCCTTTATTACCCCACTTTGACGCAATTAAAGGCTGACCCTCGGTACCACGAATACTAATCGCTCCAGATGGAAGGATATACTCCTGACCATCAATTACAACCTGCGTCGCTTCCAGTTGGGCAAGTCCTGATTCATTAATATCAACTACCCGAGCAACAATAGTAGTACCAGCTGGTAAGGTCACAAAGCCCTCTTCATCGGTCAATGCTTCAGCCAGTTGAACAATAAACTTCTCGGTAGACTGGTCAGACTTGGTGACAACACTCTTGCTTTTAGAAGCAGCCCAAATCACTGGGGTGGTTAACTTCCCTTGAGCTTGATTGCCTACCGTTAGCCGTCTCACAGGTACACCCGTAAGCAGAGCAGCTTCTTCCGCCGGATTAACTCGAGCTGCAACTACTTCCTCCTCAGTCGATAGCTGTTGAGGTACAACCACTCCCTCCTCAGTCGGTAGCTGTTGAGGTACAACTACTTCCTCCTCAACCGGTAGCTGTTGAGGTGCAACTACTTCCTCCTCAGTTGGTAGCTGTTGAGATACAACTACTCCATCACTTGCAGATCTGACTGGAGTAGCACGGGGGATTATGACTTCATCTGAAGTTTTTTGACTACTTTTTACCTGAGCGATCGCACTGACTGAAGGTTGCTGCAAAGTTTCTTTTGAGGCAGATGCAGTGACTTCACTCATTTCAGTACCACCATAACTCCCCAAACGACTCATTGCCACCCATTGCTCGAATGGATCGACTGGCTTTGAATTAGACACAGATGAGTTAGACTTTGGTGTTTCTCGCACTATTGGAGAACTAATTGGCGCTTGTCTTACAGGTTGTTGAATCGGTTGTCTAATAGGTCGTTGAACTGATTGTTGAACAGGCAAACGTAGTGGTTGTCGAACTGGCTGAGGTGGTTTTGAAACGTAAACATAGCGAACAGGTGGTACGGTTTGACTTTTGTTTACTACCGAGCGAGTTACAGGTACAGTAGAGGAAGATGGTTTATTCTTTGGTTTCTCAATAACTGTAGTTTTAGGACTCTTAAACTGCTCAATTGACTTAATTTTTTCAGATTGGCTCCCCAATGCTAATTGCGCCTTGAATTTACCTGTTTCAACTTCCTGACTTTCAACTTCCGCCTTTTCTACTTCAGGTTTGGACACTGTAACCATACTTGGAGCAGATTTAGGTTTTGACCTCATAATGGTGTTCAAAAACATAGCACTGGAACCAAATACTGCAAGCAATCCCAACCCCACTACACCAAATTTCGCCAACGGATTTCCTGATAAAGTCGGCTGGGTTTTACCAGTTTGCGGGTCATCAAATAGTTCAGATTGAGTAATAACATTCCGATTCAAATTATATGATAAATCGGCTTTTTCACCTTCTGAAAAACTGCCATCAATCCCTTCTGTAATTAACTTGTCTGTTACTTCTTGGGTATTCAAATCATCATCAAAACCAATCAATTGAGCCAGTTTTGCTTCATCCCAATCTGAGTCTAACTGGTCGTCTGGTGGTAGTAAGCTAGCCGTTTTATTTAGCTCTTGTTCCATTATAAATTCTCCTCTGGTAAATCCCGAATTGCATAGATTTCTAAACCACTCGCCCGGACTTGGTAAATCACAGCCGCTAGTCCAGTCATTGTGGTAGGTGGATCTGGTGCTTCTACTGCTTGGACAAATATTTCTTTATTAAAAGCAATGACTTCACCCAAATTATTACCACGGTTAAACACAGTTAAATTAGCAACCATTTTGACTTTCCATTTACCTTCGGCAATTTTTATAGGTGGTTGAATGGATAGGGGAACTAACACGACTTGCGTTGTTCCTTTGAATACGCCTTGAGGGGTTAAATCAGCTAACAACTTTAAGAAATCTTTGCGGAAATCTTCGCTTAAAGCATTGGATGCTTGCCACGCACCAGTTGTTACTTTACCGCGTCCATTACCTAATGAACGAATGTCTACCCCTGGATCTATTTTCGGGTTATTTGCTTCTTCAACCGTGGTGGGAGTGAGAGTTCCTGACCAATTCATCATCAGAGTCATCGTGTCCGTCACAAACCGAGTTACGACTTGGGGTGTGCGTTCGAGACTGCCCAAAGGAGCTACTGTAATTGACTTACCTGTTTCTAATTGCACGAGAGAGGGTGGTGCTTTCTTACTGAGTGAGGAGTAGGAGCCATACAGCATTAGCAATACAAAAAAAGTTAGAACGTGTAATCCAAATGTCCCTACAGCAAATAAAGCTAAAGCATCTCCTGTGGAAAATTTAGTTTGTTGACGATTCAAAAAGCGGAGGCGCTTTTGGTCAACTGAATTATTGTCAATATCTTTTGAAACAGCCACAAATTCTTGCTGGTTTAGTTATTTAAATTGAGGTAAAATTCTGATGAGAACGCTGTTTAATCCAAAGCGGGCAATGCTGGATAAGCTATTAAAAACTGCCATGCCTCCACCTGCTGCGATCGCCATTGATAAAATCGGAGCAAGCAGTCCAGTGGCAAAGGCGAAAACCATGGGGTCATTCTCCCCAGCATTCACAACAAGGGTGGCAACAAGTCCAGAAATAATATTAAATGAAAGCTTTGCCATACCCACACTGAAAAAGCCTGTTAGCCAAGCAAAAATTGCTTTTTGACCTACAGGGAGCAGCGATCCACCCACTGCTAATGGTCCCATCAAAGCAGTCAGTAGCATGGAGATTTCAATTATCCATTGAAAGGCAATTGAAAAAGCAATTAGCCAACCTCTCACTGCCAACTGAAGTACATTAGTACTGAAAAATTCACTCATGCCAAAATCAGGAAACCACCCCTGACCGCTATCGGGAGAACTATCAGCAATTTGTTTTGCCTGAGCAATGGCGTTCTCCATGCATTCGCGGCGTTGCTGGGGGTCAGCAATGGATTCGCACTGAGTTAAAAGCGATCGCGCTGCATCCTGGGAACCAAGCTCGGCCATCGCCTGCTGATACGCTTCTTGGAGTTGAATTGAAGCTGAAGTAGAAGTTAACAGCGTTTGATTGGTTTGGTTGATAATCTCACGCAGACCTCTAGTTGCTGCTGCTAAAGGTTGTGCTTGATTGCTGAGGAGGACGACTACCACAAGGGGCCAAATCAGTTCTGAGAAAGCCTTGGGGTGCTCGCCGTCTACCATGTCTTTCGCCCACTGGACAACAAATAACAATAGAGTGCCAACGCCAAAGAATACACCTAGTTGTGCGATCGCTCCATACAAGCCGCCGCCTAGTACGTCATCCCAAAGCCCGTTCATAGATTCGGCAATTGCAGCACTAGCTGCTGCCCCATCTTCAGTGATTTGAGAAGCTGCTTCACCCACTTTTGATGTTTGAGCAATCATCCATCCAGAACTAAACAATTGGAATAACAACATAGACGGCGTACCTTTTATCCCCTAAAATCCTCTAGAACAACCTCGCTTTGGCAGCAGTGCGGTAGTTTTGAAATCCTTGACCCACGGTTTCCCGTTGCTTGGCTTGGTTCTGACCATCAACAGAGCGAGAGATATTAGTCAAATTGACATTCGCCAAATCTTGCGACTGTTGCTGTTTCAGTCCATCAGCCCGTATTGCTCCCAGGATTGCTGCTTGTTGGGCGTTCTGTTGAGCAATCTGCTTCATTACGTTCTGCGTCACAACTTCGCCTTGAGCCGCCGTTGCTTGTTGCTGGACTCGCTCAATGGATTGTTGAGTGCGTTGAACTTCTTGCTGGGTTCGCTTTTGACCTTCCTTACTAAGTGTTGAAGTGCTGGCTGCACGGGTGATTTGCCGATCCACCTCGTTAGTAGCGGTTTCAACTGGGTTAACCGGAGCATCTGTACTAGCCGCGATTTCCTCAACTTTTTCTCTTGCAATGGTAGGGTCGGGTAAACCCAATGCACCTATCGCTTCATCTATGGCAGTTTGTAAATCTCCCCCTAAGGACTCAGTTAAGGGTTCAAGCTTGTCAGAGAGGATGGACGACACATAATTTTGCAAAGAGCCAAGTTGAGAAGTAAATTGCTCAAACACCAGAGCTAGGGGGTGATCGCCTACAAAGGGAACGGTCATAGCAAGAGTAGAAGCGTTTGTAGTTCCCAGAAGTGCGATCGCTACAACAGTACCAGACAGAACTTTTTTCCACTGACGTGTTTTCATAAATCCTCCAATTTTTAGGTAGATGGCAAACTTTGTTACAGTGATTCCACTAACTGTTTGGAAAACTCAGTGAGTGCCACAAATTTGTCAGCATGACGAGTGAGTGCTGCTGTTCTTTGGGCTTGCTCGTGGGGATTATTTGCTACTGCGGCTAGGAGATTTAAGGCTGGGTAGTAACGACAAAATGTAAACACCCCAGCATCATCCAACAGCCATTGCGAATAAATCCCAGATTTTTTAGGAAAGAAACTTTCTGTGGCATTGCGTCCAATGATTTGGGAGGGATACTTGAGAATTGAGACAAAACTATCAACTGCTGTTGGTTGAATCCGACCAATCAGGCGAGTGGTCAAGTTCTGGAAAATTTTGGCACCAGCGGTCGATTTCGCGATGGTGTCTGGGTCTTGAGCTGATAAAATGACCCGAATCCCAGCTTTAGCACCGTTGGCACACAAGCGTCCTACGAGGGCAGCGATTGAGTCGTATTCAAAGAGAATCGGACTTTCATCGATAAAAAACACACTTGCTGGAGCAGCCAACGCCCGACGTAACGCTGCTGAGTAAGCACTTAAACTTAGAATGGCTGCATCTTCATCGTTAGATAAATTACGCAGCGCAAAGACGAGTAGCCTAGCATCACTCTTAAACGTACTCGGTTGAGAGATTGCTTTACCCACCCGACTGTTAAGCCAGAAGCGCAAGCGCAATTTGACTTGCTCTAGCCCAGCCTTGGTATCTCCGCTGATTGTGTCCAAGCGCAGTCGTTCGTGAGAACAGAAGCTCAAGAAGTCAACTAGGGTGGGCATTGCTGCCCATTCTGGCGAACCAAAGCCATTGATAAATGCAGCTGCATAGCGATCGCGGATTTGATCGTCGCTGAAAAAGGCTGTAGTTGCCAGTGCTAAAATTGACCGTACTGTATCGGTCATCACCAGTGAAGTTGCACTACTTTCGGAGCGCTTTGTTCCCACAATCATTGCTTGCAGGGCTGTTGTTAAGAAATCCTTGTAGTCTTCAAACCGTTCCTGCTGTAGTTTTTGGGGTAGCGATCGCAGATTAGGCAACTCGAACAAATTAGAACTTTCCCGCCCGATGTCGAAATACGCCCCATCTTTCCCCATAAAGCGGGTGTAATCGGTAAACGTGCTAGTACCATCTGGTTTGGGATAGTCCATCGCCACGACAGGCATTCCATGAGCTAAAGCTTGGGTGAGAATTCCCGCCGCCACCACAGATTTACCACTCCGGGTTGTACCGAAGAGTCCCAGATTCTTGTGCTGTGTATAAAGATTGAGGAAAGTAGGTGTCCCGCCTTCTTCGGCAATGAGTTCAAATCCTGTATCATCTCCGGCTTTTGTTCGCATCAGGGGCATTAATCCTGGGACTTCACCACTCAGGTAAACCAGCCGTCGATTGAAGGGAGCAGTCATTAAGCGCTCCCAGGTTATGGGGAAAGTCTGCAACCAAATTCGCCAAGGGTACTCGGTTTCGCGCACAACCCAAGCTGGACGCAAAAACATTGATTGTAGATATCGACAAGCTTCATCGAGCTGCTCGCGGGTTCTTCGATGTACTAAGAACACAACAGCAGTGTGGATGGGAACGGCTCCCTCGTACAACTCTTCCTGAGCAGCGATTGACTTTTTGATATCGAGCAGGGATTTAACGTCAACCGAGTTTTTGTCACTGGCGATTTGAGCCGACGTATTTGATTGCTTGGTAAGACGCTGCATATTGGATTTGACTAGCGTTTCGTTCGCTCGCATCAGTTGTGCGTAGATCTCGGTGTCGTAAACCCGTTCCCGTGAAACGATTTCCCACAGATAACGCAGCTGGCGCTCTTTGTCCGTCCACCCACCAGGTTTATCAACAAAGGTGAGTGCGCCAATATATTTTCCTTTGATGTGTACCCAGCGTCGGTCAGCTACGGGAATTGATGACTCGCTCTCCATTAATAAAGAGGTGGGATGGACTTCTGAGTACACTTCTTCTCTCAGCCCGTCTTCATCTAGAACCAGCAGTTGAGGGATGTCCCGTGGTGGTGTGTCGTTGAACCTCTGCCACAGGATTGCCCAAAGTTCCTCTGCACACAAAGGGCGAATATCTAAGCCCATTTTATTGGCGAGTAATTGCTCCCATAGTTGGTAGCCATCAGTAAAGGATGTATAGAGTAGGCGCTCAATCCGAACAAATTGCATCTCGTTGATTTCACCCGTGAACGATTTCCAAGAACGTTCCAAACGGGACAAGAGTTTTTCAATTGCGTCAGTTGTACCAGCCATGTCCGGCTCAACCGTATATGTACAGTACAGTCTCAATGTTTTGGGCTTGCGAATCCCTTGAAGAGTCAATTGCTGGATGCGCGATCGCTCTCCCATCAAGAGATACTGCAATTCTTGGTTAGGAGCAGTTGCAGATAAATTGCGTAGTTCTTGTTGCCTTTGTGCATCTGAAGTAAAAGAACCAAGATGAATTGTTAAACGTTCTCCTTCGGGTAAATCTTTTAGTCCTGATTCAATTGCGTCAAACACTGGGTCAATTTCTTCTGTTCGCAATGTGGCATGAATCCCTTTGCATTCAAACCCAAAGTGAATCATAAAGTTGTTCAATCCCTTCCGCAGCACGTAAGCACCAACTTGCCTACCTTGAAGATTAATCTGCAACATCGATACTAAGGCAAAGGCATCTTCTAGAGGTGAATAACGAACTTTTGTTGCTCCGTTATCAACGGTTGCTTTCCCAACTTTTGTTTTTACTTTAGGAGCCAAATTTATCACCTCCTGCTTCTTTTAACTTTCTTGATTTTCTTCGGGACGCTGCAATTATTCAATGGCAACATTCGTTGATATGGTACGCGCACTCTTGTCCAGTTGGGAGTCATCACAAACTTAGCTAAGAATCGCCAAGATTTTGACCCTGTAAGCACCCACCAAGTCGATATTCCCCAAGCAGCTACAGCGCACGTCCAAATCCAATTCAATTTCAACAGTCCGTGACATAAGAAATAGGAAATACCAAAAATAACTGTCCAAGGAATGAGTTGATCGGCGGGAAAGGGACCAATATTTGGTTGTTTTCCCAGAGTTGCATTTACAGTGCGGAATTTAGATTTATTCGGCTCCATTCCTATCCTTGAGCAACGCCACCGCCACCGCCACCGATAATCAAATTCGCCAAAATATCGCCCATTGTTACCGCAATCAGAATAATCATCGGTGTCCGGGCTAAATTCTGCCAATCTTCATCTTGACGAGCTGCTTGGATGACCTTGACTAAGGAAATTCCTAAGTAAAGTAAGAACAAGCCCCGCAGCACGTTAAAGACTAAAGGAATTGCCTCACCTGCACCTGTAAATTGCCCGGTCATCCAAGTTTCTGCACTTTGAAAGAACTGAGCAGAAGCCGGAGTGGATAGCGCATCTAATAGGAAGAAAGCACCCACTAGTGTAAATAAAACAGTGGCAATTTTATAACGGCGGTTAAAGTGAGTTAGCCAATTGAAAAAATGATTGAGTTCTCGTAGCCATACCATTGCAGCCGTTCCAAAAACTGCGATACCAAAAGTTGCACAGCTAACTAAACTTGTAGCCAGCGTCATATCCACTAACATGGCTACAGTTGCTCCAATCATCAATGGATAGATGGTGATTGATTGAGATGAGTGACGATGCGGCGAGCGCATGAGTAAAAAATCAGTTTTTTCAGTTCTAAATGTTCTTGATGACATTGGAAAACACCTTTCTCTACAAAAGAAAGCCGATAGCAAACTTGGCTATATCAGTGTTAACAGTTTGTCACCATAACCCCCATCAAACCATTGTTAGAGGTTTGTTACAGACTTTTTGGCATGAAATTTTCTATGAAAATTAAAAAATTATTAAAGCTTTTTGAATAAAAAACAGTGTTACAAGGTTAAATAGTGCTCAAAATTTACGTATACTTAACAATAGAACAAGTTGTGTTATTTTGATTACTAAAATACAAATATTCTAGTAAATTTACTGAAAGCTTCTGCACTCTTTCAACAGATAGAAGTAAATTTCGGGAGCAATTTCTGCTTTGACAAGGAACTTCTTCTTTTCTTTGTAAGTGCGGATGAGTAAGTCTGTTACAGAATCAGAGCGTTGTTTCATTGGATTAACATTGGTGTAGGCGGTGAAAGGGGTGGGATGGGTAGGTTTACTTGTTGCAAGAACATCTCAAGATATTGATTGAGCAAGCCCCGGAAGATATCAGACAGTTGTTTAAATCAGCTCTACAGGAGTTGGATGAATGGAGTCGGATAACAACAGAGAAACTTCAGATAGACAGCCAACACATTAAACTAACAGAAAGCTTAGCGACTTCCAGCAAAGCGCTTGGGACAGCCTTGAACAGTATAGACGGTCCCAACCCAGGAGAACCGCTACAACCCTTAACACAGATAGCCTCTGGGGGTGAAATGAGTCGCTTTCTATTAGCATTGAAAGCTTGTTTTTCTCAAGTTGACACGGCGGCAACACTGGTATTTGATGAAATTGATGTTGGGGTTTCCGGACGAGTTGCACAAGCAATTGCAGAAAAGTTATACCAACTCGGGAATTTCCATCAAGTTTTGTGTGTAACACACCAGCCCCTAGTAGCAGCAATGGCAGACCGTCATTTCCGAGTAGCCAAACAAATTATTAGTATGGATAAGGGTCAGAAAGCCAGTAACGGAAACTCGGAACAGCGTACTGTGGTAAGGGTTACCGCTTTGGACAACTTAACCAAGCGCCGGGAAGAACTGGCGCAGCTTGCTGGTGGGAAGTCCGCTCAAGAGGCGATCGCATTTGCAGAATCTTTGTTAACGCAAGCTGCCAATCACCGTCACAAAGAAAAAAGGTGAACGATCGTAATTCCTTAGCTTCCGGTCACGGTGTACTAGTATACATCGGCAGAATTAAGGCTATCATTGTAAAGCTTTATAAAGCTTTTAATAAAAGCCCGTTACTTTCAGCCTTTAGCCTTTATACTTCATCCTTTACCTACTGGTTTCAACAGCAACATTTTTAAGGATAGTCATTGGTCCGTAATCTTTGAGGATCTGCATTTGTTCGTCATTCTGTACAAATAGGGAACCAGCAAATCCCAGTGAGTTGACAGCAATAGACTCAAAGCTCTCTTGTTTTCGCGGAACAATGAACATCCACTGCCGTGTCACTAAAAGATTGTAAGGACCGGGTTGTCTATTTTCCCTCACTCCATCACTATCTTCTAAACCCACTTTATGTAATAAGCTATGGTAACACTGTAGTGTTGTTTGAGCCCGTGTTATTGGAGATTCCGCCCCATTAAAATCCAATCGTGCAAAGGCATTAGCAAAAGGAAATTTTCCTATAGTTGCCACAGACCCTTGAAACTGAGCGTGTAATAACAAAGGTGCAATGGGTATCTGAGTTTCAGAGGATGTAAGTGGAAGCGGAATCAATTGCAAGTGCTTGTGTCTTTGGCTAGCACCTGCGGTCTTACCACCGTTATAAAACACTAGACCATCCATTTCAGCCAGACAAGCCCACATTGCTGCAAAATCTTCCAAGGTCAGTAAGCTTTCTTGTTCTTCAAAAGCACGGGTAATGATAAGCAGGTGATAGTCAACGACGTTGTATTTGTTCAAAATACAAACATGAGTTTTGGAAAGATTGCTCACAAATAAGTCTTCCTCATAAGGAAGAAAGGGATTGAACTCTTTGCCAGAGGGTGTCGTTTTTTTCTGCTGTTCTTTCTTGGCTGCATCTTTACGAGCTAGGTTAGACAAAACTCGCACTAAGAAGTGAACACCATCTTGTTCGACAAATTCATAATTTGTAGGGATTGACACTAATGCTCCTTTAGCAAGCGCACAGTCAGTCTGTTCTTTGACACGGTTCCACAACGTACCGGGTTGCAGCAGCATTGTTTCCTGTGGAGTGGATTTTTCTCCTTCCATAGTTAACTATTTGTATAGGAAAAATTCTCAAATATGTTACCTTTACTTTACCTAATATCTCCTTTAGCGCAGCAAATTGGCATGGTTGGTCTTCCAGATTGCGCTATTTGTATAACAATTAAATTAGGGTACAGTTAGTCAACATAGTTATGTTTCATTGTGTCCACCTACTTATCTCACAGAGATATTAATCATTACACAAAACGACCCGCCATATAATAAGAGGTCAGGTCATGGTGGCAAAAAACCATCTTTTGAGGTTGAGTGTGGTGCTTTCAACCCTAGTTATAGGTACTTTAATAGATTTTACAACCCCATCAGCGTTTGCATCAACCAACAAAAACGCTCAAGGTCAAATTGCAATTGCGACTTTAGCAAATGGTAAATACCAGTTTTGCAGTCAACCCGACCCCAAAGATTGGCAAGACGGGGCAGGAGTCTGTTTTAATTTTAGTAAGTTAGGCGATCGCGTTGATGGTTACTACGGCTATCCCCATTCAGATCGCTTTGTTTGTATCAGGGGTGAAATTAATGAAAACGCGATCGCGGGCAAAGCGTTAGAGCTACTCTGGGCTGTCGATTCTGAACCTAATATATCTAAATCTAAGCTAGATTGGGACTCCGAAGGGCGTTTAACACTGAGTCAAGGCAATATTATCCGTAGTGCTGACGGCATAGACGGTACTATTCATTGGGTTTTGTTTTCCAATGCTTCACTCAATGTTAATGGATTTTATCGCTACAGTGCCCCTCGCATGACACCTCCATCACAACTTTGCCAATGGGAGTAGCATCATGTTCGGATAAACACTTATACTACGTTTGTAGTTGCGCTTTAGCGGATGTATCGCAAATACAAGTTAATTAATTTATAAGTCATTAGCCAAACATGATATGACATCACGATTGTAATAAGAAATGTAGAATTTTCATTAAACTCACTATTGTCCCATTTTAAAACCGTGCAGTCCCGATCTCAATAGCTTAACTTAGAGTCATTCTTGAATAATTATTCAACTTTCTTAGGGTGACTGCATGGCTACCATCTTTGGCTTAATCTTCTTTTTATCGTTTGTCTTGCTAGTTTTAGTAGCACTTATAGACAAAGCTTCAGGTACAACTAGCAAAGTAGCCATCATTATAACTGTTGCCTTCGGCTTATCGTTACTTATCTATTGGTATGGAGAAAAAAAGGTAGACAGTGTAACGCAAAGTATTCAGGATTATCTCGTTTATGAGAATCTATATTGCGAGTGAAGTACTACTCCTTTTCTGCTCTAAAATTACCGATTTTTGTAGGTAGGGCTAAAGCCCACCATCTTGGCGTTGTAGTGGGCTTTAGCCCTACCTACATCTACATCTATGTGTTTAGGTAATCTTTTGGCGGGAAAGGAGTAACTACTTAACATTAAATTCCAATATTTCAGTAAGAGTGAAAATTTAGTATACCAAATTTCTGCGTATTTTTACTGTAAGTGTTAGTACTAGTGCTTCTTCTAGCGGTAAGACGACTTCTAAGTAAGACACTCTAGAAGAAGCAGAAATTGAGGTACAACCAAATGCTTTGGTTCAAGGATTGGCAATTTGTGAGAAGAATTTAAAAACAAAAGCAACTACTTCAGCGTTTCTACTGAATTTTTCTCATCCGGACACTTGTCAGTAAAATTTCGCTGTTTTTTATCCATTGAGCAATTTAATAATAAGAATAAAAATTGAATCGGCTCAAAGTATTTGATGAGTCGATTAACCGCAACCGCCTAGAAATACTCATTGTTTGGATTCAATTGCTAGAGCATCTGTTCATTATTCAGGATTGGGCATAAAAAACTCAGTTTCTGTTGCTGCAAAAACCGAATTTTCTTAATTCCTTAGTTGGAATTATATACTCATATCTTGCAGCATCGCCTTTAGGCTGGGGAGTATGTCAAAGTCGAAAGTCGTAGAAGAGTTTAACAATTGATTCACCTGACGACTGATGAGCGCCGCGCTTGCTCTTGTTTACCTGAATAGTGAGGTCTCAGTTTCAGGAGTAAGAACAGTGCAATTAAAACCGATAAATCAGCAAGTTGTTGCCATAGTGGGGGCTTCCAGCGGTATTGGTCGCGTTGCGGCTCTTCAGTTTGCCAGTCGGGGTGCAAAGGTAGTTGTTGCCGCTCGCAGTCAACCTGGATTACAGTCTCTGGTGGAAGAAATTCAGAAAATGGGTGGTGATGCAACAGCAGTCGTCGCTGATGTGACAGTATTTGATGAAGTCAAAGCGATCGCAGATAAAGCCATCGAAGTCTACGGGCGGCTTGATACGTGGGTACATAACGCTGCTGTAGAACTCTACGCCGCTTTTGAGGTAACAACACCCCTAGAATTTAAGCGGATTATTGATGTGAACTTAATGGGGCAGGTACATGGTGCGATGGTAGCACTACCCCATCTCAAGCGTGAAGGGCGTGGAGCATTGATTCACGTTTCTTCAATTGAAGCACGACGCAGCTTGCCATTACAAAGCGCCTATGCTGCTGCCAAACACGGTATTGATGGCTTTTTGGAGTCTCTACGGGTTGAGTTGATGCATGAGAAGGTGGCTGTTAGCGTTACAAACGTCATGCCAGCTTCAATTAACACACCCCTGTTTGACAAAGCACGTACAAAACTTGGGGTGAAACCTGTAGGCGTACCGCCAATTTACCAACCCAGCCTTGTAGCTAAAGCTATTGTTGAGGCTGCTGAGCATCCAAAACGCGATGTTGTAGTTGGTGATGCTGGCAAGGCAATTCTTTTAGCTCAAAGAATTTCCCCCGCTTTGGTAGATGCATACATGGCATTGACAGCATTTAACGGACAACGGACAAACGAGCCCAAGTCAGAAAATGCACCTGATAACTTGTTTGAACCCATCCAAGGTTTTGACACTATTGAGGGTGACTTTAGCGACCAAGCACGGTCTTGGAGTTTGTAAATGGCTGCTTTATAAGACTCATAGTTTCTATAAAGACGCGAAATTTCGCGTCTTTACACATATGAAATTTTGGCAAAAAAACCTTAATTGAACCATATTGGATTATAACAAATCCGATTTGAGAATTAAGAATGCAAAACATCTTACTTTGGTGATTAAATATATCCATCTCAGGGGTTTTGCGATCGCTATGACTCTAGCATTAACCTACATTAGGGTACAATCCTTAAGATACTTATTGTTAATTCTTTTAAACTTCAAAATAGTATGAGCTATCAATTTGTGCAAAAGCAGGTTTATGTAGAACAAAACAAAATTTTTTATTTAGAAGGAGGAAATGTATCTAATTCTGAGACAATATTGTTTTTGCACGGATGGGGTGTGGGAGTTTTACCATACCAAGAAATTCTCAATGTTTTATGCGATCGCTATAGAGTCATAGCCCCCGAACTACCCGGTTTTAACCGCTCGACTGAGTCTCAGTTGAATGGTGAATATAACGGTTATGCTAACTTTATAAGTTCTTTCCTAAAATCTCTAAATATTACAAAAGTTCATTTAATTGGTCATTCATTAGGAGGAGGAATAGCTGCTGTAGTAGCAGCTTTAATGCCAAATTTAGTAAAAAGCCTCATTTTAGTAGACAGTACGGGAATACCTGTAGAGCCCGTACCATTGGTATTTTTACAAAGGGCAGTAGAAATGACTGCCCAAACTCCACAAATGAGATTTCCACAAATTTTTCAGATTGTAGAAGGCTTTTCTTACAATCTTTTCTTTAGAACTTACAATACTATCCAATTGTTATTGATGTCATTAACAAAAGATATAAGACCGCTGTTACCAAAAATTCAATCCCCCTGTTTGCTACTTTGGGGAAGCAATGACCTTACAACCCCATTAAGTGCAGCAAGAAAGTTTTCTCAATTTATTGAAGATTCACAATTAATAGTTGTTGATGGACTTTATCACGAGTGGAGCATTTTCTGTGTAGAAAAATTCACAACCATTGTTTTTGACTTTCTTGATGGAATTGCAGACAGGGAATAAGGAGAGAAAAAATTCATGATGGACAAATTGTTTCACGTAAATTGGCAGGAGCTTTTTGTTCCTAGCGTCTCCGTTGTCGAACTCGTTCTTCGTGGAACCCTTGTGTACTTGTCACTGTTTTCTGTTCTACGTCTTATGCCCAGCCGACAAGTGGGAACGCTGGGGATTGCCGATTTACTTGTTGTCGTGCTGTTTGCTGAAGCTGCCCAAAACGCTATGGCAAGTAACTACACATCGATTACTGAAGGAGGCATTTTAGTAGGAACTGTAATTTTTTGGAGTTACTTCCTGAACTGGTTTGGCTACAAATGTCCTCAGTTTCAGCGCTTTTTGAACCCTCCTCCTCTGCTACTGGTTAGGCATGGTAAGGTGATTGAGCGTAATATGCAACGAGAACTGATTACCAAAGACGAATTGCTGAGTCAGTTACGTCAACAAGGCGTGGAATTACTTTCTGAGGTCAAACGAGCATATATGGAGGCTGACGGAAGTATTAGTGTCATTACTTATGACTCAAACCAGCGTTCTGTTCCCAAAGCAAAAAAGACTTAAGTAAGTCGGTAAGAAAAAACGTAACTGGTAAAGATTGTCCTTGGTCATGTGTCAGCTGTCATTGGTAAGAATTTTAAATATATTTATATTTTGTAACGGAGTTCTGTTTATTCTCGCCCACTTACTTAAACCTGCTTGTGATGTCAAGTCTTATTTAAACAGCAAACATTTTTTGCAAATCATTGAACTTACCTTGTGCTTCTACTTTCCCCTTGTTCAAAATAATGATTTGGTCAGCACGGTGCAAAACCCAAGGGCGGTGAGAAACAACAAGGCATGTTGGCATCCAATCACTTGCAACTTTTTCCGAGTAGCCCTTTTGGCTTCTTGCTGCGAATATACGTGACCACAATATTTGTTCGGTCTCAACATCAAGAGCGCTGGAGAGATCGTCAAAAACTAGCAATTCCGGAGAGCGCACAAACATACGAGCTGCAGCTGCTCGTTGCAGTTGCCCACCTGAAAGCCGCACGCCCTTTGGTCCTAGCAATGTCTCCAACCCCTGGTGCATATCTGCCACATCCCGCTCAAATACAGCCAGTTCGATCGCTCGTGCTAAGTCCATTTCGCTTCTATGAAGACCCAACAGAATATTCTCACGAAGCGAGTAGCTAAAAAGTTGCGGGATTTGAGGAGTATAAGCACTACGAGGAGGAACGAAAAAGTTAGCGGGGTCATCGACGCGATCGCCATTCCAGTATATTTCACCTGTTTGCTTTGGTAACAATCCCAGCAGGGCGCGGAGTAGGGTTGTCTTACCAGAACCAATACAACCGGTAATCACTGTCAAGCTTCCCCGTACTAGCTTTAGGTCTAATCCACTAATTCCGCGATTGGTGTCAGGATAACGATAAGTCAAGTTAGAGACTGTTAACTCATGCAAGCACAAACTGTCATTCCAATCCGGCTGCTTCACTGAAGGTAACTGTTGTTTGCGACCGCGTAAATCATTAAGGTAGAGGGGGTTGTGCGCCACCAAACTTTCTGCAGGTACGTCAGAAAGTAAAGCTTCCATACGCTCAAAGGAGACTTCAGTCTGCTTTGACACTGCCAGAAAAACCCCAAAAAACCTTAAAAAGGAACTTACAAAAGAGAGACTGTAGACAAACAAGGCAAAGTCACCCACAGTGAGCTTGTTTGCAGCAGCCTGCATTGACTGCGAAGCAAGAAGCAAAATTAAACCTGTTCCTATACTGACCACATTTTCAAAGCCAGAATTGAGGATTGCGTTTAGCAGTTGGTCTTTGATTGCCATTTGACGGCGCTGTTCGTTAATCCAACGGAAATGGTCGAGTACTTCGTTTTCTGTCCCTGCAACTTGAATCGCTTGCACAGAACCAAACATCTCGCCGACCAAACCTGTCACTTGTTCGGTTGCTTGGCGACTTGCCTGACGGTATCGTTTGATTCTTTTTTGTGCCTGCTGGATGAGTGCGATCGTAACAGCTAGGGGAAGAAAGACACACACCGTAATCCATACATTGATGCTGAGTAAAATTGTAATAGAACCAAGGGCGAACAACCCCCCGCCGATATTCTCTGAGACAAAAGCAACATTGTGTTCTACTTGTTGGGCATCATCACGGAAGTAGCTAATGGCTTCACCAGGCGATACAGTTTTGCCAGCCTCAGTAGATGGCGAAAGGGGTTGAGCACCAGGACGGTTTAAGATGCACTCTAAGAGATTGCGCCGCAGTAATGAACTCATGGTGAAACGGTGCTGAGTTTTGGTCAAACGACCTGCAAATAAGACGGCGACTTGCCCCAGACCTATGGTGAGGAGAAGCGTCATGAGAGCCATAGGGGATAAACTCAGTTGGGACTTGTTTGTTAGAGTGTCGAAAAATTCACGGATAACTAATCCCGGTACAGCGGGCAACCCCATAATGAAGATCCAGAAAAAGCTGTCAATCAAGTACAACTTTGGGTTGTAACGTATCAGTTGCCATAATAATTTCCAGCTGGATATCTTGTTTAATGCAAACATAAAGCTGTGTATTAAGCTAGTACATCGGTTAAACCAGTTTTTAACAACCGGGAGAAACGGGAATTGGAATCGTTGGCTAAATTTTTGCGAAAACCGTATTCGACGATTCGACCGTGGTCTAAAATCAAGATTTGATCTGCCTTTTGCACTGTCGCTATATGATGGGCGATAATGACTCCGGTGCGCCCTTCCAAGAGCCTGTCCACTGCACGCTCAATGAGCTTTTCTGTCATGGGGTCGAGACGGGAAGATGCTTCATCAAGAATTACCAGACCGGGATTTTTCAGAAAAATTCGGGCAAAAGCAAGCAACTGTGCCTCTCCTGCAGAAAGCCCACCACTGTCTGACCCCAATTGCGTATCTAATCCATAAGGCAGTAATCGCAACCATTCAGATAGTCCCAACAATTCCAGCACGTCTAGGAGTTGTTGGTCGTCGATGTTTTTGTTGAAAAATGTCAAATTATTACGCACTGTGGTTTGAAAGAGTTGCACGTCTTGGGTTATCAAACCTACTTTCTGCCGTAATTCTCTCAAGGGCGTGGAGTCAATTGCTACACCACCTAAGCGTATACACCCCTCTTGCGGGTCGTAAAGTCGAAGCATGAGCCTTGCTAAAGTTGTCTTACCACTGCCAGTGCGCCCCAGCAGCCCCAGTATCTGACCGGGCGGTAGATTGAAGGAGATATTTTGAAGTACCCCAGAAGGGAGGGAGGGGGTGAGGAAGTGAGGGAGGTAGGAAGATGGAGATTGTTGGTCTTCATAACTAAATGAGACGTTGTCAAAAACTACAGATAGCGCTCCTGGCGAAAGGGGTGTATCTCCACCTGGGTTGAGTCTTGTTTTGATTTGGAATAATTCTTGAATTCGGTTAATACTGGCTTGTGCCTGTTGTAAACCTTCTAACTGTACTCGGATTTGTTCAATGGGATCGCGCAGAAGATTGCTGTAATAAAAAATGAGGTAGACCGTCCCAATGGTAATTGTCTTTTGAGTCCAAAGATAAGCACCGATCGCTAATGCGATAGCATTACCAGTGGTAAAAAGACCGATTGTTGTTCCCCAAAGAATCGTCTCGCCAAAACGAGCCTGATGAAATGCAGGCAGCCAACGTTGCAGAATGAGATAGAAACGGCGCATGGCATAGCTAATGGCTCCATTCGCCCTGATATCTTCGGTACCTGCGAGTTTTTCTGCGATAAAACCAAAAAATTCCGCACCAATTTGACGATAGGCTGCCCAATAAGGAACGGCATTGGACTGGAGATAGACCAAAATGAGCAATGCTGCTAGGGAAAAAAATGTTAGACTCAAACCAGCCCGCCAATCCTCATAAAAAAGCACCACCAGCACACCTAGTAGCAGAAGGGCATTGCCCAAGACTTTAAGAGTAAAGTGGGAAAAAAACTGGGACAGAGCGTTCACATCCCCATCGACTCGCTCAACCAACTCTCCTGGCGTGCGTGATTTATGAAAAGATAAGTCTAATTTGAGACAGTGTTCTGCCAAGTCAGCCCGTAGAGCATTGGTTGCTGTCCAGGCAACATTTTCACCAAAATAAGTCGCTGCAACCGAGAGAGCTTGAGTAACTAGAGCAACAATAGTAAATAGTAGGGCGGCAATAAATAAGGCTTGCTGGGAACCTCCTGTAACGGCTGTATCAATAAAGTACTTTAGAATCTGAGGGTTAAGGATTTGCAAGCCTATGCTGCTGAGGAGGGTGATAGCAAGCCAGATAATGTACCTTAGCTGGGGCTTGAGATACTCAACGAGTAAATTCCAGTACTGTTTCCAATGAGCTTTCATGGATTAGACTACGGATTTCTGTTGAACGTATCTTATTGTGGTCGAAAATTCTACCACTAACCACTAACCACTATCTACTAACAGTCTTAGGTATGAAATATCACAGTCAGCAACGGTAGCAACGCTAAGAGAAAGCTTTTCCAGTGCTTCAAGTTAGATTGGGGAATGGGCTGTGGTTGTCCTAACAAAGCTTCTATTCTCTGTTCCAAACGGTCTACAGGACTAGAACCCAATGCTGCACAGAAAACTTCTGAAGAGACAGGCGGAGTACTAGCTACCAATAAAAGGGATTCTGCCAGCAGCAGTGGGTCTACCCGAAAAGCAGCATATACGTCAGCTCGTAGTTCGCGCAAAATCAATAGTTCTTGCCACAAAGCGTCTGTGTTGGGTAACCAAGCTGTGCAAAAACGCACCCAACCCAGCCAGAAAAACCAAAATGTGTCTCGGTAATGGAAATGCCCTTGCTCGTGTGCAAAGACAGTTTCTAATTGATTTGCTGAAAGAGTTTGCAGTAGTCCTTCAGTCAGGACGAGTTCGGGTTGCCAAAATCCGATTTGACCTGCAAAAAGTGCCCTTGTGTTCAGAATTCTAACTTGTCTGCCTGCAATATTAACTCGGGGACAGTCGCGAACAGATTTGATAGATTGCCATCCTTCCAGGGTTAGTTTGATACATGAAATAGCCACAAAAGCAAGAACGCTTAAGGCTAAGACATAGCCAAAACAACCAGTTTGCAAGCCACCCATTTTACCTTGAGGTCCCATGCACACCAGGGCAATACCTGTCATTAAAATGAGCAACGGGGGAAAGAGAAAGAAAAATAGTGCTTTTTGCCATTGCTCATTCCAGGTGCCTCGAGTTTTTGTCCATTGCGATCTCATCCAATACGCGACTGTCAAAGCAGCCGCAATCATCAATACGTGCATTATTTTTCCTCCCTGGCTTGGCGTGCAGCTTGAATGCGTTTGGCTATGGCTTGTATTTGCTCGGTTGCAGCTTCATCAAGAGTATCAGCAAAAGCAGCAACTACGTCGGGGTTCCCCACTGCTAAAAATCGCCGTAACTGCTCGTGTGCTCGAATCATGTCAGCTTGCTGCTTTGTCACCAATGGCCGCCAATAAAAAGCTCGCCCTTTTTTGTCGCAGGCTAGCCAACCTTTGTCTGTAAGGCGACGTAACACGGTCGTCACCGATGTGTATGCTAATTCCCGATTGGGATCGGTCAAAATGCGATCGTGTACATCCTTAACTGTAGACGATCCCAGTTCCCAAATGATATTCAAAATTTCTGCTTCTAGTGGACCTAGGGACAGTTGTTTGGGACGGTAGTTTGGTAAAGGTGCCATGTGGATTTCAATTACAGATGGGGCATAACGACTAGGGTCTATGACATAGTAAAAAGTTTTTTCTATGGTGCTTTTTACCCTATACTTTAAGCCAAGCACAACTTGTTTCAGCAGTCTGTTCTTTTCTTTAGATTACCTTGATTTTTCCATTGATAAGTTGCAGTTGTAGTAATAATAGGAATTACCAATGGTTAATCTACTAAATCAATCTTAAAGACTTATTATGGTTGGCACATTCAGTAGTTAGAATGTTGACGTAAGTATTAAATCTTATTAAATCAGGTGTAACCAGCACGTGAAGCTATTTGTTTACCATACTCCGGAATCCACTCCAGCAGATGAAGTGCCAGAATGTGCGATCGCAGTTGATGTACTGCGAGCCACGACTACAATAGCAACAGTCCTAGCGGCTGGGGGTGAAGCAGTCGAAGCATTCAGCGATTTAGATAAACTGATGAGAGAGAGCGAAAAATGGTCTCCTGAAAAACGCTTGCGTGCTGGAGAACGTGGGGGAGCAAAAGTTCCCGGTTTCGATTTGGGTAACTCTCCTCTCGATTGTACTCCTGAACTAGTACAAGGACGGCGTTTGTTTATTAGTACCACCAACGGCACTCGTACTTTACAAAGAATACAAGACGCTCAAGCTGTATTAACGGGTGCTTTTGTTAACCGCGCTGCAGTCGTGCAATATCTTGTAGAAAAGCAGCCAGAAACAGTTTGGATAGTTGGTTCGGGCTGGGAAGGCAGTTTTTCTCTAGAAGACACCGCTTGTGCAGGTGCTATTGCTCATAGCGTTTTGCAAGACACTAACTTGTCACCCGAGTTTGCTGCGGGTAATGATGAGGTTGTAAGTGCGATCGCTCTTTACTCTCAATGGCAAGATAATTTACTTGGCTTGTTCCATCATGCCAGCCACGGTAAACGTCTGTTACGCCTTGAATGTCATGAAGATCTGAAATATTGTTCCCAACCCGATATTTTGGATGTTTTGCCTATACAAACAGAACCTGGAGTTTTAAAGAAGTATTATAATAGCAGTTTCCATGTGGATGAACTACAGCCGTTGCTAAAGGCTAACAGTCGTTAACTCCTACAGATGTAACTCACTGAATTACCAATCCATATTAGTTATAAGATAAGGGATGAACTATAAAAATTTTTCATCCCTACATTTAATTATGCTCTTTTAGCTTAGATAGAGGGTTAAAGTTCTCTGCTAACTGACCAAATAATAAACTCACACTACCACAACCAATGCCTACGATCATAATGGTCAATTCTCCATTATTCCAAAAAACGGCATTGGGCTGGTAAAGAATAATACTTAAGGTAGTGAGAGCGGATAGACTTCCTAGAGCCAAAGACAGTCTCACACTGAAAACGGAAGGTGTGTAAAATTTAACGTAATCTAAGAGATAGGCAATCCAGGGAACCCACACTGCTGAAAGGTAGGCAGTGTAAAACAACAGAATCAAACCAATGATTTCGCCTCCATTTAGAGCAATACCCAAGGCAAACAGAGCATTCACTCCGGCAATCAAAATGCGATTTCCCTGAAATTTAGGTAAAAGCTGCAAGTCCAACAAAGTTTTGGTTTGTACCCGCAACACACTACTGCCTAAACCAAGGGATGGAACTGCTAAAGCCGCAATCAAGAAGGCACCTAAAGGTTGATTGCTTCCACCACCAACCCAAGATAATATGTATGGAATGGCAGCTTTAGCATCCAAGTCTGCAGGTAAAATAGCAGCATTTTGGGCAGCAATAACCACAGCAGAAGGGAGAAAAGCTAAGGCGATGATTGCTAAGGCAGCGAAGATAGAACCGAGATAGACAGTACGTACATCTCGAGCTTGAACTATGTACTGCTGACATTTCATATCAATCAGTACCAGCAAAATTGTGGAAAGGGAAACACCTATCGCTTCAGCAAAACTGATTTGATGCAAGGACGAGATAAATTGTAGGGGTGCTTGCACGTAATTTGGTAAACCGTGCAATACCCACAATCCATAAACTAGCCCCAAGATGTTGAGCAAGAGGAATCCGCGAAACAACCAACTTGCCTTCTCAACTTCCAGCAGTGAGAGAACCCAAAACAAGAACGTCACTATGAGCATGCCGGACAATCTGGGTACTCCCATCACACCGAGAATGGAAGCAGCTGCAATAATCTGGACTGCCCCAATACCAATAAACGATGTCCAAGACATCAAGCCAACGCCAATTTTCACCAAGTTGCCGTAACGATTTCCCAGCAATGTCCAAATTTGCTCAATTTCAGTCCAGTAGAATTTTGCGAGTACTATGCTCGCAATGACGCCCAAACCAACAGAAACCGCATACAGACTACCCATAACCCCTGAGGACACAGCTTTTTCAGCAGTTCCTAAAAGAAACCCCAAGCCATAATGGGCAGACACCAGCAATGTAGCTAATGAGAAAACACTGAGTTGCCGATTTTCATCAACAGTCATCAGAAAAAATAGGTAGAAACCCCGTCCTTCAGCGAAGCGGAGGACGGCTTTACAAATCTTCTAAGCAACAATCAGTCCGTTTGAACGACGAATTAATTTTACTTTGCTAGAAGCAATCTGCCCTAACCGTTTCCAGTTAGCATCGCTGACAGATACTTGTTTTTCGGTGTCGCCACTGACATAGCCAATCCCTTTTGGAGAGTTGACTAGATCGCCCTTACGAACACCGTGGCGAGTAGTAGACCCGCCATATTTACGACGCACTCCACCCCCCGAGGGAACCATTAAATGTAACTGGCGACGGGAATAAGGAGGGCGACGAATGACTTTGAAAGGAGCTGATGTCACTTTGACGCTACCAAACCATTTACCACCATCTACATTTGCTTTGTGGTACTGGCGATATTCAACAAAATGACTGGCGGCAAGAGCTACGCCATCAACGGCGTGAGTGTTAAATTCAGACGTTGCTCAAATTGGTTTGAGCAATCCTCGCCCTTAAAGGGTGAGGTAGGTGAATTAATTTTTTCCTGATGCTGCCGCTAATCCTGCTAAATACCCGGTTGTCCAAGCACTTTGAAAGTTAAATCCACCCGTGACACCATCTATATCTAAGATTTCCCCTGCAAAATAAAGCCCCGGAACTAACTTACTTTCCATTGTTTTAAAGCTGATTTCTTTAAGATTGACGCCTCCACACGTCACAAATTCTTCCTTAAAAACTCCTTTTCCCTGAATTAAGAATTTTCCTTGGGTAATTTCTTGTACTAACAGATTCATTGTTTTATTGGGAAGTTCTGCCCAACGGTTTTCTGGAGCAATGCCTACACGAGAAATTACGTACCGCCAGAGGCGATGGGGTAAATCAGCACCGCGATGCAGTGACATTGCTCGCTGTCCCCATTCATTTTTAACAGCTAACAATTGCTGGCGTACTTCCTCTGGCTTAAGATGGGGTAGCCAATTGATAGATAGAGCCGCTTTATAGTTGCTGGAGTGTAACACTCTTGCACCCCATGCAGAAAGTTTTAGAACCGCAGGTCCGCTCAAACCCCAATGTGTAATCAATACGGGTCCTACTTGTTCTATTTTGGGTTTTTCCGGTACAGTTAAGCACAATCGCACAGATTCAACGCTCACACCAGCCAATTCCCTCAACGCTGGGTCGGGAATATTGAAGGTAAACAAAGAAGGTACAGGTGGTTCAACGGTGTGTCCCAGGTGTTTGGCTAATTTGTAACCAACTGGGTTGCTTCCTGTTGCCAACAGTAAGCGATCGCACTCCAAAATTTCTCCTGACTTAAGAGCAATTTCAAATCGACTTTCTTTCCCGTCTGTGAGCGAGTGGTTGATTGTTGTCACAGAAATTCCCGTCTGCAGTTCTACTCCAGTTGCTTTTGCAGTTTTCATCAGACAGTTCACAATGGTTTCCGAACTATCTGTAATGGGAAACATCCTGCCATCCGGTTCAGTTTTTAGGGGAACTCCTCGACTGGCAAACCAAGCTACTGTATCCTTAGCTTGAAAGCGGGTAAAGGCACCTAACAAAGCTTTTCCGCCTCTTGGATAATTTTGGACTAACCCTGATGGTTCAAAGCAAGCGTGAGTCACGTTGCAGCGTCCACCACCCGAAATACGAACTTTACTTAATGGTTGACGGCTAGCTTCAAGCAAAGTGACTTGAGCATGGGGATTGGCTTCGGCTGCTGCGATCGCACCAAAAAAACCAGCTGCACCACCACCCACAACAACGACCCTCAGAGGTTTCACGATGAAAATCCTAATACAATTGACCTTTTTCCACTAACCACTGATTGTGTAATAAACTAGGGGTCTACAGACAACTGATAACCGAACACCAGTCACTATTAAATCAACCGATGGCAGGGGAAAACATCTTTTATGTTAGCGTTGAAATACTTACCATGTGATGAAGCATTCATGAGGGCAGCATAAACTGTGACCGGAACACCTTGATACTGGTAAACTTCCCCTTTCTGGAATTCAATTTCCAAAATTTGGTTGGCAGTATCATAACCTACACTACGCAGGCACGCTGACTCGACTGTTATTCGCTTGGTAATTGTGTTCTGAAATATAACATCTCGAATTTCCTCGACTGCTTCTGGCTGAGTTGGTAGTTCAAAAAACTTTTCTGCATCCTTCAAGAATTGGTCACTATGGTACATATAGAATTGAAAGTTGTCTATTCCTACCTCAGAGATGATTTCTTGAATAAGGTCTGGTCTTGGCTCTAGAGATTCTCCATCATACTTCAACCACCAATCTTCCTTATTATCATCCGTCACAAAAATTATTGGTCTTTTCTGAATTTTTGCATAATCAATCAATTGAAACCACAGAATAACATCTCCGTAATTTCTAGGAATAGGTTTATTCGCATCTTTATATCCTGGAGGTTTCTGATAGCTAAACCGCTTTTCTGCTTTCTGATAAAGATTTTCCAGTTCTTCATCAGTATATGGTTCACCTACTTTTCCTTCAAACAGATCTGTGAGAACTTCTCTGAGTTCATCATGTTCCAAGTAGTTTGGGTGCTGATTTTTTGCTTCATTTATCTGAAATACGATCTTATCTATAACGATTTCAATATTCTCTATAATTTGTTGAGGCTTGATGAATGGGTGTCGTTGATAATCGTGAGAGAATTCACTCCTGATTTCTTGAAGTTTCTTAGTTAAAATTTTTTCGATATCGTCATAAGCCTTAATAAATTTAGAGATAACATATATTCTGTTTCTTTGGTATTCATATCCCACTTGGTGAGGTATCCAAATTCTCTCTTTTAATCTATGAAGAATTTCAAAAAATCTCTCTCGCGTTTCTGGTGTATAACAATAGATGTGTAACAAAACATTTGCATCAAAAGAAAAAATACAATTTTTCCATATTTCCGTTAATTCTTCCGACGTAGGCTTATAATATCCACGAAATAAATTTCGCATATCTAGTTTTTAGACTCTTGGTAGCAGGATTGATAGTTACAATTATTGTTACAGAGTCAAGTCGGTCGATGCAAATAAAGTTAAAAACTTTTGGTCGTCCTTTACCATTAGTCTTGTTGTGCATTATGATTAAATTTCATCTATCTAAAGAAGTATTTTCTGGATTAAATTTTAATTTAAAGATAAAACCAAGACCTCTCCAGAACACAATGTAGAGACGCGCCATGGCGCGTCTCTACACGTATGTTATTTTATACATTAAATTTAACTAAGGAACTTCCAAATAAAAAAATATCCAACTTCCTCTTGTAGTCTCTTGTAGTCTCTTGTGCTCTCTTGTGGTCTCTTGTTGACTAAGGACAAAGGACGAATTATTTCTTATCCCGGTTCGCGCCGTTGTGGAATTCCAAATGATGGAAACCTCTCCATACCTGTGCGTAGGTGCGGTTCAGGTTCGGGAAGAAAACCTCGTTGTTCTCAAACTTTTTCTGATAGTGTTGCTTGATAAGGCAAAACCAAACTCTTGAGTTGCTGCTGTATCTTTGACCGACTTAGCAGCAACGTCGTTACCTGACATATGGAGAGTTCGGTGCTTAACTTCTAGTTGCATAGTAGGTATGAAGCTAGACCCGAGGAGTGTAAAGCTGACAATAGTGAGTAAGAGTTTAATTGTTGCGGGTCGCATAGAATTTACCTCACTGCCAAATATTTGCAACTTTCTGCTAAGAACGTGAAAATGAAAAGTGAGTGAGGTTTATTCAACACTGACTGGGGTAAAATCTACTAAAAGTGCTTCAAAGTCTTTTGACATTTG
This sequence comes from Scytonema sp. NUACC21, assembly GCF_054684315.1. Lineage (NCBI taxonomy): Bacteria > Bacillati > Cyanobacteriota > Cyanophyceae > Nostocales > Scytonemataceae > Scytonema > Scytonema sp. NUACC21. Next base: position 46,538 of record NZ_BAAFZH010000098.1, on the reverse strand, counting down.
TGTAAATACGGATAAGTATTGAGATGCCATTTCCTTTGTCAGCAGTTCTATCATCAATCTGTTTTCTATCCACAACTCCATAACATCAAATAAAGAGTCGCGGTTACAGCGTACAACGCGCCAACCTTCACGCTGCCCAATTTGTTCTATTTCTTCCTGAGAAAGGGAAACAGACAGCGCGGCGTGCATATCTATATAGTGAGAAGCGATCGCGGTCTGTACGAAAGTACATTCGCCTTCCGCTACACCGGGGACTAGCTGAGTACCTAAAGGATACAACTCAATTGCTGTACCGTTTTCATCGAAAGAAACAACAATGTAACTGCCTGGGTGGGGAAAAAAGTTAAGAACTTGCCCTTTTAAGATTTCTGCAAAAACTTGTGCAACGCGGTAAGGATTTTTAACAGAGATTGAAAAGTGGTGAATCATGGGATAGCCTCAGTTCGATGTTTCTTAGATTAGGGAATAATCGGGGAGAACTAGGGGAGGCGATCGCCAATTCACCGATGAAACTTCACAATCAAGTAAAGTTACAATGAATCTTATGTATTAATACGCAGTTTGAAATGTAAAATCAACCAATAAATACTTATAAATCAGATATCCTAGTAATAGATGATACACCTGAGAATTTAAACCTGTTATCTGCCATGCTAATGGAACAAGGGAAAAGTGTCAAGTGAGCTTATGGAACAAACAATCCGTCAACTTTGTCAAGACAGTTTTTTAACACATAAGCAACTTGAGAAGTTGTTAGGTCGCTCTGCAACCACACTCCGAGTTAATTATCTCAGCACTATGGTAAAAACTGGTCAACTGGAATTGCAATACCCAGACAAACCTACTCATCCAGAGCAAGCATATCGTACTAAAAATAACCTTTTACCGTAAGCAAGTTATTCAGTACTTTTGTCTACATCTGTTATTCATCTGGGGGCATAACTCACTTTTGCGGAAACTTCCTCACTTGATACTCTTCTGACTCGACAATCTGTTGTGGAAATCCCAGGGCTTGAGTAAACTTTTGTTCAATTGCATCTAAATCCTCTTGGGGTATGGCTTTCCACTGCTCCCGCGTTGCCCAATGAATGATTAAAACAACTTCTGCAGCATCATTTGGGTTGATCCACACTTCTTTTCCAAGGAACCCCGGATACTTCGCAAGGGCGGTTGTCCAAATTTCTGCATCTTTCTGGATAAATTTTTCCCGTTGTGCGGGCGGAACTTTCACCTTCAGTAGCTCGATAACCACACTGTTTATCCCCGTATTTGTTTGTCAGAATAGAGCTGTAATCTATATTAATTAACCTTCGTGGCATAGGTCTATAGCATAGATTTATGAAAAAGGGTTTTTTCCTTTGAAACAATTGATAGAAAGGCATTATGGACAATAACAACTGGATGCAGCAGTTATTAATGTTGGGTCTCGGTACAACATCCTTGGTAGCTGATAAAGTTAGGGAAGCAAGCGATCGCCTTGTGAAAGATGGCAAGCTCGATCCCGAACAAGCGAAGGCAGTTATGGATGATATGGTACAGCAGTTAAAATCGGAACAGGGAAACTGGGATGCCCAGATGCAACGGCAACTGCGAAATATGTTACAGGATTTGGGGGTTCCCCGCCAGTCAGAAATGGATGAATTGCGGGGTAGAATAGACCGCTTGGAGCGTCAAGTCCGCGATTTGGAAAATAAGCTTTGGCGTTAGTGGTGCGCTTTGTGTTCTAAACTAAGTTTTGTCATAGTGGTCATCTTACAATCGAACTTCCTAAGTAGGGAGGAATATTTTGAAAGCAATTTTACTCAGCGTGGGTTTCATGCTGTTTTGTGTTGTCGTTTTGATTCTGGCGCAAATAGGCGGTGACAAACAAACTACCGCTACTGCTGCCCAATTGAGTGAAATCACAACCGCATCCACTCAAGTCGTCACTGAAAACAATACCTTAATTGCGAGCAAAGCCATGTCTGATGCTAACAAAGCCAAGCCTGATGCTAACGTCGTCACTACGCCCTCTGGATTAAAGTATGTCGAAATCAAGGAGGGAACTGGGGCGACTCCTAAAACCGGGCAAACTGTTGTCGTTCACTATACGGGCACTTTAGAAAATGGTAAGAAGTTCGATAGTTCACGCGATCGCAACCAGCCCTTTAGTTTTAAACTTGGTGTCGGACAAGTCATCAAAGGCTGGGACGAAGGTCTCAGCACTATGAAAGTCGGCGGTCGCCGTCAGTTAACCATACCCGCAAACTTGGGATATGGTGCTCGTGGTGCTGGTGGCGTTATTCCACCCAACGCTACCCTCATTTTTGATGTGGAATTGTTGGATATTCGATAAGGGTTGGTGGTTAGTAGATAGTAGTTAGTAGCAACCGCTAACCACTAATTACTAACCACCCACTACCAACCACTAACCACTAACCACTAACCAAATTATTAATACCCCCCTGGTCTAGCTAAATTTTTAAACTTAGTTAACTGTGGATCGAATAAGAGTTTAACAACCCCTGTTGGTCCGTTACGGTGTTTGGCAATAATCGCTTCAGCAATTCCGCGATCGGGACTATCAGTGTTATAGTATTCATCTCTGTACAGCATTATGACTAAGTCCGCGTCCTGCTCAATAGAATTGTGGACAATAATGTTATTTGCGATGAAATTATGAAATTGAGGAACTGTTAAATCATAGACCTCTTCTTCACCATCAGCTTCTATTGAGACAATTTCATCCCAGTAAACATCGCTATTAGCTAAGCGGTTTAATTTTTCAGATTTGACAACTCCAGCTAATCTCTCTGCTCTTTCTCGGCTCAAATTTTGTTTATAAAGAGCTGTGCCACAATGAGCAACACCAAGTGAAGATTGCATTTGGCGTATAGTAATACCATACTGCTGCATTGATGGAACAGCATATAGTTTCCATATATCACGAGGTATTACGTCTCTATTAGTGTTAGCAGAACGTACTTCAATGTATTCTGCAATGCGAGGTATAATCTGCTTGCCAAAAGCTTCAATTGCAACAGATGCAACAGTATCAGCTAAATCTTCTTCTCTTGTAGTATATTGAATTACGTGTCGGGGAAGAGTACACCCATCTCCAATCAGATGTCCGAGTAAGGCAATTTTAGAATTGCTTATAGATTGTACAGAAGAACTAGGTAAGCACCGGGGTAAAGCAATGCGATCGCCTATTTGCATTTCGTCAAGTTGCTGCCAACCGTGAATTGTGAGAAACTTGTGATTCCCAGTAGCTCGAATTGTGCGTCCTAAACGGGTTACAAGCCGCATGATATGCTTAACACCTGTAGAAAAAGCATTGCTAACAACTGCTTTTTCTAATTGCATTGTTTCTTCATTCAGTGCCCAAATTCGGAAACCCGATTTACCTACCAATTCCCGAATTGGTATTTGTACCCCGTTATCTGCTAACGTTACCAAGCTATCACCTGTTAAGCAACCCGATTCTCTCAAATCAGAAAGCATTGGACGCTTGTTAGTGCGTGATTCCACACCTCGACTCAACTGAGATAAAGCAATCACAGGAACAGATAATTCACGGGCTAAACTTTTAATACTGCGGGTAATTCTTGACAATTCTTGCACGCGATTATCACCTGCGCCTTCCATCAATTGCAAGTAGTCAATAATAATCAATCCCAGTTCCGAACCAATTTCTGCTTGTATGCGCCGTGCCTGACTTCGCATTTCCGTGACTGTGATGTTGGGCGTATCATCAATGTAAATTGGCATGTCTGAGAGCAAACCAATAGCACGACTTAAAGGTTCCCATTGTGTCTGGCTAATTCTTCCACTTCGCAAATAACCAGTTTCAATTCCTGCTTCGCTAGCTAATAATCTTTGCACATTTACTGGCACTTTGTTGATGTGATTTGGATTATCCTTTTCGGTTTGCTGTATTTACTGTAGCGGTTCTCATTTAAGTCATATCTACTACCACTACTCCCTTTCTGCTCTCAAATTACCGATTTTTCTAAAGTAGGTTATGCCCCATAACAGCTTTTGTAGTTGATAAGTAGTAGGGTGGGCACTGCCCACCATTAGCAGTTGGTAAGTAGTAGGGTGGGCACTGCCCACCATTAGCAGTTGGTGGGCTACGTCTACTTTTAGGGCGATCGATTATCTATAAAATCTACCAAAACATATTTAATACCCAGATAAATGATAGATACAGTTAAAAGAAACTGCTGAAATTGGAGAATAGGATCTAAACGCCAACCTTGAAAAATTAAAACTATCCCACTTAATGGAAGTGCAACAACAGCAATGAGTGCTTGTCCTAAATATAATAGTTTGGATAAACTACTCATATTATTATGTCTTCGTATTAATATAATAATTGTTGCAATTAAGTAAGCTATTCCTAATAAAAATAAGAACAAACCGTTAAAAAAAGCTGTATTTAAACCAAAATTCACCTGACCGTAAATAGGTGTAAAAAAGAAATCATTCATCAAATTTGGTAAAAGCATCTACTAACACCAATTTCTAAGACCAAGAGGCAAAGTGAGGGGGGAACTGGGTTTGTGGATGAAACACAAAAAGACCAAGTTAGCTGCAATGGGGATCGCCATTGTCTGCTCTTCTTACTACCAGCTATTTGTGGACGTCACAAACTATTTCTTTTTAGGAGGTAGAGAATTGCGCCCTTTTGGGTTGTCTGAGTACAATTGTTGGCGTCCGTTGCGGATTATCCGCAACATATCTTGAAGCTGCTGCTCAATATTTTCTAAAACATTATCAGCATATTCGTCAGCACCCTGTTCAATTGCTTCGGCTTCTGCAAGTGCTTGCTGGCGCATTTCCTCTATTTCTTGCTGACAAGCACGGCGCTTGCGATCGATTTCCTCAAGAGTTTCTTGCATCATCGCCTCACAGTCTTGTTGCACTTGTTGCCGCAGTTGTTCGGCTTCTCGTTCTGCTTGTCTAAGGATGTCGCTTTCATCCAAAATTTGTGCTCTTTTGGCTTGCGCTGCATCAACAATTTGTTGTCCGTACTCTTCGGCTTGTAAGAGAATTTCCTCCTTTTGCTGAAGAACTTCTGCTGCTTCAGAGAAAGCTTCCGGTAAAGAAAGCCTGATGAAATCAAGCTGGTCTAGCAGCTTGTCTTCATCCACTAACGTGCGATGCGTAAGTGGAATATTGAAACCTGAAAGAATCATTTCTTCAAGGCGGTTAAGTTCCTGTTGAAGATCTACGCCTGGTGTTCGCGTAGCGTCTCCGTCGTAGGAGATTCCATCGGGGTATTCTGCCGAGAGGGGATTGGCTCCGTTTTGATTTGATTCGATACCTGGTTGTTTTGGGCGTAACATTGGTAAATATCAAGGGCAACGTGCGGGGGAACAAGATGATCTATAGAGCCACCAAACCTAGCAATCTCTTTTACAACACTACTACTTAAAAAACTATACTCATTTGATGTTGCTAGAAAAACTGTCTCTATTTCATGAGAAAGCGTTTTATTAGTATGAGCCATCTGAAGCTCTACTTCAAAGTCTGAAATTGCTCGCAGACCCCGCAGAAGCACTTGTGCTTCCCGCATATGGGCATATTTGACGGTGAGACCATCAAAAGCGTCTGCTTCTACATTAGTTAAATGTTGCGTTGCCAGACGAATTTGTGCCAAACGTTTTTGGACAGTAAACAAAGGCATTTTGTTGGGGTTCCGCAAAACAGCCACTACAACACGCTCGAATAAACGACTACCCCGTTGGATAATGTCAAGGTGTCCTAGTGTGATAGGGTCGAAGCTTCCTGGATAGATGGCAATCACGATGATAGATGCCTCAAAGTTGATGAGGTGATTATATCTGACCTATTTTGAATTTTGAATTTTTAATTGCTTATACTCCCCTATCAACCCAAGGCGATTTAAAATCTACCCTGTAGGTTTCCTGGGGTTTCCGATGCCCGCATTTTAAATTAAATATAAAATCGAAAAACACTTCTCTTTTGCGGGTTGCGACAGACACGCTTTTCAATGCACTCTTTTCTTCTCATGTCTTTTATGTACTTTGGCATAATACCAGACTTTTGCACTTTGCCTTTGGCATTTCAATTTACTTCCCCAGGACCGATTCTGGTGAAATTAGGACCATTGGTCATCCGTTGGTATGGTTTTCTGATTGCTTCAGCCGTTTTGATTGGCGTTAGCCTTTCTCAATACCTTGCAAAGCGCCGCAATGTCAATCCCGATCTGCTGAGCGATTTATCAATCTGGTTGGTGATCGGGGCTATTCCAGCAGCACGGTTATATTACGTTTTGTTTGAGTGGTCGGAATATGCCCAACATCCAGAACGGATTATTGCCATTTGGCAGGGAGGTATTGCGATTCATGGAGCAATTATTGGTGGCGTTACTGCCGCATTAATTTTCGCTAAACTTAAGCGGATTGCTTTTTGGCAATTGGCGGATCTGGTAGCTCCTTCACTAATTCTAGGTCAGGCAATTGGACGCTGGGGCAATTTCTTCAACTCTGAAGCGTTTGGTAATCCCACAAATTTACCTTGGAAACTCTACATTCCCCCAGATCGCCGTCCTCCGGAGCTAGCAGCATTTGAATACTTCCATCCTACGTTTTTATACGAATCTTTATGGGATCTCATGGTGTTTGCCTTACTGATAACCTTGTTTTTTCGGGGTGTGTCTGGCAAACTTTCTTTAAAAATTGGTACGCTGTCTTTAATTTACTTGGCAGGTTACAGCTTGGGACGCTTGTGGATAGAAGGTCTTCGGACTGACAGTTTAATGTTTGGTCCACTACGGATAGCACAAGTTGTCAGTCTACTCGGAATTATTTTTGGCTTGGCTGGGTTAGCTTGGCTCTACATCATTAAACGTCCTCTACCAGATGTTGTCCCCCTGAGCCAGGAGTGAGGGTGCAGGATGCAGCTAACTCAAAATAAAAAATGCCCCAGAGTGTTCTCTAGGGCTTAACCAGGGTGCATCTACCAATACACTCTTCTAAAGTAAGAAGACCTATCCGGAAAGATACGGAAGAATACCAAGATTTTTTTGGGAAGAATTGTTGTGTGCTTGTTTATGCGTGATTCTACTAGCCTTTTAGCGATGAAAAAAAACTTATGCCCCTAGATCCAGCAGTGTACATTGTAGGAGCCGGACCCGGAGATCCAGAATTGTTAACGGTTAAAGCACAAAAGCTGCTTGCTTGTGCCGATGTGATTTTGTTTGCTGATTCCTTGGTACCCCAACAGATATTGCAGCTGTGTCGAGATGATGCTGAAATTGTTCGGACTGCAAATAAAACTTTGGAAGATATTTTGCCAATTATGGTATCACGGGTGCGATCGCAAAAATCTGTGGTACGGCTTCATTCTGGAGACCCCAGCCTCTACAGTGCTATCCACGAGCAAATGCACCTTTTGGCAGAAGCAAATATTCCCTTTGAAGTCATACCGGGTATTAGTGCCTTTCAAGCTGCTGCTGCCAAACTTAAACTAGAACTGACCGTTCCCGGTGTAGTCCAAACGATCGTACTAACGCGCATTAGCGGGCGTACAGAAGTGCCAGCAACAGAAGAACTCGCAACCCTAGCCGCTCATCAAGCTAGCTTATGCCTGTATCTTAGTGCGCGTCATGTTGAGGAAGCTCAAGCCAAATTACTGGAACACTACCCACCAGAAATACCAGTGGCAATTTGTTTTCGATTGGGATGGCTTGATGAGAGAATTTTGGTTGTGCCGCTTAATCAAATGGCAGAATCCACTCATAAAGAAAAGCTAATACGCACCACGCTTTATGTTGTCAGTCCTGCACTTTCACAAGCAACAAAGCGTTCTCGTTTATATCATCCAGAACACAGCCATTTGTTTCGGCAGTCGCAGCTCTAAACTCAACAACATAGAACTATTAATTCCAAATCAAGCTATGCCTCTCATTAAAGTACAAACCTCTGTATCTACTCCCGCAACAGCTGAAATTGAAGCAATGCTCAAAAATTTATCAGCTCAGTTAGCTAAACACACAGGTAAACCGGAATCCTATGTGATGACAGCTTTGGAAACAGGAATTCCCATGTCCTTTGGTGGCACTACAGATCCCGTTTGTTATATAGAAATCAAGAGTATTGGAACAATGCTGCCGCAGCAAACTAAAGAGATGAGCCAGGATTTCTGCCAGGAGATTAATAAAGCATTGGGCGTCCCTCAAAATCGAATATATATAGAGTTTACTGATTCTAGGGCTACAATGTGGGGCTGGAACGGTTCAACTTTTGGTTGATTACAGCAATTTTCAAGTCAGCAATGTTCAAGAAATAAGGGATGTCCAAGAAATAAATTATCCTTTGAATGTGGTTCGGGCGTCCTCGCCCATTCTATAATTTAGTGGCTCTCTAGAAACCCGCGCCACAGGAGAACATTTATTATCAGAAACCCGGTAACTTTTACAAAACCGGGTTTCTACGTTTTATGTTGTTATGTTTGTCTACTCATATCTTGCACCACGCTCTCCCAATCGAAAACCATAGGCTAAAAGCTGATTAACTGTAATAAAAACTATCAATCAGTTATTGCTAATTGAAGTATTTCTTGCAGATTTAATAATAAATAAATGATAAATTCCGTAGTTCCAATAGTATTTTAACTATCTCAGTTATTAGTAAAAATACTAATAAATTATATTTCAATGAGCAAAATTTTTAAGTTTAAAGTAAAGATACATAATTACACATAAAACTTTTATGATTAGATTTTTTGGGACTTTTGCAAAGCAAGACTTTCATTAAAAATGCGAAAATTTACTTAAAAAAAATATGAAATTAAAGCTTGAGTCAGATTTTCAGTATTCTTACGATTATTTAAAAACACAAAAATAGGTTATTTCAATAATCTAGCTATCAAAATAAAATAATTTCTAATGTATTTTCAGCCAATTTTGGGTGCAAAGAAAAAACAATTCTCATCCTCACTCCCTCGTAGCCTGAGTGTCCTTGAAACTTGGGGCTTTGGTGTGACTGCCCATACTGGATGGATTACTGTAGCTCCAGCTTTGTGTGCGGCACTGGGAACAAATGCTGTCTTTGTCTGTTTGCCTGGAATGATTGTGGGCATTTTGCTGAATTTGCAAGTGAAACACTTAGGCAAGCATTGGCAGGATATGTCGGGAGGAACGCCCAACTACGCAACGAGGTTACTTAAGAATTATCCGGGATTAGGTCGTTACATAGCAGTTGGATATTTTGTAGGTTGGGCAGCAGGACCAGCCGTGCTTGCAGTTGTTCTTACAGACTTAATTAAAGAGAATCTTGCATCATTAGCTATTGTCTGTCCGGAACTAGCACTCAAAATTGGCTTCACCTGCATTGCTTTTGTGGTTGCCTTTAGTGGCACCCGTGCTTTAGCAATATTGCATTTGTTTGTGGTCATTCCGGCGGGTGCATTCACGCTAGCTTTTTGCTCACTCGGATTGTGGTGGTTGGCTTTCTCGAATGAGAGCCCCGGTCTTTCTCCTTCTTTAGAGACGTTCCATGCAATCTCTCTAAACTTTAGTGACTGGGCAAAGTGGTACTTCATTGGGACTTGGAATCTCTACGGCTGTGAAACAACGTCCTCTTTTGTTGCTGATAGCCGACGACCAAAAGAAACTTTGCGGTTTTTGACCATTGCTTCTTGGCTGATGCCTCCCGTTTATCTCGGTGGCACTCTGGTACTAGCTCAGTTAGCTAAAGAGCCGGAACTAGGTAATAGCACGTACTTGAGCCTTTTAGCAGCATCCAAGCCATTTTGGGGTGAATATGCTTCTATGTTAGTGACGTTGCTAATTGCTTTCTCCAGCCTTCTGAATTGCGCGACTGCTGTCTGTGTCCTTCCCCGTATTTTGTACCAACTTTCTTTAGACAGGCATATATCCCCCGTATTCGCTTTTGTCTCAAAGCGAGGTGTCTTGACTCCTGCGTTGATATTTACCTTTTTATTTAGTGTTCTATGTTTGATTTGGGGAGATGTTGCCAGAATTGTGATGATAACCAACACTGGTTACTTAGCGTCCATAACAGCATTTCATTTAGGAATGTGGATGCGGAGGGGCAAACCTGAAGTCCGATGGCCTTGGTTATCGCTGTTGTTTTTCATTGTAGAAGCAGTTGTCCTGGTAGTTGGGGGTTTGGCTTGGAGTTGGCAAGATTTCCTCATCGGATTGTTGTTGCCTATTTTCATTTTGGTTGTAGATGCTGCTATCCGCCGCATTCGATTTGCGCCTCTCCATCCAAACTGGTGGATTGAACATGACAATGCCCAACCTATCGTCCAGTTTAAGGATTTCATTGCCGTTCAGGTTATTGTGCTGCTGTTATTAACTTGCGGTGCTACCACCATCGGTTGGATGCTGAGTGCTTACTTAAACAGAAACTCTGGTGAGGTTAGTACCAATTTATTGGTTATCCTGCTTGCAATAGTTGCTTTCGCTACGGTAGCAATTGCCTGTTGGACGACATTACCACAAATAGCATCTATTGCTGAAGCTCGTGAACTTGCTGAAAGCCGCTTTATCACTGCCCTCGATACCGTTCCCGATACTGTTTTGGTCTTGGATGAAAACGGTACCATTACTCAAGCTAACCCAGCTGCCCAACAACTTTTAAAAATCGGAATTCATCAGATCGTGGGGCAGGATCTGAACAAATTTTTTTGCAATTTAGATGATTTACCTGGCAATTGGCAAACCAAGAGCGAACAGATTTTACAACTTCCAGATTCAAGCCAGCGCATTATTGAAACTACAATTTCTTACAGAGAAAATCAAAAGAGCCAAGAATACATTGTGTTTTTGCGGGATATTAGTGATGTCTACAACGAGCTTCACTTACGCAAGCTTTCTGAAGAGACCTTGCGTCATTCAGAAGCTACCTTAAGACAACAAACAACTGAATTAGAACAAACTCTCAAAGAATTGCAAAGTGCTCAAGCACAGTTAATTCAATCTGAAAAAATGTCCAGTCTCGGTCAACTTGTGGCTGGTGTTGCCCACGAGATTAATAACCCTGTTAACTTTATCTATGGCAACCTGGCTCACATAGATAACTACGCTCAAGATTTACTTGCTTTAGTTCAACTTTATTCCCAAACTTACCCCAATCCAACTCCAGATATCACCGACTTCACCACAGAAATTGATTTAAACTTCCTGCAACAAGATCTACCCAAAACTCTTAATTCCATGAAAGTGGGAGCGCAACGCATTCGGGAAATTGTACTGACTTTACGCAATTTTTCTCGTCTTGATGAAGCCGAGATGAAACCTGTTAATATTCATCAAGGTCTTGATAGTACTTTATTAATTTTGCAGCATTATCTGCAGGGAAAACCCGAACAGCCTGAAATTGAAGTCATCAAAGACTATGGAGATTTACCCGAAGTTGAATGTTATGCAGGACAGTTAAATCAAGTCTTTATGAATATCCTCACTAATGCAATTGATGCTTTACGTTACTCAGAACTAGCGCAGTCAACACAAAGACTTGAACAATATCCCAGTCAGATTACTATTTGTACGCGAGTTAAAAATAGTTCTTGTGTGACTATCGCTATTAAAGATAATGGACTTGGGATGACTTCAGAGGTTAAGACACGGTTGTTCGATCCCTTCTTCACAACGAAACCCGTAGGTAAGGGAACTGGTTTGGGATTATCAATTTGTTATCAGATTGTTGTGGAGAAGCATGGTGGTAAATTAGAGTGCCTATCCCAACCAGGAAAGGGTACGGAGTTTTTGATTGAAATTCCTATCAAACCTGGTAAACTCTGAGCAACCAAATATTAACTTACTCTTAATCCACCTTTAAGTAAGTTGACAGAAATAAAAGCAGTTATGTTAAGCAATATAAAAAATGTCTATAACGCTGACAAATAAGTGATGTCGAATGACAAAGGTCTGCCTTAAAGTCACTCCTGTTTTTTCTTTGCCTTTGGGTAGAAGCAGTAACCCCTTTTCATTTACTATTGTGTAATATCCATATCCCAAGTTAGGGTTAGAAGCCCTATACTACCTGGCTTTAGGTTCAAAATGGCAAAATCTAAGAAGACTGCCCATCAAGTCAATCTCACAGATCCTCAATATTATCTCAACCGTGAATTAAGTTGGTTGGAGTTTAATAAAAGGGTGTTACACGAAGCCTGCGACCCCCGCACACCCCTTTTAGAACGCCTCAAGTTTTTGGCAATATTTAGCTCTAACCTAGATGAATTCTTTATGGTGCGCGTGGCGGCACTCAAGGAACAGGTAGAAGCAAAAATCAACTTTGTCACGTTTGATGGTCGCACGCCAGAGCAACAGCTTGATGAGATTAGTGCGGCTTTACGTCCACTGATTGCTCAACAGCACGAACATTTTGAAAAAAGCTTGCGTCCCCAATTGGCCGATCGCGGCGTTCATATTTTAGATTATATAAATTTATCAGATAGACAAAGAAGTTACTTAGACAAATACTACGAAGAACAAATTTTTCCTGTCATCACTCCCCTGGCTGTCGATCCCAGCCATCCTTTCCCCTATATCTCCAATCTCAGCCTCAATTTGGCTGTTATGGTCAAAAATCCAGAAACGGAAGAGGAACTGTTTGCCAGAGTGAAGGTTCCTACAGTTTTACCGCGATTTTTGCCCTTACCTTCAGAGTTGGGAATTCAAAATTCCGAAAAACCAAGTTTTTGGACTGGTGTACCCTTGGAACAGGCAATTGCCCACAATTTAGAGTCCCTATTCCCTGGGATGAACATCCAGGAATACCATATGTTCCGCATCACGCGTGATGCGGATTTGGAATTGGAAGAAGATGAAGCTGATGATTTGCTGTTGGCGGTCGAACAGGAACTGCGAAAACGACGTGTTGGTGGTTCTCCTTTACGACTGGAAATACATTCTCAGACTCCTGAATCGGTCAGAAAACGTTTGCTAGAGGATTTGGAATTAACGGAGAATGATGTTTATGAAGTAAACGGTCTTATGGGGTTGAAGGATTTGATGCACTTTATGTCACTACCAGTTCCAGAACTCAAAGACCAACCTTGGCAATCTGTAGTCCCTCCCCGCTTGCAAAGGATTAAAGAACCAAGTATTAATCCAAATATACGGGAGCTAGAGGAAGGAAAAGACTTTTTTACAGTTATTCAAGAAAAGGATTTGCTAGTACACCATCCCTATCAATCTTTTTCAGCATCCGTTGTGCGCTTTATTACCACAGCAGCCCATGACCCAAATGTGTTAGCCATCAAGATGACTCTATACCGGACATCTTTTGACTCGCCAATAGTCAATGCTTTGATTGCAGCTGCTGAAAATGGCAAGCAGGTGTCTGTATTGGTAGAACTCAAGGCGCGGTTTGATGAAGAAAATAACATTTATTGGGCAAAGCGACTGGAAAGTGTTGGCGTTCATGTTGTTTATGGTTTGGTAGGTCTCAAAACTCATTGCAAAACTGTCATGGTAGTGCGCCGCGAACACGATCGCATTCGTCGCTACGTTCATATTGGAACTGGCAACTACAATCCAAAAACAGCACGACTGTACACCGATTTGGGATTATTTAGTTGTAATGACGATTTGGGAGCAGATGTTACAGATGTTTTCAATTACTTGACAGGTTACTCCCGGCAAAAATCCTACCGACTGCTTTTGGTCGCGCCTGTGAATATGCGCGATCGCTTTATTTCTCTGATTCATCGGGAAATGGAAAATGTTCAAAATGGTCTCAGCGGACGCATTGTTGCTAAGATGAACTCCCTTGTCGATCCGGAGATTATTGCGACTTTGTACCAAGCTTCTCGTGCTGGCGTACAAATCGACTTGATTATTAGAGGCATATGTTGTTTGCGCCCTGGATTGAAAGATATTAGTGAGAATATTCGCGTTATCAGTATTGTTGGTCGCTTTTTAGAGCACTCCCGTATGTATTATTTCTACAATAACGGACAAGAGGAAATTTACATTGGTAGTGCTGACTGGATGCCTCGTAACCTGGATCGCCGTGTAGAAGTCATTACTCCAATTTTAGATCCAGATATAGCTAAAGATTTGCAAGAAATTTTAGGGATTATGCTAGCAGATAACCGTCAAGCTTGGGAACTACAACAAGATGGCAGTTACATTCAACGCAGTCCTGGTGAAGATTGCCCGGACGCTAGTTCGCAAAAAATTCTCATGTCTATGGCTTCAAACCTAAACGCAATTGCTTCAAATGCAGTTAATATAAATACAAAAAAAGGTTCATCGCATCTTGACAATTAGTTCACACTATTTTGATAGTCAGATGTTATTTCTTTCCTGTAGAATTCCTCTTTTTGACTTATCAGTTTATTTGCCACTGGCACGGACAAATTATTCAACCATTGGATAGAGTAAGTTAACGGGCTGCTTCTCATAAACTATAAAAGTTATCGTACATTATCTTTAGTTCCCTAGGATGTTAATGTTGTCCTGCGAGTCTTCTACCTTAAGAGTCCTAGTGGTTGATGACCACGAACTAACTCGTTTAACCCTAAAATTAGCCTTTTCTTCCCAAGAAAATATTCAGGTAGTGGGTTTAGCCAGTAATGGTAAAGAAGCCATAGAAATGGTTGAACGTACTCTTCCTGATGTAATTGTTCTAGATTTACAAATGCCAATTATGGATGGATGGAGTGCATCCGCTCATATTAAAGCCATCTCCCCAAGTACCCAAATTATTGCCTATTCCTCAGTAGAGGATGCCAAGTGCCAAGATACCAAAGAAGTTGGTAGTCTGGATGCTTTCTGTAAGAAAGACGTACCAACTACAGAACTAATTGCTTTGGTTAAGCAGTTGGGGCAGGGTGTCAACAATTCCTCCCTACCAGGGTAGCTGATATAGTATGCTTGTCTTGGACTTGGGAAACCAACACATAGGTGAGAATTCGGGGTCTAAAAAAAATGGAACTGCCTAAAGCTGTCGGTAGAATTGTTGATTTGCAATCTCTACCGACGCAACTTTTTATTTATTTTTACTATCTATTGCACTTAACCTATTTCTGCTTCGGGGAAAGTGCGTCTGAATTCATCAATTAAGTCGTCCATTTCTTCTAACGCTTGATTGACGTCTACTCTTAGAGTTCCCAAATTAGGTTGTTCTAAGAGGCTTAGCAGATATTCACGTTTGCTTCGCACTTGGCTGACTCTTTCTTTGATTGTTTGTGCATCCATTGTTGTGTTCCTAAACTCAGCTGTGATTCTCACATTTAAAGTTAACGCAAAAATATAAGCTTTTATTCCTTGAAAGAAAGGAACTTTGTTTTCTGGCTTGTTAGCGAGACCCAATGGTAGTACAAAAGAAATACTAAGAATTTGTACTACGCTGGAATTATGCTACGCCAATTTTCTTTGGGGACTCTCGGCTTAACTATCGGTGGAATCTTAACCATCATCGGCTTTGCTGCTTATGCTGCAGATAACGCTACACTCAATCTTATAGGATTCTTTTACGGTATTCCTCTTCTTTTAGGAGGGCTTGCTCTCAAGGCTAACGAACTTCCGCCTGTGCCTTTTAGTCAATCTACAACGCCACAAGTGCTAAAGTTACGGCAACAGCAGGCAACTTCTACTCAAACTAAAATTCGCCAAGATATTACTCGATATTGCTACGGTCAGGATGCTCATTTTGATAAATCTCTTGAGTTCTTAGGTTTAGGTTCCTCAGATGACGAAAGACCAGTGCTTTTAGGGTTACGAGAAACAGACATTAATGGATTTTATGCCTTAATCTTGGAATTTGACTCGCCTTCAGTACCAATCGATATCTGGCAACAAAAGCAGGAAAAAATGACTAATTATTTTGGTCCTAATGTGGAGGTGTCAGTCTCTCAAAAAGATTCTAATACAGTTGAGTTAGCATTAATTGCTAATTACAAGAGTTAGTGATTAGTGGTTAGTAGTTAGTGGTTAGTGATTACTAGCTATTAACTACTAACTACTAACTACCAACCAAAACTATTTTTCTAAGCGAACTGCGTACCACTGCAAATATTTATCTGGTCCAATATCTAATTCACAACTTGTATCCATCAAATATTTTACTTTTGCTTCTACTGAATCAAAGGAGCGTAAATCCGCTGGCAAATCTTCTGATTTTAATTCTTGCAAAGCTCCTTTCAGCTTATCAAATAGTTCCAAGGCAGTCAGAATTTGCTCTGGTTGATTTGTTTCTAAAACAACAAAATAATCTTGCTCATACATTAGTGAATCTGGCATACAGAAGAAGATTGGGTAAATTTCAGCTTGGCTTATTGTTCAATATTGTAGGTTATACCAGTAAATATGCTATGCTTATTGCTCTAAAATTTTATGGCTTAATTAAATCGATCGCATTATCTTGTAGGAATTTCCTACACTCTACAACCTACATCTTCATTAATCAAGAGTAAAATAAAGCAGATTTAACAAAAATAACAAAAATATGTAAATATCTTGTGAAGTAATCATTTTGCCAGCCCAGTTTTTGCAAATTAGTAATGAAGCAGTTCAATTACGTCTGAGTAATTGGGAACTATAAAATTAACCTCTTTTAGATTTAGTTTAGTTATTGGGGTAAGGTGTAGGGGTAGAGCGTAGAACCTCCACAGCAACACTACCCCTATTCTATTTTGCCTTTATGGAACGCAACTCATGTCCGGCATAAGCCAATTTTCTATCCCCAACGAACCCCCTATAATTCTCGTTGCTGATGATGATAAGAGCATACGGATGCTGTTACGTGAAGCTATGGAAAAAGAAGGCTATCGAGTTGTTGAAGTCCTTAATGGCAAGCAGTGTTTGGAGGTATTTGCAACTGTTAAACCAGATCTAATTTTGCTAGATGCTGTTATGCCAGTTATGGACGGCTTTACTTGCTGCAAGCAATTAACCCAATTATCCAGAACTCTTTGGGCTTCCAGTCTTGTCAGTTCTCTAACAGGATACTCTTTTGGTAATACCACGATTTCCAGATTGTGCGATCGCATTCCCATTTTGATGATTACGGGCTTGGAAGATTCCGAATCGGTAGATCTGGCTTTTGAGGCGGGAGCAAGCGACTATGTGACCAAACCAATTAACTGGGCAGTTCTGCGTCAAAGGGTCAAAAGGCTGTTACAGCAAGCACAACTCTACAAACAGTTAGAGGCAGTCACCCAAGCTTTGCAAGAACTTGCCAATGTAGATGGTTTAACTGGCGTTGCTAATCGTCGTCGTTTTGACCAATATTTAAATGCTCAGTGGTTGAACTTGGCAGAGGAGCAGTTGCCCTTATCTTTAATAATGTGCGATATCGATTATTTTAAACGTTACAACGATAAATACGGTCATATACCAGGAGATGCCTGTTTGCAGAAAGTTGCATCTGTCCTCAGCCGTACCGCTGAGAAAAATCAGGCTTTAGTAGCGCGTTCTGGCGGTGAAGAATTTGCTGTGATTATGCCCAACACCAATGCCTCCGGTGCAGTTCACGTTGCTGCTGCCATGCAAGCCGGGGTGAGGGAACTACAAATTGAGCATACCGAATCTACCGTAAGTCAGTTTGTAACCCTAAGCGTAGGAGTAGCCACAACTATTCCCATTTTTGGGGTTTCTCCAACAAAATTGATTGTGGCAGCAGATAGGGCGTTATATCAAGCTAAGGCAGAGGGTCGCAATCGTATTATTCTCAAGCATTTGTATTCTTAGGGATTTCCAAAAAATAAGTGAGGTGGGTAAGACGCCCACCCTAATTACGGAATCTAAGCACGTTCAGCGCCTGGTTGCCCGTTTTGAACTACAAACGAAGCTAGAGTGCTAATGCTTGCCTTTTGTTCGCGAATTGTAGAAACAATCCGATAGTCACTTTGCCAAGTACTAGGTGTGAGATAGCAACGAACATAACCCCGGTTTTTACCGTCAAAAAATTTAGTCTGGGGGTTAGCGCTTAGAGCGGCGACAACAGGGGGAATAAAGGCTTCTGGGAAGTCAGAGGAAATTGAGGTACCTACGAATTCAGTACCAACAGTGGGTGAATCTGGGTTGTTGAAATCAGCTTTTAGATCGTGTACCCAACTGGAATGGATGTCACCCGTAATCACAATCGGGTTCCTGGGTTGCTGTTGTTGTAAAAATTCTAGTAACCTATTGCGTGCAAATACATAACCATCCCACTGATCCAAGTTAAACACTTCTTGAGTTGGAGTGGGGTCGAAATCAAATTGTGCCAACATGGTTTGCTGAGCAATAACATTCCAGCGAGACTGGGACTGACGCAAACCTTGGAAGAACCACTCTTGTTGGTCTTTACCAGTCATAGTCGCATTTGGATCGAAAGCTTCGGCACAAGGGGGTTTTAAGCCGTCATCACAAGGCTGGTCGGTGCGGTACTGGCGGGTATCGAGTATGTTTAACTCGGCAATGTCTCCAAAGGTAAAACGCCGATAAAGCTGTAAATATGGTCCTTGAGGCAGCGATGACCGACGCAGAGGCATATGCTCGTAGTAAGCTTGGTAAGCGTTGGCTCTGCGAGTGACAAACCCTTCTGGGTCTTGATTTTCTTCTGGAATTAAACTAGCGTAGTTGTTTTCTACTTCGTGGTCGTCCCAAGTCACTATCCAGGGAAAAGCAGCGTGAGTCGCTTGCAGATTGGGATCGGTTTTGTAAAGGGCGTGGCGGTTTCGGTAGTCGGAGAGGGTGAGGATTTCAGGGCTGTTGTGTTGGCGCGGTCCCCCTGGCTCTGGTCCATATTCATAGATATAGTCCCCTAGATGAACGACCAAGTCCAAGTCTTCCTCAGCTAAATGCTGATAGGCTGTGTAGTAACCGTTTTGCCAGTCTTGACAATTGGCAAAGGCAAAGCGAAATTTATCGATACGAGCATTTCGTGCTGGAGCTGTGCGAGTACGACCAATGGGGCTAACCTCATTACCTACCTTAAACTGATACCAGTACCAACGATGGGGTTTTAATCCACGTACATCCACATGGACAGAATGTGCAAACTGTGGTGTTGCTATCACTGTGCCTTTTCTTACAACTTCTCTCATGTTTTCATCTAGGGCAACTTGCCATTGCACTGGCACATTTACAGATGGCATCCCACCTCCATTTAATGGATCGGGAGCTAACCTTGTCCATAGCACGACACTATCTGGTAAGGGATCGCCAGAAGCAATACCAAGACTGAAGGGATAAGCAGAAAAACTAGGCTGTGCGAGAACTCTGTTAGTCCATTGAGTTGCGATTGCACTTGCGGTTGCGACTCCTGCACCGACTAGAAAGCGCCGCCGCTTTGCTCTAGTGGATAGCAAGCGATCTAAATGAAAACACGCCATAGCTATTGTTTTGCGAAATTGTTAAGAGATTTGGGCAGAGACTACAGACGTGGATTTGGTATAAAATCCAGCCGAGTGTTGCAAAACTAAGCTACCAACTGGGCATTAAGTAACTATTAAGGCTGTGTTAATCTTGCAATAAATACTGACAGTTTTACGTCCACCAAGTTGAAGTCGGTAGGCATCGCCCACCCTACTTAAGGGCTAGTGCTATTTATCACATCAGTTATTGTTATTCTTTGAAGCCGATGACGGGATTTGAACCCGTGACCTGCTGATTACGAATCAGCTGCTCTACCGCTGAGCCACATCGGCATACATAATACAAGATTATAGCAGTATTTACTTTATGGTTGAACCCAAAAGCAAAAATCGAATGAATTCTCAACAGTATGCCCGTTTGAAAGCAGAAGTCGCAGCCCCCTATCGCGGTTTGCGAATGTTTATTTACATTGCCTGCGGTGCATCTGGTTTGATTGGTGCATTCATTTTTCTAACTCAGTTGCTTGCAGGACGTGATGCTGAAAGCGCTTTGCCTAACTTAGCTGTTCAAATAGGGGTAGTTGCTTTGATGGTTTTCCTCTGGCGTTGGGAGCAGCGTCGCCAACGACGCTCATAACAGAACTACCCCACCTATGCTCAAGGCATGGACATCGGAATGATTGGGCACAAAATTATTGTATTGTGCCCTTTTCTCCCCTTCAGTAAAAATTGGATGTTAATTTGATTCCTTTTGAATAACTAGTGTTTATTTATACATGCATTTCTTGTAACTTAACAATTGTGTACACTAAACAACAAAAAGACAGAAAAAATTAAAAAAATATTAGGAAATCTGAAAAACGAAAAATTCCTGAGAAACTAGTAATTGTTAAAACGGGGTCAGCTTATATAAAGACCCTGAATATAAGTCAAAAGTATAAAAAAGGGTCAGTTACAAATGTAAAGACCCTTGTGTTAACAAAATCTTTTTATTACTAAAAGTGCCAGTACTCATGTCTTGTGAGTGCTGGCACTTTTGATGATTGTTAGTGGTTAGTGAATAGTGCTTACTAGATTGTAGATACTAACCGCCAACCACTAACTAATAACTACTAACTATCCTCGTGTTATGGAGTTCTGACCAAATAGGGAGAAGGGATTGGTTGTAGGCTACCTCGACTAACCAGTGCTTGGTAAACAAAGGCTGCAACTTCTGCTCGAGTTGCTTGACGATTGGGGTTGAGTTGCTTAACCGAGGGATAGTTAACAACAAGTTGTTTTGCAGTTGCTGCTGCTACAGGAGCTGCGGCATAGTTTGGAATTTGGGCGGCATCACTATACACAGAAAGAACGTTCTGATTGTCCACGTTCAATCCCAAACCGTTAGCTAGGGAAACTAGCACCTGTACTCGTGGGATTTGTTGCTCTGGTTTAAAAGTTCTATCGGGATAACCAGATACAAAACCACCTTGGTAAGCAGATTGAATCACCTGATAAGCCCAAAAATTACGGCTAAGATCGCTAAAGCTAGCAGTTTCGCGTTTGGCGCTAGGTGTAAAGGCTTTGCTAATAATGGCAGCAAATTGGGCACGAGTGACGGGTTCGTTAGGTTTAAAAGAACCATCGGGGAACCCAGCAATAATGTTTTTAGATGCTAAAGCTTCAATATAGGTTTTTGCCCAATAACCTGTAGGCACATCTTTAAACGCTGTTGCGCCTCCCCCTATTGGTGCTTCAACAGTGGCTGCAACAAACTCAACTTTGCCAGAAATCCTCTTCACATCAATATCATTGCCAACAGCAAGTATAGTGTTGCCTGTAGTGGCATTTAATACATCGAAGAATTTTTTGACATCTTTTTTACCGTTATTACGGATGATGTTCTTACCAGGATTTTCTGCCGTTCCTAAATCTGGTTGTGCGTTTTGAATGACAACTAAACCATGATCTCGATTATCCTCAATGACATTGTTACGCAATGTTGGTTTAGAAGACCCATTCACCACAACACCACCATTGTTTTGTATGATTTGGTTATCACTAATTAAAGGTGATGCTAAATCGCTGACTGCAACACCAAAACCAGTGTTCTGAAATAAGTTATTGCGAACCTCTCCTTGAGCAGATTTAGCTACAGAGACACCGTTACCTTTATTTTGAATAAAGACGTTATTTTCAATTTTTGGATTAGCTTTGCCTGTAACAAAAACGCCCTCACGTACACTATTAGTAAAAGTAGAGTTTTGAACAACTGCATTAGATGTTTCAATCCACACGCCAGTACCGCGATTTTCTGGGTTGGTCACTGTGACACCAGTGATAATACTATCGTTTTGGGCAAGGATGGCTACATTCTGACGGGCAAAAGTGGGACTGATAAAATTACCGCTACCTACAATTAATATTCCCTGACCTTTAGAGGATTCATCACCGCGCAATGTTACTCCAGATGCGATCGTTAGAGGAAAGACTTCTCCGTTTTCTTGACTGTAAGTACCCGGAGCAAGTTGAATGACTGTACCTGCTTTGGCTTGCTTGAGAGCGTAGGTAATAGTTTTGTAGGATTTGGCATCTGAAGTCCCAGTATCAGGGCTATCTTGTCCTGTTTCCGGATTAACGTAGAGAGTTGCTGCACCGACGGGTACTTGTGCTGTTGTCATAGTCGCAGTGACTTTTTGCGGCGCTCCCCCAGCATCTACCTCAGTTTCTGACAGGATAAACCCACCTCCAACTACTAGCAAAGCTGTTAACCCTACAGGCAAAGCATGAATGGCAAATTTTTTTGATTGTGGAATGTTGAATCCCTGGTGTCTCATCTTGATTTGTGTCTTTATATGTACGCAATTAGGTTTATTTGAAGGAGGAAGTATCAAGTATGAAGTATGAAGTGAAATACAAAATATTTCATCCCTTCTCCTTTATCCTTCACTTTTTAGACTTTATCCGGCTATTTGCACGCTTAATGAACTATAAAACCCATGCAAAACTATAGCCGAAGACATATCCCTTGGCAGCTGGGTTCCCTAGTAGAAACGAAGGTTTTTTATTGTTAATTTTTTTACTATATTTGCACTGATAAATACTGAAGTGCCAATTTTTCAGCAACTTGACAAACCGGGTTTCTCAAGGAAGCCCGGTTTATAGAAAAATTTGCAACTCATCTTATGAAAACAGCGTCAAAGAAATAGCACGCGTTCTAAAATTAGGTAATGCTCTGCCAATTGTTTTCACTCCGTCGCACTTCGGTTTTTACTGTTATCGCCTGTCTTCTACTGAATGGGTTTCATGCTATTGCTGCTGAAAAGGTGATACTAAAGTATCGTGTTTTCCGGGAATCACTATCTGTGGCAGATTTGTCATCTTTTGCCGAAACTGGAAAACCATCTAGTGCTCTTTCATCCCATCTAGCTTCAGCAGGGCAAGATCCTCAACGGGTTCGCAAGTATTTGACAGAGCCGGTGAAGGTTAACCTTGTGATTCTTGATAAAGTACTCAATAGTCAAATTGGTAATTCTGTACTCGACCAGCTAAGCCAAGTGATTCACACGCCTTCTGGTAAAGCTGACAGACAAGCTTTGCGTTCTGCTTTGATTCTTTGCGCCAATCAAGATGAGAAGATTACTTTGCTAGAAGTCATTCAAAATTATCCAACTTCAGAAGTTGAAGTTGATGGGGCAAGGCTCGAAACGGCTTATCGCCAGCTCTTGCTTTTACAAGGAAATTTACAAAATTTGCTGAATTTTTAGCTCTTAGTCTTTTGTCTTTGGTTGTTTCCGGATATATTTGACCAATGACAAACGACTTCTGAGTTAGTATGCCAGTGTTTCTAAAGTTTCTCGTAAATAACGCTGTACCTGCTCCTCAAGTCGAAGTGTTTGTACTTGGCTACCACGCTCTAGCAGCCAACGTTGGAAACCCGAACTACCTGCGATCGCACTCTTTAAACTATTCCATATTTCAGCGTCACCGGAAAATTGGCGATCGTTCGTTATTTGAATCCTTACCATATTTCCTTATCCTCATTATTAACTTTGTTAAGCCAGGGCAGTTTCCACAATCACCAACCCTGAAACTATAGAATTTTTGCTAGTCTACTCTAAAGGTAATGTTTTTAACCAACTAATTCTGTTTCATTGGTTACTAAAACCCACACCGTATTCACATAACTTTAACAATGGCAAGGGCTCATGTCAAAAGGAGTGGGCATAACAATGTTGCTGCTGAAACTTCAGCCAACAACTTTCTCTTCCCCTTACCCTTATTTACAACTAAAATAACAAATTAATAAAAAGCCTCACTCATCTGAAAGCCATAATACTGCTTTCGTAGCGACTAACATCTTAAGGTTCAATAACTTATATAAAGAATTCTTCACAGCTTATCGTTAGCTGTTGTTGCTATGACAGATGTTTGGTATCACGTTCGAGTCATTTAAAAAACCAGAGTTAAGAGTTTTCATTGTATAACTCCTAACTCTTGCCGTGTACAAGCGAACCAAAGTTCGCCAGTACTCATTATCTTGCACTTGAGAGTGTACGGCGTTTGGTCACCATTTGGTAGGCTTCAATGATGTCACCTTCTGCCCAATCGGTATACTTATCGATACCGACACCGCATTCGTAACCAGCATTAACTTCACGTACATCCTCTTTCATCCGCTTGAGGGAGTCAAGGGTATCTTCATTAATCACCTTGCCATTGCGGCGTACTCGCACTTTGCAGTTGCGGAATAACTTGCCAGATTGCACGTAACAACCTGCAACCAAACCGCGACCAACAGGGAAGACAGCTCGCACTTCGGCTTGACCGAGGTGTTCTTCTACCAATTCTGGTTCCAAGAGACCTTCTAAAGCGCCTTGGATATCTTCCAACAGCTTGTAGATGATGTTGTACTCCCGTACATCTACACCTGCTTCATCTGCCGCGTGTCTTGCACCACTGGCGTAGGTTGTGTTGAAACCAACAATGACAGCTCCACTGGCTGCTGCTAAGTCAATATCAGTTTGAGTGATTTCCCCAGCAGACGCCAACAACAAGCGAATTTGCACTTCGTTTTGCGGTATTTGCCTGAGCGATCCCACAATGGCTTCTACTGAACCCTGTACGTCTGCCTTCAAGATCAAGTTGAGTTCTTTTAACTCGCCTTCTTGAGCTTGAGCCGACAAACTTGTTAGGGTAACGCGTCCCTGCATGAGGCGGGATTGACGTTGTTTTTCAGCACGTGCGGCAGCAATAGCTCTTGCTTCTTTTTCGTTCTGGAAGACCTCAAACTCATCACCTGCGGCAGGTACTTCACTTAAGCCCAATATTTCAACAGCGAAAGACGGACTAGCAAGTTCAACTCTTGCACCTCTGTCATCCACCATTGCCCGGACTTTACCAAATACGGAACCAGCTACCAGCAGATCTCCTACGTGTAGTGTACCGTTTTGAATCAGCAGGGTAGCAACCGATCCTTTGGCTTTATCCAAATGTGCCTCAATGACAGTTCCTCTCGCCAGACGATCTGGGTTAGCAGACAGTTCTGCGATTTCTGCTACTAGCAGAATCATTTCGAGAAGCGTATCAAGGTTTTCACCCTTAATCGCGCTAACTGGAACCATAATCGTATCGCCGCCCCATTCTTCTGGCACCAAACCAAATTCCGTTAATTCTTGCTTCACACGGTCTGGTTGAGCTTCTGGTTTGTCGATTTTGTTAATGGCAACCACAATAGGAACTCCAGCAGCCTTGGCGTGGCTGATCGCTTCAATTGTTTGGGGACGGACGCCATCGTCAGCAGCAACCACTAAGATAGCAATGTCAGTAACTCGCGCTCCCCGTGCCCGCATTGCTGTAAATGCTTCGTGACCGGGAGTATCAAGGAATACGACTTGCTGGACGTTTCCATCGTGTTCTACATCTACGTGGTATGCACCGATGTGCTGAGTTATACCAGAACAACTATCCACTATCGACTATCCACTAACTACTATCCTTTTACACTTATGTTAAATCGTAAAAGCCTGCATTATCTGTATTTGATTGGGGTAATATTCTTGGGTGCTATCTTGCGCGTTTGGCATTTGGATTTAAAACCCCTATGGATGGATGAAGTCATTACGGCTATCTTCAGCCTGGGTAAGAACTATAATGATTTCCCTTTGGATGTAGTGTTTCCTCTTGAACGTTTGCAGGAGATGTTTAGCTTTCAACGGGGAGGCAGTTATTTTCAGATTGCCAACAACGTTGCTACCCAGTCTACTCATCCACCCCTATTTTTTTGTGGAATGTATAGTTGGTTAAGCTGGGTAAGCCCATTAGGAGAAGAGTGGGTGGCAAAATTGCGCTTGCCATCAGCGTTATTTGGTGTAGGTTGTATTGTTGCAATATATTACGTCAACCGTATAGCTTTTTTTCCATTTGCTGGATTAGTGGCAGCTGCTTTGATGGCTGTTTCTCCCTTTGCTGTTTACCTTTCTCAAGAAGCGCGACACTACACTTTGCCCATGCTCCTGATTACTTTAGGGTTACTGGGACTGGTACAAATTCAACGGGATATTGAAAAGCGTCCGAGAGTCAGGTTTGTTGTTTGGGCTGGATGGGCAATTGTTAACACGATCGGTCTTTATGTCCACTACTTTTGTGCTCTTGCTTTCATCGCCCAAATTGTAACGCTGCTTTTTTTATTGTATTGCCGTAGGGGAAATATCCTCAATCAACGCAAAATTTGGTTAGCGGTTATTCTCTATTCCAGTAGTGTGGCAATAAGTTTTCTCCCCTGGTTAGCGATCGTATTTTATCATTTTGGTCGTTCTGAAACTGACTGGATAGAACCGCCCCAACATATTGCTCCTTTGTTTCAAACTCTGATTGGTTGGATACTGATGGTCATTGCCCTACCAGTAGAAAATCAGCCCCTCCCAATTGTATTAATATCTGGATTGCTCATGCTGGCTTTCAGTTTGTGGATAAGTTGGCACATCTTCAAAGGGTTAAAACAACTGTTGTCTACACCATCAACACATCTCCCAACCCTAGTTCTGTTAATTTTCACTGCTTGTGTGTTGTTGGAATTTTTTGCAATTGTCTATTTCTTGGGTAAAAATATTACTACGGTTCCACGCTACAATTTTGTCTACTATCCCAGCTGGTGTGCCCTTCTAGCTGCAAGTCTTTCCCAAAAAGAAAAATACGAACAAAAAACAAGAAAGAAGCATTTTTATGTTTTTCTCTCTTCACCTTTGATTTGTCTTTTTGTCGGTCTGATTTGTAGTGTTTTTGTTGTTTCCAACCTAGTCTTTCAAAAACCTTTTGAACCCGAGCAAGTTGCAAAGAATATGAATCAAGACCCTTCTACGTCGCTGATGGTTGTTATGGCATACAGAGATTATCAGGATGTGGCTTTGGGATTAAGCTTTGCTTTAGCACTTGAACCACTCAGGAGTGATACCCAAAGCATAACTGGAAATGGTGACAAAGATTCTCCCTCTCTCTCCGTTGTTCCCTTATCTTCAGAAGGAACCCGGAGTTCCACCTCTGTTTCTATCCCCCCATTTTCCAATTTTGCATTTTTTAAGCAATCACCAGACTTTACCTCTGTTTGGCAAAAGCTTTCTCAACTTCCTGCACCAACGGTTCCTCAGCTCGATCTTTGGGTTATTGGTCCGGGAAGAAAACGCAAAGACTATCCACCCAAATTGGCATTTTCCAGCCAAATGATTTGTGCTATAGACCTACAGCAGCACTACCGTATTGGTATTCCCTATCAATTATATCGCTGTGGATATAGATAATTTAAAATTCTGTACTTTAAGCCAAGCTTATCATTAATTATTAATAATTTTATAACAACCCGTCTTGACGACGATCGCATAATTTTTTTTATTTTAAATCAATTTATAATCCCTGTTAAATCTCCAGCTTTTAATTAAAGATGTTGAACAGTACAGCAACTAACTTTACAATTACAGCATCTAATAAGAATTACAAATGAGAATCATCACTTGTTATCAGTTATCAAGACTTGGCTGAACTCTTGTTAAGACCAAATTGGGAATTTCTCACCCTAACCCGTAACACATTAAGTCAGGCTTGGTTAGACACTTCTTTGCGATAATAGCAAAATAAATCTCTATTTATTTCAGTATATATACGGTTGATAAAAAAGTATTAAAATCTGGAAATAAGTAGAAATTCTGTTGTATGAAAATGTTCTATTTCTATAGATTGGTATTCAAAAGCAATGTATTGTTTTTTACTAAAATTTAAGAAGCGCTCCAGAAATAAATAAACATAAATATGCAGCAAATGGCAATACGAAAGTCTTGAAAAAGAATTATTCAGGGCAGGAAAATTGGGTGCCAAGATTATGTTTTAAAAGTATACTAAATTTAGTCGGCTGTTTTGGTCAACATATAAAAAAAATCTTTCTTCATAAATTGAATTTGAAATTTAAAAATACATTTATAGAAGAGAGATGACCGGAGATTATATTACAAAAAAACAATGAATATTTTACAGAATTTTATTAATGCTGAGAATGTAAACTTAACAAATTGCGATCGCGAACAGATCCATATCCCTAACTCCATCCAACCCCACGGAATTCTCCTGATTCTATCCGAACCCGACCTAGAGATACTCTATATTAGTAACAACACAGAGAGATTGCTTGGCATTCCTGCAGAAAATCTCTTGGGAAAAGATTTATCTAGTCTCCTAGAACCCGAGCAAATAACTGCAATTCAAGGTTGTCTGCAAGGAGATTTTGAACATATTAATCCCCTGAAGCTCTTGGTTTCTAGGCAAGATAAAAATACCACAAAGTTCAACGGAGTTATTCATCGGTCACCGCAAAATTATTTGATTTTGGAACTAGAGCCTTTGTGTTCTGAAGAAAGCAATAGTTTCATGAGTTTTTATACTCACAGCCAAACTGTACTTACTAAGATGCAACAGGTATCAACCTTAAGTGAATTGAGTGCAGTGATTGTCAAAGAAGTAAGAAAAATCACAGGATTTGACCGAGTCATGGTTTATCGGTTTGAACCAGATAATTCTGGTGTAGTCATTGCCGAAGATAAACTACAACCATTAGAAGCTTATTTGGGATTACACTATCCAGCGACTGATATTCCCAAACAGGCGAGACGTTTATACACGCTCAATCCATTGCGTCTTATTCCTGATGTTAATTATCAGCCTGTAGAAATTATCTCAAAAAACAACGCGGCTATTTCCCCATCCATTCCTCTTCAATCCCTGGATTTAAGTTTCAGTGTCTTGAGAAGCGTTTCTCCAATTCATATTGAATATATGAAAAATATGGGGATGGGCGCGAGTATGTCAATTTCCCTTGTAAAAAACAATAACCTGTGGGGATTAATTTCTTGTCACCATCAAACTCCCCGATTTGTTTCTTATGAAATTAGAACTATCTGTGAGTTTTTAGGAAAAGTGATGTCTCTAGAACTTGCCTCTAAAGAAGAAAATGAAAATTTAGATGAAAAATTGCAGTTAAAGTCGATTCAAACTAAATTTATAGATACAGTTGCCCGATCGCACGATTTTACTGATGCCCTAGTGGAAGACCAAGTCAGTTTGCTCAAACTGGTAAATGCTGAGGGTGCAGCAGTTTGTGTCGATGGTCTTTTGACACTCATTGGCGAAACACCAGCTGAGTCAGAGATTCATGACCTTATTGCCTGGTTGAATGGTAAATTTCACAACTACCTATTTGAGACTGATTCCTTACCAAAGCAATATTCCAAAGCTATCGAGTTTAAAGAGGTAGCCAGCGGATTGTTAGCTCTTTCTATTACTCGGATACGGGATAATTACGTGCTGTGGTTCCGCCCAGAAATATTACAGCACGTCAACTGGGCTGGCAATCCTCAAAAGCCAGCTAGAGTAGAAACTGATGGTAGTCTAACCATTTACCCACGTAAGTCCTTTGAGATATGGAAAGAGACAGTACGTCATAAGTCACTACCTTGGCAGCAATGGGAGATAGATGGGGCAATTGAACTGAGAAGTGCGATTGTAGGCATAGTGCTTCGGAAAGCGGATGAATTAGCAGCAATTAACTTGGAATTGGAACGTAGCAATACAGAGTTAGATGCGTTTTCTTACATTGCTTCTCACGATTTAAAAGAACCACTACGAGGCATTCACAATTACTCTACATTTTTACTAGAAGACTACGCCAGTATTTTAGATGGAGATGGAGTCTCGAAGTTAGAAACTTTAGTGCGGCTGACAAAGCGCATGGAAGATTTGATTAATTCCCTGCTGCATTTTTCCCGTTTGGGACGACAGGAATTAAATATGAAGGAGATTGACTTCAACGAGTTGGTGCAAAATGTCTCAGAAATATTCCGCATGAGTTTGGGGAATACTAATATTGATATCCGAGTTCCCAAACCACTGCCTGCGATTAAGGGCGATCGCATTTTACTTGAGGAAGTCCTAACAAATTTGATAGGAAATGGCTTTAAATATAACGATAGTGCTGAAAAATGGGTAGAGGTTGGATATTTAGATTCGGTTGAAGAATTTCAAGAACAGCCTTTTAAATGGACGTTTTATGTACGGGACAATGGCATTGGGATTCGTGAAAAACATTTAGAAACCATCTTTCGGATTTTTAAACGACTTCATGCTCCCGGTAAATATGGCGGTGGTACAGGAGCAGGTTTAACTATTGTCAAGAAAATCATCGAACGACACGAAGGCAGTATCTGGGTGGAGTCTGCTATCGGTCAAGGCAGTACTTTCTATTTCACATTACCGGGTTAAACGCATATGGAAAATTCATCGGTTCCAGTACCTCTCAATGTCCACAGTGCTAACTGCACCATATTGGTGGTAGAAGATAGCGACGAGGATTTCACAGCACTTAAGCGAGCACTTCGGGAAGCAGCATGTTTCTACCCAGTATATCGGGCTTGCAATGGGGATGATGCGTTGGATTATCTTCACCACCAGGGGGAGTATAGCAATCCCATGACATCGCCTCGTCCAGCCATCATATTGGTAGACCTAAATTTACCGGGAACAGATGGACGAGAAGTGATTGAGCAAATAAAACAGGATTGCACCCTCAAAAGTATTCCTGTTGTTGCATTGACCACATCTTCCAGCCCCAAGGATATTGAGGCTTGTTATCAGTATGGTGTTAATTCCTATATGCTCAAACCGATTGGTGTGGAAGCTTTGAAACAAACCATTCGGAACTTTTTGCATTACTGGTTTGATACTGTTGTTCTTCCTTACCCAATACAGCAATAAATATGGATAGTCAACGTACCATTGCGATCGTAGATGACTCTGAGGAAGACCGCACGCTTTATCGTCGCTTCCTGGAGCGTGACAGGCGATATATTTATAGGATTGTAGAATTTGAAACAGCAGCAGAAGCAATTGACTCTTGCAAGTGTTTCACGGTCGATCTGCTCCTCGTGGACTTCATGTTACCAGATGCCACCGGGCTAGAGTTTCTGGAAGAATTAAAACTTGTCACTGGTAGGAAGTATTTACCTGCAATCGTGCTTACGGGGCAAGGAGATGAAAGCGTTGCAGTGCAAGCAATGAAAAGTGGCGCACAAGACTATTTGGTGAAGGGAAAACTCACGGATGAAACCCTTCATCGTGTTAGTCATGCTGTCATGGAACGGGTGCGCCTTATGGAGCAGGTAGAGCAGCAGCAAGAGCAGCAACGCTTGATGGCAGCGATCGCCCTCCGCATTCGTTTGTCCTTAAGCCTGGAAATTGTTTTGAATACAGCAGTCGATGAAATCCGTAATTTTCTGAAAGCTGACCGGGTTATAGTTTACCAGTTTCACCAAGATAAGAGCGGTACTGTTGTAGCAGAATCTGTTTTGCCGGGATGGAAAAGTTGCTTGAATTTGAGGTTTGAAGATACCTGTTTTAAAAATACTCGAGGAAGCTATTACCGAGGTAACGCAGGAGCAGTTAACGATACGCATCAAGCAGCATTATCTAACTGCTATGTTGAATTGCTCGATCTATATCAAGTTCAAGCGAATCTATATGTCCCGATTTTTTCAGGGACTCAACCTATAGAAGGCGATCGCTGTCTGCTGACAAGCAATCCTCCTGTTTGGGGTTTGCTGGTAGCTCATCAATGCTCTGGTTCGCGTCAATGGCAGCAATGGGAAATGGATTTGCTAGAGCAATTGTCAGTGCAGTTGGCGATCGCAATTCAACAAGCAGAACTCTACCAAAACTTGCAAATTCTCAATGCACAACTTGAAGTTAAAGTGCAGGAACGAACAGCAGAATTACAACAGAGCGAGCGAAAATTCCGTGCCATTTTTGAGCAAACTTTTCAATTTATTGGGCTGTTAACTCCGGATGGCACAACTTTGGAACTCAACCAAGCATCCTTGGAATTTTTTGGTGCTGAACGTGATGAGGTGACAGGGCAACGCTTTTGGGAATTATCCTGTTGCAAAGCTCTACCCAAGTTATGTAAAGGTTTGCAAAGAGCTATTATCCAAGCATCTCTTGGAGATTTTATGCGATTTGAGGTAACGCTACCCAATGCCCAAGGTGTTCAAAGAACTGTTGATTTTTCCATCAAACCGATTTTTAACGAGCTCGGGCAAGTTGTTTTGCTGCTTCCAGAAGGACGAGATATTACAGAACGCAAGCAAGCAGAAGAAGCGTTGTGTGAACTCAACCACGACTTAGAACTCAGAGTTCAGCAACGCACCCAAGATTTAGAGCAAGCTAATGCCAAGCTGAGAAGCGAAATAACCGAACGTCAGCGAATAGAAGATGAATTACGGCGAAGCGAAGAAAAGTTTCGCCAACTTGCAGAGCATATTCGCGAAGTGTTTTTCATCTTCAACCGTGATTTTAGTGAAGTGATTTACATAAGTCCAGCATATGAAGAGATTTGGGGCAACTCCTGCTCAAGTATGTATCACAACTCCCTGTCTTGGTTGAATCTTGTCCATCCGGAAGACAAGGACCGCGTTATACTAGCACTTCAAAAACAAAGATATACTGAAGGTTTCAAGCAGGAATATCGAATTATTCGGGCTGATGGAGATATACGTTGGATTCGTACCCAAAGCTTTTTGGTTAGAGACGCAGCAGGTGCAGTTCAACGCATTGTAGGTATTGCTGAAGATATTACCGAAGGCAAACGTACTGAGGCTGAACTCCAGCGACGTCAACAGGAATTCCTTGCCCTAGTGGAAAATGCACCAGATGTCATTGCTCGCATTGAACGGGATTATCGCTATCTCTATATTAATCCCGCCGTAGAAGCAGCATCAGGTTTACCCAGGCAGGCATTTATTGGAAAAACCACTGCAGAACTTGGGTTTCCAGAGGAGACAGTGACGCGGATTGAACAGGGAGTGAAGCAAGTTTTTGAAACCGGACAAGAGCATTTTATCGAGTTCCGTCTTGAAGGTCTCAACGGGTTAAAGTATTACCAATCTCGGATGGTTCCAGAGCGAACTCCTCGTGGGAATGTAACATCAGTTTTGTTTATGAGCCGTGATATCACACTCCTCAAACAAACTGAGATCGACATGCGAGAAACCAACGCCTTACTACAGGCAATTATTCAATCCGCACCAGTCGGGATTGATTTTGTTGATACTGATAGCAAGGTTGTCCTGTGGAACCCAATGAACGAGCGTCTTTTTGGTTGGGAAGCAAAAGAG
Organism: Scytonema sp. NUACC21; assembly: GCF_054684315.1. Lineage (NCBI taxonomy): Bacteria > Bacillati > Cyanobacteriota > Cyanophyceae > Nostocales > Scytonemataceae > Scytonema > Scytonema sp. NUACC21. The sequence goes on along the minus strand of NZ_BAAFZH010000098.1, from coordinate 13,563 downwards.
GTACTTGGCAAGCCTCTACCAATTATTCCCTATGAGGAACACGAAAAATTTGTTGGATGTACAACCCAACCCTTTGCTAATTGTGAATTAACTCAAATAGAAACTCGTCGTCAAAGGAAAGATGGTTCCTTAGTGGACATTAGCCTTTCGACTGCTATGGTACGGGATATTCACGGAAATATTATTGGTGCCATAGGTATTTGTCAGGATATTAGCGAACGACAAGCCGCGCTACGGGAACGCAAGCAGGTAGTAGACCAGCTCGAACATTCACTAGAAGAAAAAGAAACTCTTTTAAAGGAAATTCACCATCGAGTGAAAAATAACCTGCAAATTATCTCTAGTCTGTTGCGAATGCAATCCAGACGCGCTAGAGAGGAATCCACCATGATGTTATTCCAAGAGTCTCAAAATCGGGTGCAATCTATGGCACTCATCCACGAGCATCTTTACCAGTCGCCAGAAATTTCTCAAATTGATTTTGGTGAATACATTCGTAGCTTAACGGATAACTTGTTCCGCTGCTATGGCATCAGCCAAAAGATAATAGTTCTGACAATAGAAACCAACGGTATCAAGCTCAACCTTGATACTGCTATACCTTGCGGGCTTCTCATCAATGAACTTGTTTCCAACTCTCTCAAGTATGCCTTTCCTAAAGGAAGACGTGGTGAGATTGTGATTCGTTTGATGTCAGCCACAGATAATACTATTACCTTAACAGTCAGTGATAGTGGTATTGGTATTCCAGAGTCCTTAGATTGGAGCAATACCCATTCTTTAGGCTTGAGAATTGTGCATAATTTAACCCGCCAGATCAAAGGTAACATAACTCTGGAACGCGAAAACGGTACCGCTTTCCATATCACCTTTTCTAAGGTATTAAAACCTTAAGAAGTTAGTAGTTACTAGTGATTAGCTAACCACTAACCCCCAACCACTAACCACTAACCACTATCTATAAAATCTATGGTTCCTATTAGAATTCTTATTGTTGAAGATGAACAACTCGTTGCTGATGACCTGAGAGAAACACTGGAGTATCTGGGCTATGACGTTCCTGCCTTGGTAGCAACGGGGGAAGAAGCGATTCTCATGACCGAATCACTGCAACCCGACTTAGTGTTAATGGATATCCGACTGGCAGGAGAAATGGACGGAGTAGAAGCTTCCGAACAAATTCAAACTCGTTTCAACGTGCCTGTGGTATATCTGACTGCCAATGCTGACAGGGCAACCTTGGAAAGAGTCAAAGGCACGCAGCCTTTCGGCTATATCTTAAAACCTTTTGACGAAAGAATACTGTCTACCACTATTGAGATTGCTGTCGCCCGCCATCAAGCAGAGTTTGAAATACATAAGGCATTATTTACAGCTCAAACAGATAAGCAGATGGCTCAGTCCCAATCCCAACAGAAATCTCAATACCTTTACATGGCAGCCCACGAGTTTCGCAATCCCTTAACCACAATTAGGCTTGGGGCGGAAATACTGAAACACTATGGCGACCAAATGCCAGAAGAAAATAAACAAAATCAAATTAACCGCATTCAATCTGCTACGGATGACTTAATGTATCTTTTAGAGGAAATTTTAACATTGGGTCAGGCTGAAACTGGAAAAGTTCAGTACGAGCCAACACCCGTAGACATAGTGACGTTTTGCAAAGAACAGGTTGAATCGTTTCAGATGACAGCAGGTGAGCAATACACTGTTAAACTTTTGGTAAAAGGTGACCAACAGACTGCCTGTCTTGATGAAAAATTGCTTTGGCACCTACTGAACAATCTGCTTTCTAATGCTATTAAGTATTCTCCACAGGGGGGCACTGTATCACTCAGTCTGTACTGGAAAGACAATCACGTTTATTTTGAGGTACGAGACCAAGGAATTGGAATTCCTACTGAAGCCCACGAAAAGCTCTTTGAACCATTCAAACGAGCATCTAATGTGGGCAAAATCCCAGGTACGGGATTGGGGCTGGCAATCGTCAAGCAGTGTGTTGATATGCACGGTGGCACAATCAGCTTTGAAAGTGAAGTTGGTCAGGGTACAACTTTTACAGTTAAGCTACCCTGTAACTGACTAGTAGTAAATAAGTTGGCAGGATTAAACAGAACTACATTACAAAACGCAAATTTATTTCAAACCTTACCAATGACAAATGACAAATGACTGAGGACGACCCTTAACAGTTACTTTTTTTCTTATCTGTTAACGAATCATTCATCAATTTGCCAAGAATCCTTGGTCACGTTTTCATCAAGAATTTTCCTTGGTCGCACGATCACAATGATTCGACCTAGAAGGGGCACTTCTGGGGAAGTTTCAAACCACTGAAAATCCAATTCTCCAGAGTTATCGAAGACAAAATAACTACCTGCGTCCCATTCTCGCTGACCGCGATCCACAATGACTAACACGGGTTCGATACGATTTTGGGTTTGGTTTGGAAATCGATCGCTATTACATATAATTGCCACTGGGTCTTCTGCACTTAACAGTACCTGCCAACCAGGTAATGGTACCCAGGCTTGTTCTCCGGCAAACTTAACTATGCGAAATGGTTCTATCTCCTCTATTAAGGGGACTGCTTGCAAATCTTGTTGTGTCAGCGGTAACTCGCCAACCACCGGTACAAGACGTGGTAATTCACTTGCTGACTCGAATCGGTAAAAAGGCACAGAGGGCGCAGGGCGATTGGGTACGACAGTAAAATCCGTCAGCAATTGTTCGATTTTTTTCCTGGCTGTTTGTGAGTACGCAAAGCGCAAGCCTTTAGCTATCAGACGGGAACGCTCTTGTAAATCTGAGTTTTGGCGTGCTAGTTTCCAACACTGATAGGCAACTGCATCACCGGGATGGTTTTCAAATCCGGATGGTAAGGTTCTAAAGCGGGAAAATTCTTTCACTGCCTTGGCGACTTCCTTTGCCCCATCAAGATCGAGTTGGTTGTGGAAGGCAACTTCGGCAGCCGCAGCCCTTTCTTCTTGAGTTAGCAGGCGTAGCTCATATAAAATATCACTTCCTCTGATAGAATAGTGCGATCGCACTGCCTCTGATGCACCTGCCTTTTCTATAGAATTGTAAACTTGTGCTCCTACTATGACTTGATTTTGTTGTATTGGCTCAAATCCAGTTGCTTCAAAAATTTCTTGAGGATTGTAGCCAAGTTTTTGCAGTTGGGCAATGGCAGTTCCCCATTCCACCCAGTTGCCTTGCTTTTGTCTGAGCTTTTGCAGCAACTCCGGTGCTACATCGTTGTTCTTAGGATTTTGAGCATTGGGTGGTAAGTCAGTCATAATTTCTCAGCAAGCTTCAAGGGAACGCTGTTTATACTTGTACAGCAAGTCTTATTTTATTGTGTGAAGTACCCTACTTTAAGCTTTCAAGTAAAAGTTATAACTTATTGATGGTTGTATTAAAAATTTACCGGAAAAAGTAGTCAGAATTCAGTCGCCAGAATTCAGCATGAATTCTGTGGGACTGGATGGCGACTTGGGTTGAAAGCCCCCGGATTTATCCGTGGAAGCAATAAAAATTTATACTTCTTTGAATCCCCTGAATTTATTCATGGGGAGATTCTGAATTCTGAATTCTGGATTCTGGATTCTTCTCAATATTCAGCCCATTCAGTACAACTATTAAGAAATAATAACTAATTATTATGCTTTTACGTAAATTCACTAAATTCAAAAATGAATATTTGTCTAAAATTTTATGGTTGTTTTTGCCAAAAATAGGTATAACCAGTTGATATGGTATACCCAAGTCGTAATTACAATATTGTGCTATGTTTTAAGCCTGCTAGGTATGGAATATAACAAAAAATAAAGATTTAAGGATGATTTTATGAATAGTCCCCTTCCTGAATTAGATAAAATCCGGCGTCAACTGGTGACTGTAGAAAGCCGTAAAAAGGCAAAAATGCTAGTCGTTGATGATGAGCCGGATAATCTTGATTTGCTTTACCGTACCTTCCGCCGAGACTTTCAAGTTCTGAAAGCAGACAGTGGTATAAATGCCTTGCAGGTGTTGGCATCTGAAGGAGAAGTCGCGGTTATTATCTCTGACCAGCGAATGCCAGAAATGAAAGGCACAGAGTTTTTAAGCAAGACTGTACCGCAGTTTCCAGATACAGTCAGGATTATCCTCACAGGTTTCACTGATATTGAAGATTTAGTAGAAGCAATCAATGCTGGGCAAGTCTATAAGTACATCACCAAGCCTTGGGACCCCGTAGAACTGAAGGCAGTGGTGCAGCGAGCGGTAGAAACTTACGAAGTTCTAAAGCAACGTACCGAAGAATTAAGGCGTGCCAATGCTCAAATGGCATTACTAGCTGTTTTGGTGCAAGTCACTCAGCAAGCACCCAACTTAGAGGCAGCCCTTGACCCGATTGCCAAAGCATGCGGTGAGAGTTTTTCAGCAGATGGCTGTATTTTGCAACTTGTGGAGGGCAATGCCTTGGTTGCAAAGCAGGGAACTTACAGTATCAAAGGAACTGTAGAAAATTGGCTAGCTCAAGACCCGCTGACAAATGAAGCAATCGCTAATTCACAAATGCAGGTTTCAGTAAATATTCCTAACGACCAAAAGCTGGCTGGTGTTGCCCACTATCCAGCTAACGGTGTTCAAGCTCATTTGATTATTCCAATAACTTACCGCAATGAAGTGTTAGCGGTGTTGTCACTACAGTGGAAACAACCTTGCACTTTACGTGAAGATGAATTAAAACTCATTCATTTGTCAGCCCAATTAGTTGCGATCGCACTGACTAGCACTCGCTACTATCAACCCACTAAATAGTCAATAGTCCCTTGTCATTTGTCCAGTGTTATGAGCAAATGACTAATGACAAAGGGCTAAGGACAAATGACTAATGACCAATAACGACATTCGTAACATTTTTAACCGTATTGCTCCTGTTTACGATCGCTTAAATGATGGGTTGAGTTTGGGACAGCATCGCATTTGGAAAGAAATGACGGTGAAATGGAGCGAAGCTAAACCGGGGGATACAAGTCTTGATTTGTGTTGTGGTAGTGGAGATTTATCTTTTGTCCTAGCAAGGTACGTGGGAGTCACCGGACAGGTGTTTGGCGTAGACTTTTCACCAGAATTGCTAGAAGTTGCAAGAGTGCGCTCTCGAAACCAGTCTCGCCAATATTCCATCACCTGGGTAGAAGCTGATGTTCTGGATTTACCTTTTGAGGATAATCGCTTTGACGCTGCAACAATGGGTTATGGGTTAAGAAATGTAATAAATATTCCCAAAAGCTTAAAAGAACTACATCGTGTCCTGAAAAAAGGTGCCAAAGCCGCTATCTTAGACTTTAACCGTCCTAGCAATCCCCAAATGCGTGCTTTTCAACAGTGGTATTTGGACAATCTCGTCGTACCCATAGCAAACAACATGGGTTTAAAAGATGAATACGCTTACATCAGTCCCAGCTTAGAGCGATTTCCTACGGGAAAAGAGCAAGTAGAAATAGCCCGCCAAGTTGGTTTTCAACCCGCCACACACTACCCCATTGCGAACGGTATGATGGGAGTGCTAGTGCTAACGAAAAGTTAGTAGTTAGTAGTTATTGGTTAGTAGTGACTGGCTAATAACGACTAACCACTAACTCATAACTAATAACCAATGGATTGGTCTCATCTTTGGCTTTATGTTTCTCCCCCTATAGCGGGTGGCATTATTGGCTATTTTACGAACGATATAGCCATCAAAATGTTATTTCGTCCCTACCGCGCAATTTATATTGGTGGACGAAGGGTACCTTTTACTCCAGGATTGATTCCCCGCAACCAGGAGCGTCTTGCCAAGAACATTTCAAACACAATTATGGGGTCGCTACTGACTCCAGAGGAATTGCAAAATCTGGCACGACGGCTGTTGCAAACAGAACGGGTGCAAGGCGCAATTCTCTGGCTGCTGCGCTTGGCAATCGATCAAATTAAATCAGACCAAGAACAGAAAACAGCTAGGATTTTGGCAGGTATACTGCGGGATTTGTTGGGGGAATCGTTACCACGACTGCTTAAAGTACTGGCACGGCGGGAAGACTTTTTGGAAGCTCAGGTCAATCAAATCTTTGACCAGATATTACTGGAATTTCAACTGACAGATGAACAAGCCAGTCGTCTTGCTGCTTGGCTGTTACAAGTCGTTATCCCTCCGGATGCCCTGCGCCAAGCAATCATCGACTTTTTGACCGATAGCACGATTCAAGCTATTGATGAAAGTTTTCGGGAGAAAACCAGTGGTACCTATTGGGTTGTGGCAAATCTGTTTGGCTTACGCAATACTTTAAGCCGCCTGCGGACTTACTGCTTGGATGAAAAAGATGCTACCAATGCCCGTTTGCAGGAATTGATTCAAGAATTACAGGTTCGCGATCGCCTCAAGCAATTTTTGCAAAACTTATCATTACAAAACCTACCAGTAGGAACAGTAAGACAACTGCGAAAAACGACACGGGACTCCGTTCGTCAGTACTTGCAAACACGTGGTAGTGATTTACTTCAAGGATTAAGTGGGTCTGTTGACTGGGAAAACATAGCTATGTTACTGGTTAATCGCCTGAGTACTTCACCTGTTGTGAGTGCTTCTTTAGAAGTTGTCAGTAAAGAACTGGCTCTCCTTTTAGAGAGGTATTTGGAACGAGATTTAGAACTCATTGTGGCTCAGGCAATTCCCATTTTGTCAATTGACCAAGTGATTATAGATCGAGTCAAATCAACCTCACCTGCTGATTTAGAAGCAGCAATTGAGGGAATTGTCAAAAATGAATTACAGGCGATCGTGAATTTAGGCGGTCTTTTGGGATTTGTTGTAGGGTTATTGCAAACAGCACTCTTACTCTTTAACCAGTCAGTTTAAAATGACTCTGTAAAATTAGTGGGCAGTGCCCACCAATAAAAGTAGTAGGGTGGGCAGTGCCCACCAATAAAAGTAGTAGGTAGTAGTAGCACTGCTCACCAATAAAAGTAGTAGGTGGAACTATGCAGCACAGCAGTTATGTCTTTAGGTAATCTTCTGGCAGGAAGAGAGCCGTAATTATTTTGTCAACCCTCTTTTTTTATCCATTTATCAGTGGGTATCTGAAGTCAAAAACCGTACTGTTGTATTATAAAGAGAGAGAACAATCAAGAGGTGCGATCGCCTGTCGTCTGGCGCGGCGTCTACAAGTCACTAGTCACTAATCACAGGTCACGGGTTACTTTGTAGCAAATAAAATTGGTACTCCATAGTTTATAAATTCAGTATCAGAAGTAATTACAATCATCTGTTCTAATAAGGCTTGTGCTATTAAAAACCTATCAAAAGGGTCTTTATGATGTTCGGGTAGTGATACAGCTTTAAAAGCGTGGTGTTCTGTTATTGATAAAAAACTAAACTGAGTAGCAATAATAGCTTCTATTAAATTGTCTGGAGTATTAAGCTGTCCTTTCTTTTTCTTGGTTTCTATTTCCCAAACACTAACAGCACTAACAAAAACATCATTTGCAGAATCAGAAATTTGTTCACGAACCTCAGGTAAAATACAAGGATTATCTTCAAGCGACCATATTAAAGTGCAGGTATCGAGCAACAATTTCATTATTCTTCGATACCCAATTCAGAAAGAATATCGCTTGAAGTTTTATAGAAATCCTCAGATATTTCTACTTGTCCTTTCCAAATACCTAAAGGTCTTGAAGTTTTTTTAACAGATTCATGTCCTACTAATTCATTAACGGAAATGTCGAAAGGTTTCGGTTGTGAGGTATTTGATGAAAGTGATTCTAAAGCAGTTTCTGAATTAGAATAATTCCAGATAATGCGAGATGTAGAGGAATCAAGTAGTGGGGGGCGATATTTTAGTTTAATTAAACGATTTAGTGAAGTAAGGCGATTAATTGTCTCTTGCACCTTTTCTAATTCCAAAGGTGTTAAAGTATCTAACTTGGCTAATACTAAACGCAAATTTTCGGTAATATACATAGTTTTAATTAACGATTACAAACCAATATTTTATATTCTATTCTATTATTTTAATCTGTATAGCCAAGAATGTTAGCGTGATAGCAGGTGTCACTGGGTGTAGGCGTTTCAGAGAACGACCAGCGTTAGGTGTGGCATGAAGGTGGTTTAAGGCGTAGTGAGGATATCTTTTTAACCATTCATAGAGTTATCGGCGGTTCTAGGGGCATTTATGCGGGGGTGATGGGGATAGGCGATGGGTGTGGGGACACTGGTGAGTGGGAAAGTCGGAAAGAGGAAATCTCAGAAGTGATTCTGGGAATCCCCGCACCGCGATAGTCGGGGAGGATGTCAAACTTGTTAACTGTTCGCTGGCTTCTCACTACTAACCTTAGATTTTGGGTAGGGAATGCGTTTGTGATGGAATTGTTGCCAAACCTGCACGAAAATTTCGGCAATTTGGGACATTTCCTCTCTTGTTAAGCCTGATGCTACTAATTGGTTATCTTGCCACCTAGCGCGGAGAATATTATTGAGCATTGTTAAGGCTTGTTCTGGAGATACTTCTCTGAGCGATCGCAAAGCTGCTTCACATGAATCTGCTAGCATGACGATAGCGGTTTCCCTGGATTGGGGAATGGGTCCATCGTAACGAAAATCTGCTTCTTCTACTTCTAAACCGGGGTTTTCCTGGGCTATTTGTTGTGCTTGGTGATAGAAATACGCAATTTGCATTGTTCCCTGATGTTCCGGGATAAATGCTTGAATTGAAGAAGGTAAACTGTGTTTTCGTGCCATTGCCAACCCTTCACTAACGTGCTTTTTGATGATTGCTGAACTTTTCCAAGGGTCTTTAATTTCTGTATCGTGTTTATTGGGTCCTCCCATTTGATTTTCAATAAATCCTAAAGGGTCGTGCATTTTTCCAATATCGTGATATAACGCGCCCGCTCTCACCAGTTCGACGTTACACCTCAAGTGTTTGGCAGCCGCTTCAGCAAGGGTTGCCACAAATAGCGTATGTTGAAAAGTTCCAGGAGTTTCAGTAGCAAGTCGTTTTAATAAAGGACGGTTGGGGTTTGCCAGTTCTGACAAGCGGATAGGGGTTACCAGGTCGAAAAGCTTTTCCAAATAGGGGCTTAATCCGAGTGCGACAATACTCCAAACTAAACTCGATAGAGCAAATAACACGGCGTTTGGTAAAATTGTGTAGTATGGAAATATACCAATTGCTGCGCTAAGTAGAAGTCGGAACACCAAGTAAACGCCGCCTTGGGTTAAAGCGATCGCAACACTTAAAAGTGCGAGTTCCTCACGAGAATGCAGTTTTTGTGCCATACAGCTGGCCAGAATTCCCGCAGCTGCACCAGCTAAAAGGTTCACTTTACTGACATCTAAACTAATGGGCAGCACTATCGACAGCAGCGCTATAATTGTGACGCCCAAACGCGGTCCGTAAAAGCTACCCACCAATAAACCAACAGCACTCCAGGTAGTGTGTGGTGTACCCATTGTGAGCACTAGTGGTATGCTGAGGGTCAGCAGTAATATGAGAAAGCGATCGCTTTGACGCAATTTGCTTCGACTTCGCCGTTCTACAAGGGCAAAAAAGCCAATAGCTGCAGTCACCGCCGCCCCTAGTTGTATCAATGAAAGCCAGTTAATCTCCCGACGAATCAGGCGATAATGCTCCAGTACCTCAAAGTCAAACGCAGTAATTTTTTCTCCCTTGCGAACAATGACTTGATTCTTATGCACGGTGACCATCACGGGTTTGACGCCAGATGCTGCTTTTGCCGCCATCAGTTGTGTTCGTAATTCATCTTTTTTAAGATTTGGCTGAAGTACAGTTAACAGCAGTTTGATTGCTAGGGGTTCGGCGTCTTTTGGGACTAATGTTTGTACCTGCAGGCTGATGGCATCTTTGAGAATCTTTCGCGGTAATCCTGGTGGTATACCTTGGGTGAGAATTCTTTCCCCACTTTGCTGGATGCCCGTTTGTGTTTTCACCCAGTCGTCATCTGATAGATCGAGGAGGGAAGCGCGATCGTAGACTGTGTCAGGCTGAGTTGCAGCCAGATTTGAAAGTTTGGTACTTGCTTGGGCATACCCTTGACGCACTTTAGTAATTTGAGCAATGAGCGAGGATAAGTTGTGCTCGTTCGTTGATAAGCGGTAGGTTTCTAGTTCCTGCACCGCTTGAGCAAAGTCAGCATTTTGGAATAAATCATCTGGTTTTGAATCATTTGGTTTGAGTGAGTGAGACGTTGAAACGGAGATGGGGCTGGGGGGAGAATTCTGCTTTTTGAGCAACAATCCTGACTTGTGCTTGCCACTATTGTGGATGGCGAGTAATAGTGCTTGCCACTCCCAATGGGAGCAGGAGCGTAGATAACGTTGGGTAGAAACGGATAGAATAAAGGTATCGAAAAATGGAAAAGCCTCAAGAGACGAACGAATTTCGTTGCCTTCATTCAAAATTTGTTGCAAGTTGTGCTGAACTTCTTCATTGATTCGCGCATCCACCATAAGTACTGGTACAAACCCCGTAGTGGCAGCTTTGCGCTGTTCTTCGGTTTTTTCCTTATCCTCAATACTGGCAGTCGCTGGTGCTTTAATCGTCTGCGGTGCAATAGCGCCTATTTGCAACTGCGGTTGGTTATATAACTTCTGCCCCGTGACCCCTGTGAGGGATATGACTGCTATTGTCAAAACAATAGGGGAACGCTGTCCTCCGATACAATTGACAACAGCATAAAGACCTTTGTGACCTTTGACCGTTTTGGTTGCCGAACTTGGCGTTTTTGATGTTTGGTGTTTGTCTTGTTCACTATTTTCTGACGCATAGGGATGAGGGCGTAGCGCTCTGTATTGTCGCCGCCACTCAATCATTTTCTGGGTCATGGACTGAAAAAATTGCTGCGTTTTCATCACCTATGACCGCAGTTCCTTACTGTATTAATTTAAAACAAGACTTTTGGGAGCAGAAACACACTTTAAGCGGATTTGCCACAATAGCTACCTACTAATTTCGATGGATGGGTAACTTTTTTATGCTAGTATTAAAATATACTATATTTTGTAACAATTTATTAATTATGTTATTTGTTTCCTTGCACTTAGCAGCATGACAGCGATGGGAATAGTATTAACGCAATCGAATAACACGAGGAGCTGCTACTGCCTGTGAGGAGGACAACAACCTCCACCCAAATGCACTCTTGTCTTCCCTGTCTTCATTTGGATCGCAAGCAATCTCATACACTCCCGACCACACAGCCATTAGCCGATCTGTCAATCTTAATATATCAGAACAGCTACCTAGTTCCCACTTTTGGGTCGAATCTGAACAATTGAGTGAGATTTGCCAAATTGCAGGAATACCTGCTGTGCCGTTATAGGCTCCTGATAAAGCGCCTGTAATTGAACTGACAGTTTTTGAACAACGACCCATTCTATCTGCTCGCAAGACAGAAAGACGAAAGTCTTCTAAGGTACTGAGAAAACAGTAAAATGCCATTGCTATGGCGTTACCTGGCTTTTCTTCTCGACTCAATTCACCCTGTGCGATGTCTAAAGGGGCACCACTTTTTAATAAATTCTGAACTTTTAATAATTGTTGTGGAAAACTCGTTGATGTTTCCCCAAGAAAAGAAATCGTTTGGGGGATAAGAGTAGCTTGATGGAGCTTTTCTGTCAGAGATTGGGCAACTGCATAACTCAACGCTAGGGTTCCATCCGTGATGATGGCATCACACTGCAAAAAATTTGTTAGTAACATCACGTTTTGGCGCAGTTTTATCAAATTGTCATGGAAAAACAACGCTACTGGTAGAGTGGCAAGAATGACAGAAGTTTCATTGTCTAATTGAATTTCTTGTTCCTGCTTGTGCCATTCACCAGGGTTCAGTCTACCCAGAGAGATCAAATTCTCAGCGCAAAGAATTGCTATCTCACTCCAATGCAAAAGCCTTCCTGATGACGTTTCTACACCGTCTACCAAACATCCCTTCCTTGCGGCAACCCTTTCCCCAAGAATTGCCCCTAGTAAAACGCCATCAAAGCGGCTTAAAAGTGAATATTGCATATCCAAATAGAAAGTATGAAGCATGAAGGATAAAACATTTTACCCTTCATTTTCATTGACAATAAGTTTTGAAATACTTAAGACTTCATCCTTTATACTTCAACTTTCCTTATGTGGTGGACTAATGCTTGCAAGCCCAATATGTAGCTTTGTGCGCCAAATCCGCTAATTTGCCCTATAACCACTGGAGCTATATAGGAGTGATGGCGAAAATCTTCCCGGCGGTAGATGTTACTTAAATGCACTTCTACTGCTGGCAAGTTAACGCCAGCGAGAGCATCTCTCAGTGCCACACTTGTATGAGTGTACGCACCAGCATTAATGAGAATTCCCTGATATTGCCCCAATGCTCCATGAATAGCGTCTACTAAAGCACCTTCATGGTTTGATTGCACGGCAATGACCTTCGCCTGCTGCTTCTCTCCTTCTTCTTGTAACAGACGATCGATTTGTGCTAAACTCAGCGAGCCATAAATTCCTGGTTCTCGCTGCCCTAGCAAATTCAGGTTTGGTCCATGCAATACTAGAATGCTTAAGGGAGTTAACGACAAGCCTTGCACCATTTGTTATTCTTAGCGACGACGCGAGCGATCGTCTACGGGAATCGGAATCAATTCTGGCTCCGGTTCTGCCTCTGGTCCAAGAAGAGCTTCTATCAACTTTCGTGTCAATTCTTTAAGCTTTTCTAGTACTTTTTCTATATATTCCATTGAACCGCCCGCTCCTGAGCTACTCTTTCAATATTTTTATTATTACACCGAGAAACTAGAGTATCTTTACACCTTTGGCTTAAAAATAGATTTTTTCACACTCATCAATTTGGGTATGTACTATTTTTGCGATTTAGCCTAAGTTGCAGGGTTATTTACGCCCTTGTTTTCAGCCGTGTTCCCATTTTATCAGAAAAATTTGTTTTACGTGAGGATGGCTAGTGGTTAGTGGATAGTGGTTAGTGGTGAAAGCAAAACATATGTAAACTTTACAACTACTAACTACTAACTACTAACTACTAACTACTAACTACTGGCAGTCCCAACAAATACACACTCTTATTAGCACGATAGCCATCAACTAGCCTTTTTTGTTTTTTTGGTAGTGGTGGTTGAGGACTTGGTGGAAGATTTAGAACTGGAGCTTGTTGATTTACTCGTTGTTTTGCGAGTAGATTTCCCCGTTGAGGCTTTGGTTGCTAACAACTCTAACGCCGCAGAAAGGGACATATCATCTACTGATTGACCTTCTGGAATTCGGACATTAGTTTTACCGTGCTTAATATAAGGTCCGTAAGGACCGTTGTAGATATTCACTGGTTCACCATCCTCGGGGTGGGGACCTAATTCCTTGGCAGCTGCTTTAGATTTACTACTGGTCGTGCTACGTCCCTTTTTGGGTTCTGATAATAATTCCAAAGCACGTTCTAAGGTGATTGTCAAGATATGATCGGTAGATTTAAGGGAGCGATACTCCTTCTCCCCACTTTGGTTATGAACAACGTAAGGTCCAAAGC
>NZ_BAAFZH010000097.1:0-208185 GCF_054684315.1 Scytonema sp. NUACC21 | reverse complement strand
AGTTAGTGGTTAGTGGTTAGTGGTTAGTAGTTAGTGGTTAGTGGTTAGGAGGTTATCTTTTGCTTAAGTTGATATTAGGTGGAATTAGCACTTCGTTGACGACATGAATAATACCGTTGCTTGCTGGAATATTGGACTCAATGATTTTCGCGTTGTTCACTGTCACTTGATTGGTTGCAGGATTGATTTGAATATTGACAGGTCTACCCGCAAAAGTTTTTAGCTTTCCAATTGACAGTTCATTTATTTGTCGCTTCCGAGGAACAACGTGATAGGTCAAAATTCTAACAAGTGTTTCTCTATTTTCTGGTTGCTGCAACCACTCTAAAGTGCCTTGGGGCAAATTAGCAAACGCCTCATTAGTTGGAGCAAAAATAGTCAGCGAATTATTCGGATGTTGCAAAATAACTGCTAAACCTGCTGTCTTTAACAAGGAAGTTAGGATAGAAAAGGAATTATTAGACGCAGCAACAGAGACAACATCATTAGGGGTCGTCGAAGTATTTTGGCTCACAGTTGTGCCACCAACAATATATTTAGCGGCTGTAATATTGCTTGGTAGGGGCTGCAACTGTTCCTGCCAAACTAACGCCTGATACAATAGGGCAGCGGCATCGGCACGGGTAAGAGGTTCCAGTGGCTTGAGTCTTTTGACATTAGGATAGTTAACCACTAAGTTGGCTTGTGTTGCAGCTGCTACAGCATCAGCAGCATAGTTTGGGATTGCAGTAGCGTCTGTGTAGTAGTTATTGAGAATGTTTGATGTAGAACCACTTGTTGTCAAACCCAGACCGTTTGCTAAAGCAGCGATCGCTTCAAACTTGCCGACTTGCTGTTTTGGCAAAAACAAATTTGCTGGATAACCGGGCATAAATCCGGTTTCATATGCTTCTTTAATTGCAGAAGCCGCCCGGTCATTGGGAGGAACATCTTTAAATCCACCAGGGCTTAACTGCCGAATCCGCTTTTGCTCAAAAGCTTTTTGAATCATCAAGGCAAATTCAGCCCGTTCTACAGGTTGATTGGGTCTAAAGGTACCATCAGCAAAGCCACTGATAATATTTCTTTCGGCTATGGCTTGAATAAATGGTCGCGCCCAAGAATCGGCTTTGAGATCGGAAAAGGTAGTCGAGGTAGTCACCAACTTTGCAGGTGATGAATTTGTTGTTGGAACAGCCACCTGCCCTGAAGCGGTTGCAGAAATTATTGTAGGAGATACAGTAGCTACTGTCAGTCCAAAAGCTAATAATATACGACTTGCTGATGACCTATGAATCAAACTACACATATAAATGACCTCCAAAAAGAAGTAGGGCAATCCTCAAATTGACTTCTACAGGTAAGAGAGCGATGAGGGACACGAATGCATCACTTAGTATAGAAAGCAGCATTAAAATTGAGTTGTTGCTAACATCACGTAGTTTGCAAGCAATACGCTCTCTTTGCTCGAACCCTACTTAAAAATGAAGACAATGAGGAAGTTGAGTTAGTAAGTTTCTTCAATGGCACCAGTGACTGAACAGGATGTATTTCAAAATTTATTCTAATTAGGATAATTACCTTGTTATCAAAAATCTTAATGTCAAATGAGTAACAAAAAGAAAGGATCTACCCACTACAATAAGATATGGTGGGCAGTGCCCACCCTACGTGGGTTTTAAAAATCAAACAGGATTGCCATAGTAGAAAAGTATTTCATTGAGTTGAAAATCCTTGTAATTAACTTAGCAATTGCAATCCCTTATCCTGCAAGTTCTTCTCAATGTATTGCATTTCCTCAATTGTTTCTCCAGCTACGACCCCAGAAAGTTCGGTATAGATTTCTCCGTATTTGACTTTCTCCAGAGCTGACAAAATAATAAAATCCTTGCGATCTAGTTCTGTTTTCAAAGCGACAAGAATGGAGTCTAATGTACCGGTTATGCGGTAGTCAGTGGCATATTTAGCTACCTCCTTTCCTACCCCTAGTAGAGTAAGACGCTGCAAGCAGAGTGGAGTTGAGCCATTGATGCGGAAATTGGCATCGATCGCATAAAGTTGTCCGTCTTTATCTTCCAACACATCGAAGCCAATCACTCCAAAATAACCCTGCTCGTGAGCATACTGTCCAATAGCTGCAATCATCTTAGAGAATTTGCTCACATCAATCTGACGGTAGTTAATCACCCCTCCTAAATAGTTACCCTCTGGGGTGACAAGTTGGGTTGTAGTACCGATAAAGGCGATCTCTCCCTTCTTGTTAATATAAAACTGTACGCAGTGGTTCTGCACGACATTTTTGACAAACTCCGAGACAATAATCGTATCTAGGAGTTGAATATCGAGATATTTCCTCAATTCTTCAAAGCAGTAATTCAGATCGCTGGTGCTTCTGATAATATAGGTGCCTTCCCCTGAAAGCCCGTGGGACGTTTTGATCAAGTAGGGAAATGTTTCTGGTAATTTAATGTCCTCAAGGCTGAAAGCGTGTAGATTGTAGCTTTCGTATTTCGGACATTGCACCCCCAACTCAGCTAGCGTTACTTTGTTGAGCAAATGGTAGTGCGTTTCTGGATCGACAGCGTGTTTTTCTGCTTTAAGATGATCGAAAGGAAATAGAGTGATGAGTTTGTCAAAACGCGAGCTTTTGCTAAGTTCCTCTAGATAAACCGAACAGTGTATCTTCTCCATGTTGGAGTAGCTGAAGCCAAAATGCTCTTGCCAGTAATTAACCAGCGCCTTTGTTGGCGGAACAATAACAATTCCTGGAATAGCATCGCCCAACACAGCCAGATTTTTCCAAGCTTCCTTCTGGCAAATCTTATCAAAGGGGGTTTTGGTCGCTTCACTACTGCCGTCTTGAAGAAAGAATTTTTTCGTATTGGGGTAAGCAGCCCAACTGGCAGTTGCAGGGTAATTTGGAAGCAGGGCATAGCGTGCATCTGCAACGTCTTGAGCAAATAGATCGGAAAACGAATTTCCCTGAAAGTACTGAAAGTCGTATGTTGAGTGCATAGAAAACTGTTGAATATTCACTAATCAGTGACCAGTTATCAATTTTTAATGGTTACCGGTCACTGTTCGCCGAACGCTAATAATTGATTTTGGTTTGCCTATCCAGCAGTTCGACTTATAATACCTAGTTGACGATCTACAGGATTGGAATCGCTAGTGTTATCGGAAAGCCCTGGAATGGGAACATCTACGTTTTCGTCATCATGAACCGAGTCATTCAAGTCATTCATATTTCCTGACTCTTTTTTATCTAACGAAGGGTCAATGACACTAGGGTCAGAGCTTTCATGAACTGATAAATTAATGAGCTTGCGTGGTTCCTTAGACATTCTTACCTCTTTGCCGAACTTGCATAGACCAACTTATCTAGACAAGTTAAGACTTAAGTAAGTATTGTTCCCTCTAGCAATCGACATAGTCTCAAGGATGACATTTTTCCCAGTTAAACTAAGAGTAGTTCTGCAGTCATCGTCAGGAATTGGTACCCACTTTCTCTCATCTTTATACAAACTTTTACAGCTTTGCCATCATACTTTTTGTGTATCTTGCGATCGCTACAGTACTTTTACCCATTATGCTAGTAAGCTGAAGGAATCATATTACTATCTTTATTGAGATTTACGGTCTCGTTTTACCTCCTAACTCCCAACTTCTATATGCGTAGTTACACCCTAACAGCCCCTGCCAAAATCAATTTGTATCTAGAAATCATTGGCGATCGCCCGGATGGATATCACGAGTTAGTTATGATACTCCAAAGTATCGATTTAGCAGACGAAATTAATTTACAAAGCAATAGTATTGACGCCATCCGCGTTCGCTGCAACAATCCGGAAGTACCGAATGACAGAAGTAACTTAGCATACCGCGCTGCCGAGTTGTTAGCAGTAAAGTTTCCAGACGCATATGCTCAGTACGGTGGTGTGGACATCACCATCAACAAGCGTATTCCCATAGCAGCTGGGTTAGCAGGGGGTTCGGCAAATGCAGCCGCAGTACTGGTGGGAATAGACTTGCTGTGGGACTTGGGGCTGACTCGGGCAGAATTAGAGCAACTCGGAGCGGTGTTAGGTTCGGATGTACCGTTTTGTGTAGGGGGTGGAACAGCGATCGCCACAGGGAGAGGTGAGCAACTTTCTCCCCTTCCTGGGTTAGAGAATACTTACATAGTACTGGCTAAATACCGCAGTTTAGCAGTTTCTACCGCTTGGGCATACAATACCTATCGACAGGAATTTGGGGATACTTATCTCAAAGACACCGAAAGCTTGGCAGCCCGTGCAGCAGCAGTTCATTCTGGATCGATAGTGAAAGCTATCATTAATAAAAACACAACAGAAATTGCTCAAAAGCTGCACAATGATTTAGAGCGTGTGGTGTTGCCAGAATATCCGAAAGTTTTACAACTACGGGAGACATTTGCAGCTGCTGGCGTTTTGGGAACAATGATGTCCGGTTCGGGTCCTAGCGTATTTGCAATTTGCGAGTCTCAACAGCAGGCTGAACAAGTTCAACTTCACGTTAGAGAAGCTATTCCCGATAAGGATTTAGAATTGTTCGTAACTCGCACGATTACCCACGGAGTAAAGTTAACCGTTAACCGTTAACAGCGATCTCATTGATAAATTTTCCGATAAATAGGTTTTATGAGTGAAGAGAATATAAAGCAACAAAAAGAAACTCAAGAGCAAGTACCGCCAACTCCTTTACGCTGCATAACAGGAGCGCTGATTTCAGGGGGACTAACCTATGCATTGTACTTGCTAATGGTTGCCGTAGCTACAACCTATGCCACGAAACCCATTGCGTCCAATAACACACTAGCGGTAAATATTGCTTCTGCCGTGCGTACCTTGATTATAGGTATAACTGCTTTGGGAACGGGGATATTTGGCATAGTGACAATAGGATTGTTGGCGCTAGCAGTGCAGTTGTTGGTGCAACAGTTGACAAAGAAACCCGAACAACAATAGTTTTGAACGATAAATGTTTCGCGCCGTCCCCATTTAAAAATAGTGGGAAAGAATTACATTTTAGATGGGGTAAGCGAAACCAGCATTCCAAGCGTAACCTGCTCTGACTCACTATTTAAAAACCGTAGTAACTTCACCTATACAGTAGGGACAAAAGTACAGGGGAATAAAATCTACCTAAAATAGGTTGCAAGTTTCGTCGTTCGTCTGCCCATCAAACCCAATTAATCGGCTTAAACAATACACAATTGATAGTGCTGCCTACCTTACTTGTGCTGTAGTGTGGGAGTTCCCAAAAGCACTTGCCTTGGCTTGATGGGTCTGCGAGCCAACTTAATCTAAGCTTCGTATATATACAGCAAAATGGCAAGTAAGTTAGCTATTAAATAAGATATATTGACAAAATAGGGAATCAGTTTGGCATCTTACCCGATAGGAATCGATTTAACGACCTTTCATCTTTAGCGAAGTTAAACGTAAAGTTGTGATGGCAAGTAGTGAATTACTGGCTTTACTTTCATTAGGTGTCGAAGCTTGGAACGAATGGCGGGAGAAAAATCCTGAAGTTAAGCCAGACTTGAGCTACATAGAACTTTCGACTACCTTAGATGGTATCAACTTCAGTCATGCCAATCTCAAAGGAGCAAAAATTTACGAAGCCGAACTGCGAAACGCAAATTTAAGCAATGCAGATATGAAAGGTGTCGATTTCAGTATTGCAGACTTAAGTGGAGCTAACTTGAGCCATGCAGACCTTAGTGATAGTATGTTTATGGGGTCAGTGGAGTTTAGTGGAGCTAACTTGAGTGGAGTGAACCTCGCAAGAGCAGACCTTGGTGTGTGTGTCATCGATCGCGGTCTTTTTTTTCGAGCCAGTTTAAATGGAGTCAACCTCAGCCATGCAAATCTCAGTCAGGCTAGTTTGCGATTTGCAGACCTGAACGGCGCAAACCTGCATGGAGCAAATCTCTCTGGGGCAGACCTTTGTGCAGCAGATTTGAAGGGAGCAAATCTTTTTGGAGCAGACCTCAGCTATGCTGATTTGAGAGGAGCAGATTTCAGCTATGCCAATCTTACACATGCAAACCTCATTTATGCAAAGTTGGTAGGCTCACCCAATTTTGAAAAATTAGGTATGTATGACCTCAGTTATCTCAAGGACAGAAATCTCAACTTGAGCAATACCATCCTCAATGGTGCCTATTTACACCCAACGGGTCTCGAATTCATATTGCCCATCTCCATAAATTAATCCATCATATCTTTGCCAATGAATAACTTCTTGAGGGGAGAGTCGCTGTTAAGAGTTCCCTCTTAAAATATTGCCCAATACTGTTTCAATACCGTCAATCATTTTTTCAATACTGAATTTGGATGAAATATGCCGACGACATCTTTCTCCCAGTTGAGCATCTTTCTCTCTCCAATTTATCACTCTACTGAGAGCTTCTGATAAATCTCGTTCATTTCTGGGTTCAAAAAGCCCATTTTGAAACTCCCCTGTCAAACTTTCAGGAATTCCTCCTATTCTGCTGGCTACCACAGGCGTACCACAAGCCATTGACTCAAGAATCGATCTGGGAAAAGGTTCAGACCATTGACTTGCTAAAACTGTTACATCACTAACTTGATACAGACTAGTAGTATTAGTGACATGACCGAGAAATTTTACATGGTTTTCTATTTCCAAATCAGTTGATAGCTTTTCTAAAGATTTTTTGTAGTCTTCCCCATCATTTACAGGATTTCCAGCAATTAAGAGCCTAGTATTAGCATGAGTTTTCCGTAACAAAGCAAAAGCTTTGATTATAGTTTCCAATCCCTTTGCTTTATCTAACCTCCCAACAAAAGAAATGACTCTGATATCTTCAGAAAGATTCCATTCCTTTCTAGTTTTAGAAAAATCATCAGCAGGCTTATAGACTTCTAAGTCCACTCCATTGTATACGACATCAATTATGTCTTTTGAATAGCCGCTATTCACCCAATCCGATTTCGTATAGTTGGAAACTGTAATAAAATGTTTAACGCCCTTTAATCCAACACTCCACTGGTAGCCAAGATTTGAAAACGCGATGAAATCTTTTAAGCCCTTCAAATCCATATTCCAGCGCCATGCAGCCAACTTTTTCCGTGGTGGTGGAAGATGGAGATAACAAACTAAGGGAATATTTTTATATGAAGCGAAAGCAGAACCAAAAGGAGTATCGTGGAATTGATTGCTGAGGACAAGACTATTTTTCTCAAATGGAATATTTCGACTAACCTTCCAAATATCAGCTAAAAAATCAAAAATATACTGGGGTCGATTAATTAAATACCTATTAACTTTTAATACATGGCTGCAAAACTGTTTATACTGCTCCAGGAGATTATCTTCTTGAGTATACAGCAGAGAGACACTGTGCCCTCGCTTGGATAAACCACGGCAAATGTCCAACAGGGCTATCTGTTGTCCACCAAGACGAGAAGAAGGGGCTTGCTCTAAAACAATAAGGTGCATAAACAACGCTCTCCAATTGTTCGGCTTTTATCTCCAGGCTAAAGCGAGCTTAGAGGACGGGCACCAAGCCCATCCCACAAGAAAAGACTTAGAGAATTTTTTCAGAACGGAAATTCCTAAGCGGCGACAACGGCTTTCTCGAAATCGGCTTTAACCGTAGCAAAAGCCCAATCCAACCAGGGTAACAATGCTTCGATATCTGAGGTTTCAACCGTTGCACCACCCCAAATTCTGATTCCTGGAGGTGCAGAGCGATAGGATGCAATATCGTAAGCAACCTCTTTTTGTTCCAGAACTTTAGCAAGTTTCTTAGCAAATTCTGCTTGCTTTTCTGGGCTTAAAGTCGTAAACCAAGAATCAGTAATTTTAAGGCAAATCGAAGTACAAGAGCGTACTTCTGGTTTCTCAGCCAAGAACGCAGCCCAATTGCTTTGTTCAACCCAACGAGCAATTGCTGCCAAGTTTGCTTCACTCCGGCGAATCAACCCTGGAAGCCCGCCGATACTTTCTGCCCACATCAAACCATCGATCGCATCTTCTACGCACAGCATCGATGGCGTGTTGATGGTATCTCCTTTGAATGTGCCTTCAATCAACTTACCTTTTTGTGTTAATCGGAAAAGCTTTGGTACGGGCCAAGCCGGTTGATAGCTTTCCAAACGTTCTACCGCACGTGGTGAAAGCACAATAACTCCGTGCTGGGCTTCTCCACCCAACACCTTTTGCCAAGAATAGGTAACCACATCCAGTTTTTCCCAAGGGATATCCATTGCAAACACAGCAGAAGTGGCATCACAAATGACAAGCCCTTGTCGGTTATCTGGTATCCAATCACCATTGGGTACCCTAACACCAGATGTTGTTCCATTCCACAAAAACACGACATCATGGCTAAAATCAACTTGGTGCAAATCCGGTAAACTGCCATAGGGTGCCTTCATGATGCGAGCATCGGGCAATTTCAGCTCATCGACTACATCCTTCACCCATTCCTGACCAAAGCTTTCCCATGCCAAAATATCTAGGGGCAGCTTTCCCAGCAGTGACCACATCGCCATTTCCACTGCCCCAGTATCGGAAGCAGGAACGATACCCAGACGATAGTCTGAGGGCACACCAAGAATTTTCTTGGAGCGTTCAATGACCTCTGCTAACTTAGCTTTGCCATCTGTGGAACGGTGAGAACGACCCACACAAGCATTGGAAAGTTTTTCCACAGACCAACCAGGGCGTTTTGCACAGGGCCCGGAGGAAAAATGGGGAGTATTGGGTTTAACTGTTGGGGGAGAGAGATGCTCTGACATAGAGTGAACTTAGTGCAGCAGTATGGCATTAGGTTAGCTAGTTTACAGCATACCGAGTTTAGTCTTCAAAATTGTTTACAATTTTTTAGTAGTTTGGGAAAAAAAAATGACAATTAGTGTAACACCTTAGTAAGTATCTCAAGCAGCTGGTAAAGTAACAATGTCCAGTTCGTATGTACAAAAAGCTGGTTTTTGGCGTTCAATAATCTCCCGGACTAATCCTTCATCTATTTGCTCCGGACGCTGAGGACAAAGTTCTACAATAAAATGATATGGACGACCGCCCCCGACCATAGAGTCTTCACCTATAAGTGTTTGCCCGAAAACAAAACCTTGCTCAAAAATTTCTCTAATGTTAATTTGCTCTAGGGGTAAGCCTGTGTAAAGATGCAGGTAGAAGCGCAAGCCGTAACTTGTTCCATGCCAACGGTAAAGGGTGATAGCATTACGAATCAAACGACGTTGCTGCTGTAAAGACCAACGGGGGTCTATCTCCCACCCTACCCAATGAGCAAGAAAAGGAAGCAGGGCTTCTGGTGCTGTTAGGGGATCTAAATACGCCCAGAGAGTATCTATGGTTTGGACTGTGGGGTCAAACGCCTGCTCAAAAATACTTAAGAATCGTCCAACAAAGTCCACTTCGCGGTAAAGTGCAGGCAAGAAATCTAGGTAGGAACTACGAGGACGTACAAATAGGTTAAAAACTTTGTGTCCTACAAGTTGTTGCTCACCTGCTACTTGTGCGTACACATAAATTTGACTCTGATATTGAATGTTTAATTGCGATCGCTCTTGATTTAAAGCAAACTGATTTTCAAAGAAGTTTTCTGGAACATGGAAGGAGATTGCTCCCTCAAACCTCTGATTGGGAGCAATTTCTTCAAAGTCTTCCTGACTCCAGCGACACCAATGAATTGGAAAGTCTCCTTCAATTTCCAGTTTCCATCGCATTGGGCGCTCCCGCAAGTTTTCCAGCACAACCAACATTTCTCCTGGTTCTCCAGGACGTAGCAGCAAATCA
Source organism: Scytonema sp. NUACC21 (assembly GCF_054684315.1). Lineage (NCBI taxonomy): Bacteria > Bacillati > Cyanobacteriota > Cyanophyceae > Nostocales > Scytonemataceae > Scytonema > Scytonema sp. NUACC21. The sequence goes on along the minus strand of NZ_BAAFZH010000097.1, from coordinate 198,390 downwards.
TTGCGGGCTTGGTCGATGTTGCTACCCTTTGAGGCTAAAGCTGTTTGAACCGCTTCTGGCGGTTGCATAGAGGTGAGGAAGAGCAAGAGCGACTCTTTCATGAACTAATCCCTGAATTCAATGATGTGACCTGCTTGCAGTTCAGTGTTGTCATCTTCCCAAGAACAAACAAGCCCCAATGGACCTGGGTCGATCTCTGGTTCTGGTATGTCTGCACGCATCCAGTCACCATCGTACTGACGCAACCCAAATAACTCCACAATTCCTAAATATCGCACACCGGGAATTTGTTGACACACGGCAACTATATCTGAAGGATACACTGAGCGACCCAAATTCCAACCTTTTCCTTCGATACCACCAACCAGAGGATTCAAAAAGCGGTATAAGGCAATCAGCAATGCCGTGCGAATTTCCTCGCGAGTGTGGGGATTATTATACTTTGGTTCTAGTATGACCTGAGTTCTGACACTAACCCCAACATATTCTGGTTCCTCTAATTTAACTTGCACGCCCAAAGGCTTGCGAGCGCTCATGTAATCCAAAATTTCTGTTTTGAATTCATGGGAAAGGGTAAATTTTTCTGGGTTCATTCCACGACGAAAAGCAATCCCATCCTTATCAGTACCAGGTACAATGAGCAAGCGCACAATTCCTGCTGTGGTGTGTTCTTTTGATGTGAGGCAATAAGCGCGAGCAACTGACGCCGATGCTTTCATTGCGACTCTCTCAAAATCTTCTGGGGTAACAGCTGACTCACGGGTACGCAGCAGTTGAGGGACTCTAATCGCGGCTTGTTCCAGTGATTCCGCGTCTATTCCTCCACTGGCATCTTGATAGTTGACAACTCTTTTAACATAAGGAATAGAATTTCTTATGACAGTGAGTTTCTCTGCTTTGACGTTACCGTTGCTACCTCCACCTGTGCGGTATGCTACCATATACACCTCAGAGCCTGGAGGCGGAACTTTACCATATTGTCGCTCAAGGGCTACATTCCCCGCATTCTCAACAGATGGCGGGATGTAAGTTGCTAGGTTAAGGTTATTTGCTCTGCCGTTCTCCCTTTTGACAATTCTACCAACAGGTTGCTCCCTTACACGTTGTTGTGTCATTTGTTTGAGTTGGCTGGGTTCTCGAATCAGCGGTCCAAATTGGACTATGCCAGTTTGAGAATCGATGATATAGTGTTCTTCATCAGCACCAGATTCGGCAAAATCTTGAACCTCTTGCCAAGGCTCCCAGTCTTGCCAGTTTTCGCTTCTTTCACCAGGCAGTCTCACCCGAATGTGTTCATCTGCTTTTCGCTCCAGGATAGGTTGCGATCGCAATTCAAATGTCTGACCTGCTTTACCATTGCTTACCCCCAACAATTCATTTTCCACCCGGATACACTGAGTTGCATTGACTGCTCCTCCAATAGCGCGGACAGCCAAACCTACTATACTGGGTGAGCTACTATAGCTGGGTTGCGCTTCTTGAAGATGTGTGTATACGCACCGTATCCAGTGACCGATGTAACTCGTGTTGAAGTCAGCTACAGGCAATTGCTGGGGTAAATGGAGAATCACGTCTGCTCCTTCCAATGGTTGTGCTATTTCACTAAAGCTGAAACCTTTGGTTTTATCGTCATCTTTCACTCGTAAAATATCCTGCCAATATCTACCATTCCAAGCTTCCCATTTGCGCGGGGGGTCGTTGGGGTTAATGCCAGTGGTTCTGGCGGCTTCTCCTTTGAATGTTAATGTAATCACATTACCTGCTATGGAATTTTCTAGATCTGACAAGACCAGATAGAAGCAGTTACCAGGTATGGATTGCTCAAACAGCAGGGTTTCTTCTATGTTCTGCCATTGACCATTGCTAGGGGTACGATCGCGAAGTTCTCGGGGTGTCTCTTCTTCTGTATCTGCTGTTAGGAAGTAATTGATTTGCGGATTTCCAATGACCAGTTCTCTGTCTGTCGTAAAAATAATTGCTTCTTCAGTTTCCGTTCGCACCGTAGCAACTTCCGTAGCAAAGGGTATTCTAACTTCTTGATTTTGGGGTCCAGTTAGATAAAATGTGAGTTCGCACGTTGCAGGCTCCGGAGGGTTGAGGCGAATTCCCAGCAATTCCAGAAAAGCGACATAATTGCGCCGGGGAACTTGATTGAACCTCATTAACATTTGATCTGTTAACCACGCGAACAGTTCAATTAAGGTAATTCCCGGATCGCTAGGGTTGTGGTTTGTCCACTCGGGACAGTAGCGAGGGATGCGGAGGATGCACTCTTCTACTAAGTCTTTGAAGGTGCGATCGTCTAGGTTTGATTTTGGTAGCTTGGGTAAAAATTCAAAGTCCATTTTTAGTCATTTGTTATTAGTCATTAGTCATTTGTTATTAGTCATTAGTTATTGGTCATTAGTCATTTGTTTTTTTTACTAATTCCTGACCCCCGAGCGCTAACCCCTAACCTATTCTCGTGACTCTAAATAAAAGGGATAAACCAAGCTACGAATATCAGGACTGTTCTTGGGTTGGTATTCTATAATAATATCTACTTTGCCTCGAATGGGGTCTGGATCGGTACGTACTTCTTTAAGAATGATACGCGGTTCCCACATTTCCAATGCTTCTTCTACGTACAGACGGATGAGCAGTAGGGTTTGAGTATTCAGTGGCTCAAAAACTAGCTCAGATAACCGTGAGCCAAAATTTGGTCTGTAAACCCGTTCTCCTAAGTCTGTGCGGAGGATAATAATAATAGACTCTTCAATATTCGGTGCATCGGCACTAATTTGGATACCTCCCTGTACGTTCACTTGTAACGGGAAAGCCAATCCTGCACCGATGTAGTCTGGTTCTTGGAGATAATCGATTTCTTCAGGCATATTATTATGTATTCTTTTTGCCTGGACGATATATTCTACTCTATTGTAGATACTTTTTCTGCTAGGTTAAGATATGTTTCCTATCTGGGCGATCGCACTACACTGACGCTCAGGAAACTTTGCTACTTACATCAGCAAATTCTTGAAAAAAACTTCCTATTCCCTTAAGCATTTCAGACTCCGGGGTCGAATAATGCATCTTTTACCAGGGTGTCGTCCCAGTTTACTCCATCTAGTTTTGCCTCTCGAAAGTCAGCCAGGGAGACATCTCCTCCTGAAAGGTTAGCTTGAGTTAGGTCAGCTTTATTGAAAGTTGCTCCTATGAAGCTTCCGCCCCGTAGGTCAGCCAATGATTTCAACCTTGTTTCCTCCCTTGTTGTCCACGTCAAGTCTACCCAATCGATTTGTTTTGCCGTAGCATACAGTTAGCTTACAACATCAGCCGCTTAAACTAACAGTGATTTTATGCTCTTGAATGCCTGCCTGTTCTCTTTGGGAATCGAATCAAGGATGTATCGCTCAAACTCTAGTTGTAAGTTTTGATTCACTTACTTCTAATCAATGTTTACTCTGAAAGAGTTTCGGGTATAGATTCAATTTGAGCTATAGCTTTTTCTGCCTCTACGTCACCATTAATAACAGAAATAATTCCAGGTAAATATTCATCCATCATCATGACGTTGGTGTAAACTAAATTTTTGATGAGCGTAAAGCTGAGGCTCTCACCTGCAACATTAATGCCAGTTTTATAGCGAATTTCGCCATCAGTGAAGTCGAGTTCAAAGTTGCCAATCATCATGCCGTAGTTGGCACGGGTCAGGAATTCGGCAACTGCAAGGCGTTTGTCTTGTGAAGCGGTGATAGGACACAGGGAGTAGAAGACAAATTGCTGTTGTTCCTCCCTAGCTTTGGCGTAGCAAGTCCATTCGCCGTTTTGTCCTTGGAATGCCATGCTTAAAATGGGTTCGCCTTGGAGTTTGGTAAATTGCCAGTCGTCTTCTGTAAAGAAGTTGAGCATTTGTTCAAGGATGGTTTCGCTAGAGGTTGCAACTTGGGAAATGGCTTCAATGCTAGTATCGGCGAATTCGTTGAAAAGGTTGCCGACTTCTTCCAATATTTGGGAAGTAGCTTTTTCGGTGAGGGTGCCAAGGTTAGCTTCTGCCCAGTCAGAAAAGAAGCTGGTGAGGGCTTGGGCGATTTCAGTTTCGGTGATGGTTCCACCGGCGATGGCGGCAGGGTTGAGGGTTGCCCAGAGGGTAGTGTAGCCAACTTCGCCATGTTCTTGTTGTTGGGTAACGGAGAGGGCAAGCCAGTTTTCGGTATAGAGGAGGCGGTGGTTGGGATTTTCTTGGCTAAGTTGAAGGAGGTAGTTGGCGGCTTCCTCAGCTGTAGTGACGTGGGGAGCTAGCTCGGGGAGGAGATCGGGTTTGAGAGTAGCTTCAATTGTAATATTAAGATTTTGTTGAAATTTTTCACTTGAAAAAAAGCTATGAATCTCTGGCTTGAGATTAAACAAAGCTTCTACCTCGATACGCTTATAAAACTCTACATTTGCTTGAAACGTAAGACGAAATTCAATAAATTGATTATTTTCTTCGCTGACAGATAAAGCGAAGCTATATATATTTATAGGAGACTGGGATGAATTGTAAAGGCTCAACTGAGCGTTTATTTGGTATTTATTTTTTTTTATAATCATTCGCTTATAGATAAACCTGCTTCAATATGTAGTTCTTCCAAATGGTCTGATTTAAACATTACGTTTAACTTGCCACCAGACAGCGTACTCCAACCATAAAAGAAACTTTGACGCTGTGTAAATTGAGCAGTGTTGTAAAGTTGGCGAGATGCTGTAGTCATCTCCTCACAATAAGGAAACCACTCGTGGGAGTGTTTAATTGTGTGCTTTTCTACATTTTTCATCAACGCAACTGAATCTGTGAATTTCTACCTAAAATCATTATAAGGTATTTGAATATATTTGTATTTAAAATCAAATATTAATCATCAGTTTTTGACTGTAAAGTTGCGACTATTTTCTCAGTTTTTCTCTTAGCTTGTCTTTGCTCGTAAAGTCTGGCCGCAAACGAGGTGATACTCGTGCAGATGCAATAACTTCTTTGGCTTGAGACTGTTTTTTTTCCAACTCAGTAACGAACTCCTGTCTAAGGAAAGCTTCAACTGGAGTTGGAGTACTTGCCACCATCACTGCTGGTTTATTTCCCTGAACCTGAACCCAGAGGCGATGACTTTTACCCTTGGCATTGAATTTGATAGTTTGACCAATTTCACCATCCTGAAGTTTGCCGTCCTTGCGCTCCTTGTTGTCCTTACCCTTATCCTTACTGAAGCCAAGTTTATTACCGACATCCTGAAGTTTTTTCTTGCCCCGTTCTTTCAGATCTTGGAGTTTAGCTTTACCCTTGTCCTTCCAATCTTGAACTTTCTTTATACCACGAGCATTCAAATCCTTTGTCTTGGCTGCACCAGCTTTAACCTTTTGCCCAAACTTAGTTTTGCCAAGCTTTCCACCCAGTTTCTTTGCAAAAGCGCTCACCTTACTCAGTACCCAATTAATCGCAGTATCAATTAGTCCTCTAGCTTTCTCAAGCAAACCGCGAACTTTACCACTAACCCCACCCAAACCAATCAAACTTGCCAAGAAGCTAATTACAACTGGTAACGCTTTCGACAACGCACCTTCAACTAATTTTGCAGCAGTTCCTATTGCTCCATCTGCGATCGCGCTCACCGAATCTAGCACTGCATTAACCAAAGCGGCAATTTGACTACCCCGCTCCACAAAGAACATAATCACATCAATGATTAGTTTGCAAGCACGGACAAAGGCAGAAGCTGGGTTAAGTAAACTTAATACCCATGTCACCCCAGCAGTAATCGTCACTGCACCGCCAGATTTCATACTAAGGTTAGCGGTTGCGGTAGTGTCCACTGAAGCAGCTCTAGAATTAAAGAGCCAGTTAGATAAAATGTGAGTTCGCACGTTGCAGCTCAGGGAGGGTTAAGGACAATTCCCAGCAATTGGAATCATATGTTCGGTGTTTGGATCGCCAAATGCTGGTTCGACAAATATAGGAATCGCCACCATCATTTTTAGGTAAGCGACCACCCTCTCAGCTTTATGATTTGAGCAAAAAAGGGAGTGATTATCTTCTCAACTCCATTACCCGAGCAAAACGAGCGCTGGCACTGAATGCAGGCTCGAGGTGTAAGAAGGATTAGCGATCGCATAACCCATGTAGATGTTGGGTTTCGTGCTTCAATCTAATATACGGGTGGGCGAGCGCACTGAGCTAAGTAGGTCGGTATGAAAAAACGTAACTGGAGAAGGTAGTCCTTAGTCATTTGTTATTGGTCATTGGTAAGGATTTCAGTGGATTTACATTTTGTAATATAGTTCTGTTTATTCCCACCCACCTACTTAGAATCAAAGGTTTAGATAGAAATCCCTCTTTCTACGAGATCCTTTTTCACATTTGAAAGCTGAAGAGATGCAAAGTCTCGAACCCTTTCGTCAGGATCTTGCGTGACAATATGTTCGAGTATTTCAACACTTTCTGGCCACCTGCCATAGGCAACTGCTTGTACAGCTGCTCGACGTGTCATCCAGTGTTCTTGAGCAAGGTACTCTAAGTAGATATGCTTTGCGCGTGGAGGTAGGTTATTTGCTGTACAAATACCTGCAGTCAGACGAAAAATAGCCTTTACTCCTTCATTGTGTGTAGTCGCATATTCTGCTCTCTCGTAAAGCTCATCTACACCATACCAAAAGAGTTTTTCTCCAAGTACTCGGGCAAAATGTGCTAAATTAGAAGCTTGGAACAGAACAAAGTTTACACCAAGTCGTGGTTCCTCAATGTACTGTACTTGTACCTTCCCATCTGGAGAATTCCAATTCGATACATAGGGGACAGTCTCGCCCTCGCTCTCCTGTTCTTCTACTAGCTCCAAGCCAAGCTCCTCCATCGCTTCAACGAACTCCTCTCGGGTACTATCCTCCTCTAGAACCATAGAACCTTTTTCCATATATACCTTTACTGTTAATCAGATTTGTGTGCAAAGTACTCTTTAAGTTTATTACGGACAAATTCTTCCAATTCTGTTTCAGAGGGCTTTTTTGGGTATGCTTTTAGAAATTCAGCCTTATGTAAGGAGAACCACTTCTTGATAAGTTGTTTTTCTCGGAAAAATCTTTCTCGGGCATTCTGATTGTTTCCTAATCCCCATTTGTAGTCTTCGCCCTTCTCTGTAGCTTTTTCTCGCCTTTTCATCTTCTTATTCATTTCTCTTGCTCCTTCCTGTGCTCCATTAAATGCCGCAGGATGAGAAGTTATGTCCAATCTACCTCTACTTGAATCAAGTTTGTCAGAACTAAAGGCTTCTTTGGGATCAACTCCTCCTCTACCCATAAGTTCCGTAAGCATCATGGAATAAGTTAGATCGCGCCTATTAGTCCATGTGGGGACTGGTCCACCTGGTAATTGGAATCGTTTATGAGCTGGTTCATGGACGTACCAGAGCCCATAGCCAACATCAGCTAACTGTTTCTTGTCAGAGGGGAGCGCTACAGGGGTTTGCCCCGTAAAGATATTCCGATAATATTGAGAAACCTGTGGTCCCATACCTTCGAGCCCCTGAGAGAGGGTTCCATATTCAGGTCCAGGACCTCCCTCAAAAGGTCTTATTTTCAGAATCTTATTGCCGTACCGATCGTTAATAATTGTGGAAGACACACCTACAGGTCGAGATTCTGAATCAGTTGCAAATAGATGCTGCCGATTCCCGATCATTCCAGCCATTGCCTTACTGTGGTCTCCAGTAGAATCGTGAACGATTGATAATGAGCTTTCATCAGCTACTTCTTTTGGTACGTAGTCTTGAGCAACACGATCGACAATATTCATCAAGTCAGCCGCTTCAAAGAAATACGTATCTGCAATCTTGATCTTTGGATTAACCTTGGCCTCAATCTCTGCCTTTGAGTTCCCGCTTTCTATGACCTTCAAATACTGCAAACGATACTGAACACGCCAGAGAACTAATTGAGCTTTTAGTCTTAGCTTTAAAGGGTGTTTAGCAAGAAGACTATTGACCTTGGGTGGAAGCTCACACTGAACTTTTTCAACTCTCTTTTGAATTTCCTGTTGCTTGGCTTCTTCCTTTCTGAGTTTTTTGTCCTTGCCCTTATTAGTATGTTTATCTCCTTTCTTATCTTTCTTACCAAAGAACTTTTCCTTCAATTTCTTGGCTTTATCACCCAGTTTCTTCATGCCACCGCGAAGTTTTTGACCAAGCTTTTTCGTTGCTTTCTTTAGCTTGTCACCAATCTTCTTGGCAATTTCCTTAATCTTTCCAGCAACCTTATTTGCAGATCCTCGTACTCGTTTCAACAGCCAATTTGCTACAAAGTCAATCAAGACGATTCCGGCAGCTGCCAAGAGTTGACCAAACTGTGGACCGGATTGACCGGTTTTCACCACCTTTAGGAATGCCATAAAGCGTTCCATTGCCTGAAGAATGCGGCTCACTGTGCCCCAAGCTGCCTGTAGCCCTTCGATTACTGCCAGGACTGCACCTGCGGCAGGCACAATCATTGCCACCAATTTCTCAATCAAAATCTGAATCAGGGCGGGTGGAATCGCAGCCTTGATGCCTTCCCATGCCATCTGACCGATTTCAGCCATGCCCATACCGCCCTTCTGCAGCAGGTTCCAGACGGTCATCCCCAAACCCAGAAGCTCCTCTACCTTCTGGTTAAACCATTCTTTCACCGCCGTCTGGAACGCCGTCCAGAGGTGATTGCGGATACCATCCATCACCCCTGCTCCCAGGTTGCTGAGCCACTGACCGGGACTAGCGGCAATATCCTTAGCAAGCACTGCAAATGCCCCCAGTGCCTCCACTGCGGCTTTTGCCGCCGAAATCGCTCCTTGGACAGATGCCTTAGCAATGTCTACTGCTGCCAACATCCCTTTTTCCATCAGTCCCAGAGCAGCATCCAGTCCTTTGCCTAGCAGGTTAAGCGCCGCCTGTACACCTTGCTTGAGTTTATCTGCTAGGAAATTAACGGCAGCTTCGGCTTTTTGTACTACTGATTTAATAGCATTGCGAAAGCGATCGCGCATTGCCGGGAATGCTGCCAGCAACACATCTCCAAGGGCAATCAGCGCCTCACCCACTGCTTTGATAATCGTGACAATCGCTTTACGTGCTGCTTCAATCACAGCCGTTGCCAGTTTTTTTGCTGTTTCGATGGCTACTTTAATGGCTGCACGAGCAATCTCAAATGCTTTCTGAATCGCCTGTTTAATGCCATCAAATAATGCTTTTGCTTTGTCTGCTAACCAGCCAAAAATACCACCAGATTCTTGTTCGCCTTTCCGTTTTTCTGCGGATGCTTGCTCCTCACCCTGCTTACGGGCGATTTCGGCTTCCTGATTCCCTTTCTCAATGTGTTCGGTTGCCTTGGCTTCTGCCTGAGTCTGCTCCTGTTGGACATTCTTCATGCCCTTGGCAACTTCCGAATCAGCATCCTTACGAGACTTCTTAACCAGATCTGTTTGCTCTTTGTTCCAAGCTTCCCGTTGTTGGTTAACTTCTATATGCGCTTTCGCCCGTTCTTGAGTCTGCTGCGCTTCGCTTTCTGACTGAAGTTTAGTGATTTCTTTATTCGATCTGTCTTTCGCTTGAGCAACCTGGGCAGTATGTTCCTGTTTCTGGGCGACCATTTGCCCTTGTGCCTGCGCTACGGTTGACTGAATTTCTTGTCCGTGTTCCTGTTGGGTGATGATGGACACTGCCTCGTCACCCTGAGCACCTTTTACTGCACTTACAGAACCGCCCGCAGCAATGCCATTACCCCCTGCACTTCCTCCAATCACCTCAGCTTTCAAAGTCTCCTTAGGCACATTAGGATAAATCTCATCCTCGCCCATCGGTTGAGCTAACGCTTGCTGTCCTTGTACGTGTGTGTCAGTAATGCTTTTCTCTAACTTTGCCTTCTGTTCCTGAGTCTGCTTGGGGTCGGCATCGCCTTTTAGCTCCAAGGGAGGGGGAGAACCTGCAGTGACGTTCAGATTGGAGTCACGAGTAGGTAGACTTTCAAGGGATGCCTTGATGGATTGCGGATTGCTAGACGGTTGGGGAACTGACTGTATGGAAGGCGGCGGTAACGGTGGCAGGGGTTGAGGCTGAGGTACAGGGTAAGCTTGCCCAGCCGGAGCTTTTTCCACAGGTTTGGGAGATTTTCCAGCAGGAACCGCAACGCCCGCAACTCCTTCCTTTGTCATCGGAGAACCAGATGGACGCTCCATCTGAGGTGGATTCGCTGCCAACTCAGACCGTTCCTTGCTTACGGTGTTAGCAACCGCAGTCGTTACGTTCCCTAACCCGACTTGTAGTTGGGCGGGTGGCAGTTGACCGATCGCAGCTAATGCTTGGGAAGGTTCTGCTTGAGATACATCTGGAACTGGGGGAGCAGGCTTATCTGTAATTGCAGCGCCGCTACCACCACCGCCAGCACCCTCAGCTACTGCACCACCACTGTTAGAGACTTCAGCCAAAGAAGCCATCGCGTTTGTGCGTTCGCCTCCTTCTAACTCAACTCCTTCTGTAGCTGTAGCAATAGTTTCTAGTTCTTTGTCATCACCAGCTTGCCCCTGTTCTGTGTCACCTGCATTTTCAGCCGTGTTACCCATTGACTCCATTACTGGAGTTGCATCAACTTGAGACGCAGGAACAGATGTAGCTGTTCCTGTTGCTGCTTTCATCTCAGGAGTAGAGTTTTCCAGTTTGCCATTTGTAGCTGGATTTGTTGCTTTAACTTGTGTATTAGATAGATTTTTAGGTGTTATGCCAATGTCAGTCTCTAGCAGATTTTGTGCAGGTGCTCCCTCCAGTGATGCTTTTTCTTTCCCTCCAGTTTCGGAAGCTTTTAATTTTGATGCATCAATAGGCTTACCCTTTAGAGGAGTTTCTTTGTTAAGTTGAGGATGAAAATTTGTACTTAATTCACCAGTTTTTTCGGAAGAAACTTTGGTAATTTCCGAAGATGGTTCTTCTATAAATGTAGTATTATTTTTCGACTCAGAACTAGAAATATCTTTATTTAAACTTGAATTATGAGGGCGAGCGCCTTGTTGATTGTGTTTGAGCTTGTTGCTTTCTTCTTTATTATTCAACCGCAGACCCACTTCCTTATGTAGCTTCTTAGCTCCCGTCTGCTGCACCACATGAGTTAACTCATGCGCCGTCAACTCATTGTTACCTGGTGTTTTCCCTGCTCCATAATAAATATCGCTACCATGCGTAAATGCCTGCGCTCCCAACTCCTTATTCATCTGCACGGCATTCGAGTCTGTATGCACCCGCACAGAACTAAAATCTGCTCCAAAGCGCGTTTCCATGAATTCACGAGCATTGTCTGCTAATGGGCTACCACTACCTTTAGAAGCATTTAGGCTACTCTCCACATTGGAAGTTGCAGAGATTCCACCCGCTTTACGCTGTAGCATCTGCACTTCTTCTTGTGCCTCACCCTCTATCGTCTGTCGCTGTATTAAAGGGGTAATGCTTTGCGCCAGAGGTTTCATCTGTTCACAGACTCTAGAACTTGCTGTGCCTCAGCCTGAGAGTGAGTCAAGGCAAACACGGTAGGACCAGAACCTGACATCATCGTTGCACATCCCAACCGTTGGAACGTTTCTTTGAGCCGCTGCACTTTTTGATATTCTGGCAGTACTACCCGTTCGAGGTCATTGTACAGCAACTGACCAATGTTCCGCTGATTTTGGTAGTTGATGGCGGATACCATGTTTTCTATGCTGGCAGGCTGTTCAAGGTTCTTAACAACAAAAGCATCTGATACAGAGGAACTGAGGAATTGAGCGCGGAATCTCTGATAAGCCCAAGCTGTTGACACCGAAAGACTGCGGTACTTACCCAAGACTACATAGAAACCATCTAATGCTGGCAAAGGAGTCAAGTATTCGCCTCGTCCTGTTGCTAGCATTGTACCGCCAACAATACAAAAGGGGACATCCGATCCGAGTAAAGAACCCAGGTCTTGCAATTGTCTCTGGTGTAATTTCAGCTTCCACATCGAATCCAACCCGACCAAAACCGCACCGGCATTTGTAGAACCACCAGCAAGCCCCGCTCCAACAGGAATCCGCTTGTGTATTTTAATATCGACGCCACCATGCTTGGCAAAGGCATCAGGGAATTTTGCTGCCATTAACGCTGCTGCTTTATAAACAAGGTTGCTCTCGTCTGAAGGCACTTCTGGGTGGTTGCAATGCAAGCAGATAGCATTATCCGAGCGTGAATGGAGGTCTATTTGGTCTGCCAAATCAATACTTTGGAGCACCATGACCAGGTTGTGGTAGCCATCTGGACGAGTGCCGATAATTTCCAGGTATAAATTGATTTTTGCTGAAGCAATCAGAGAGTAAGAGCCCATACAAAATTTTCAAAAAGTTACTGACCAGACTTACTGAATGAAGCCCTTTGCTACATAGCCGCTTTGATGTCAAAAATCTTCTCAATGACATCGGCAACAACTTTATCTGGGGTAGAGGCTCCAGAAGTAATTCCGACTACTATTGAACCTTGTGGTAACCAGTTTTCTACTATTTCTAAACTTGAGTGCAAATTTTTGTATTCAATACGATTCCCCGGTCCAAGGCGTTCTGCACCATCAATGTGATAGGAAGGAATTCCATGTTGACTTGGGATGGTTTGAAGTTGAGTTGTGTTGGAAGAGTTAAAACCGCCAACAACCACCATCAAGTCCAACTTTTCTTCTACCATCTTAAACATTGCATCCTGACGTTCTTGGGTTGCATCGCAGATGGTATTGAAACTGAGGAAATGATTGTTGATTTCGGCTGGCCCATACTTACGCATGAGCGCTCGCTCAAAAAGCTTGCCTATTTGCTCAGTTTCTCCCTTAAGCATGGTGGTTTGATTGGCAATCCCTATCCTTTCCAAGTCGGTGTCGGGATCGAATTCAGGAGAGTGAGCGCGAGCAAATTTGGTTAAGAATTCCGAGCGGTCACCACCATTGAGAATATAATTACAGACGTATTCGGCTTCTTGCAAATTTAGGACAACCAGATATTTACCAGCGAAAGAACTAGTAGCAACCGTTTCTTCGTGCTTGTACTTGCCGTGGATAATTGAGGTATAGTTTCCTTTTTTGTGTTTCTCGACACTGTTCCACACTTTGGAAACCCACGGGCAGGTTGTATCCATAATCTTACACCCTTTCTCGTTCAACAGTTGCATCTCTTGAACGCTGGCTCCAAAAGCTGGTAATATAACTATGTCTTCTTGTGCAACGACGGAAAAATCCTTTTGCCCCTTTTCGTTAACCGGAATAAATTCAACCTGCATTTCACACATGTTTTGGTTAACTAAGGGGTTATGAATGATTTCGTTGGTGAGCCAAATGCGCTCGTTGGGAAATTGCTTGCGTGTTTCATAAGCTAGGACGATCGCTCGTTCCACCCCCCAGCAAAATCCAAATGCTTCTGCCAACTTAATCGTTACGTTACCCCGTCGCAATGTATAGCCGTTGTCTCGAATTTGCTGAATCAAATTGCTCTGATACTCGAAGCGCAGTAACTGCATCACTTCTTGTGAGCGTCCGAATCCTTTGCGATAGTAGTTTTGCGAACTCTGAAGCGATCGCTTAAAAGTTTTGGTATCCATCTGCTTGCTAAATTAAGGATGTTTGAGGTTGGTAGTGAGCGATCGAGTCATATCAACTTTTGTTTCTGGTTGAGTGAGCTTTGGATCTACAACATATTTAAGCTTGCTGTTCATTTGTCCTGATTCCATCTTTAACTTAGTGTTGACTGCTTAAAAAAGTAAGACACCGTACTTAATTTTCAATCTTGCCGAGGTTGAACTAGTACAAGTCGGTGTAAAGGCGGCTTACAAATGTAAATCGCGCCAAAGTTTACAGTGTAAGCCTTTTAATTTCATCCTTTCTCCCTCATACTTCTCCTCCTCAGACGCTACGCGAACAGCCTTTCTGTACTAATAACTTCTAGCTGTGATAAAATCTGCGATCGCCATTAGAGGAATAGCCCTTTCCCCAAAGGGAGCTAATTCAGTCTTGGCTTCCTCAATTAATTTTTTTGCCTGATGTCGGGATTCTTCAATACCCCATAAACTAGGATAAGTAGCTTTCTGCGCCTTTTGGTCTTTACCTGCTGTTTTCCCAAGTTCCTCGCTAGTTGCAGTCACATCTAACACGTCATCAATAATCTGAAAGGCTAGACCAATATTGCGAGCATAGCGAGAAAGTCTGTGCAAAATTTCATTGTTGGCTCCAGCCAGAAGTGCTCCACACACAACAGAGGCTTCTAACAAAGCCCCAGTTTTATGGGTGTGAATAAAGTTGAGAGTTTCTATATCAATATTATCTTTTCCCTCATACTCTAAATCAAGAAATTGACCACCAACTAAACCTGTTGCTGCAACTGCATGACTTAATTTGGCAACAACCTGCAACAAATGCTCTGCTCGCACCTGTTTTGTCTTTTCAACAATAAACTCAAAGGCGTAGACTAAGAGCCCATCACCAGCAAGAATAGCAATGTCTTCACCATAAACTTTATGGTTTGTCAACCGACCTCGCCGATAATCATCGTTATCTATTGCAGGTAGGTCATCATGGATTAAAGACATAGTGTGAATCATTTCCAGCGCACAAGCTGTTGGCATCGCCATTTCTACTGTGCCTCCCGTGAGTTCACAGCTAGCAAGACACAGAATTGGGCGCAAGCGTTTTCCCCCTGCAAGCAGCGAATAGCGCATTGCCTCGTAAATTTTTTCTGGATAGACTACGGCAATCGACTTATCAAGCGCCACTTCCACTTGAGTTCGCCGTTCTGATAAGTAAGCTTTTAGGTCAAATGTTGTCTCATTAAATTGACGCTCAAATTCCCCATGTCGATCCAGTTGAGAATTTTGCAGCGCTCGTTCAACGATTTTAGTATTCATGATTGCTGATGTCCTCTAGATTATGAAACTGGATTAAGCAGTTATCAACAAACGGTTACCAGTATTGTCCCTAGGAAAAGATGGGATTGTATTGGCTTTTTTACATTCATTGATAACTGCCCACTGATAACTGATTGAACTTAAGGGTCAACCCAACGCCCGTCAGCTTTAATCAAATTAATTAGTTCTTCAACCCCCTGAGACTCTGGCACTTTTTTGATTTCTTCACGCCCGCGATACAGAGAGATATAACCGGGTTGCTTACCAACATAACCATAGTCTGCATCTGCCATTTCCCCAGGACCGTTAACAATACAGCCCATGACAGCAATGTCTAAACCAGTTAAGTGCTTGGTAGCTTCTCGTACTTGATGCAAGACTTCTTCCAGGTTAAACAGAGTGCGACCGCAAGAGGGACAAGCCACATACTCCACCATAGTCTTGCGTAGTCCCAGCGCTTGCAGAATGCTGTAGCATACGGGAATTTCTTTTTCTGGGGCTTCGGTGAGAGAGACGCGTATGGTATCACCAATGCCATCAGCTAGTAGTGTCGCAATTCCAGCAGTAGACTTAATCCGACCGTACTCACCATCACCTGCTTCCGTTACACCCAAGTGCAACGGGTAATCCATACCTAATTCGTCCATCCGTTGTGCCATGAGGCGATAAGCAGCAATCATCACAGGCACTCTGGATGCTTTGAGCGAAATAATTAAGTTACGGAAGTCGAGGGATTCACAGATGCGGATAAATTCCAGAGCTGATTCTACCATACCTTCGGGTGTATCACCATAAGTAAACAGCATCCTTTCTGCAAGGGAACCATGATTTACACCAATCCGCAAAGATTTCCCTTGGTCGCGCAGAGAGATAACTAAAGGTTCCAAGGCTTCACGAATTTTGTCACCAATTTCGTCAAATTCGGCTTGAGTGTATTCGGTGCGATTTGAATTGGGTTTCTCAAACACATACAACCCTGGATTAATCCGCACCTTATCTACATGGTTTGCGACTTCCAAGGCAATCTTCATACCATTGTGGTGGACATCAGCCGCTAAGGGAACATCTTGGTAAGTCTGCTTCAGTTTTTGCTTGATTTGAGCGACTGCTTTGGCATGAGCTAGACTGGGCACAGTGACGCGAACAATCTCACAGCCGATTTCATGTAAGCGACGAATTGCACTTACAGATGCTTCTACATCTAAAGTGTCTTCATTAATCATCGACTGCACGACCACGGGGTAACCACCACCAATAATGACATGACCAACGCGCACAGGACGAGTTTTGCGACGGGGAATGATAGTGCCAGTAAAGTTCTGATTTAAAGAGAAGTTGGAAGTGACTGGAGTTGACAGAGATTGCATACTTTCCTATTTGATATCTATAGAAAGAATTTTGTAACTTAGAGCTTAAAGTTTAGCTGAGAGGTGAGGGCTAGCAAAGATTAACCCTCACGCCTTCTGAGTTAAACCTCTACTTTCATGGCGTATATTTCCAATCTCCTTTGTGGAAGACAGAAAAGACCTTCACTGTTTGGTGGATTGTTTTCAAACTGAGCATTGGTCATATCGTCAATCAAGTCTTGAACTAAATGTGGAGGTACTTTATTAGTAAAAGGTTGAGTTACTGTCAAACAAAATTCTCTAAATTCATTCTTTCCCTGAAAAACTAAATCCATTGGAACTGACTCCAAGTATTTTTCCTTTAAGTTAGTTGCTTCTAACCATTTTCTATATTCATCTGGTGTGTACAAACCATAATCAAAAGTGAAATCTTGGAAATATTTATTCCATTTTTCACTCGAAATAATTTTGAGAGTAGGATTCATTGAGCTATTTAGTTCAACGGATTTAGCCATAAACGTAAGCAAGGCTTTTCCATAAGGCTTCAAACTCGTTTCAATTGCTTTAAGCACTTGAGTATGGTCAATAATCCAGTGAAGACAGAAAAATGAAACTACAACATCAAACTCGTTATTAAAACTTAGCTCGTTTGCATCTGTAACCTTAAAATTGAGATTAGAAAAATGACTGGAAGGAAATTTACTTTGAGCAAAATCAATCATCTCTTGGGAATTGTCAATGCCAAGAACCGAGCCATTGGGTACATAGGTAGCAATTTCCGCAGTAATTTTTCCATCTCCGCAGCCAATGTCTAAAATCTTTTCATTTCCTCTTAAATCAAGTTTCGCTATTAATTCCTGCGCTATTCTTTGCTGATTGGCAGAATTTTTGTTGTATTTCTCTGCATCCCATTTGTACATTTTTCTATACCTTATATGAAATTTTACAGCAGTGGAATTCAAAAATTGAACGCTATTAAGGCTTAACAAAGGTATTGCCATGTTAAAAAAAGTTGTTATTTGACAATACCTTTGAAAAATTGGAGTGTACGCTACAAAAAGCTCAAGTGCTAGAGGTTGCGATCGTTCCTCAACCAACTCTGCTAGCTTTTGAAGCGAGGACAAGACAGTAATGGTGGTCTGGAAACACAAACCTTGAAGGACGTATAGACACGAACTGGTTAGGACACCAAAAAATAAGAGTGTCAAAAAGTTCTTGCGTAAATCTTAACCAACTAAGAGCTTATTGAAATTAACGTACTAGCTACTGAAAACCTTTATAAGCGAATAGCAGTATTAGTCTTGTGTTTAAAGGAGTCATCTGGCAATACCTGTAAGCCCAGTTTCGGTTTTTGGATTTCTGCTCGGACTCGCTCGGCAATTTGTGGACTTGTCAAACCCAATTCTAATTTGGATTCTTCCGGTTCTGCATGTTCAACCAACTGGTCAGGAACACCCAGACGGATAACTGGAACAACCACATGGTGTTCTAGTAGAGCTTCAACAACGGCGGAACCAAAACCTCCGATTAAACACCCTTCCTCTAGAGTAAATACACGACCAAATTGCTTGGCTAGAGGCACAATTAAGTCAACATCTAAGGGCTTGGCAAAGCGGGCATTGACGACAGTCGCTTGGATACCGTGTTCACTTAAGATAGCAGCAGATTGCAATGCTGGATAGACCATCGAACCATAAGCAATTATCAGCACATCATCTCCTGTGCGGAGAATTTCTCCTTTGCCAATGGGTAAAGCTTCTATGCCTTCTTCTTTGAGGGGAACGCCGTAGCCATTACCGCGTGGATACCGCATGGCGATAGGACCATCGGTGTAGTTGATGCCGGTAACAAGCATTTGCTGGAGTTCGGCTTCATCTTTGGGAGCCATCAGAACCATGTTGGGTATGCAACGTAGATAGGCGATGTCGTACATTCCTTGATGGGTAGGACCATCAGCACCAACAATGCCAGCTCGATCCATACAGAAGAAGACGGGCAAATTTTGAATGCAGACATCATGGATAATCTGATCGTAAGCCCGTTGGAGGAAAGTAGAGTAGATAGTGGCAACGGGGCGCATACCCTCACAGGCTAGACCAGCTGCCAAAGTCACTGCATGCTGTTCGGCAATCCCCACATCAATGTATTGCCCTGGCAGTTGTTTTTGGAGAATGTCCAGTCCAGTTCCGGTAGCCATTGCTGCGGTAATGCCAACCACTTTAGGGTTGTTTTTGGCAATTTTGGTCAAAGTTTCACCAAAGACTTTAGAGTAGCTTGGAGGTTTGGACTTATTGGAAACAATTGCCTTGCCTGTTTTTAAATCAAATTTGTTTTGGGCGTGGTAGCTAACTCTTTCTTGCTCGGCGAACTCGTATCCTTTGCCCTTGACTGTCGCCACATGCACTAACACCGGACCTGTCTGCTGATGCGCTTGCTCAAAAGTGGCAATCAATTCCGCCAAATTGTGCCCATCGATTGGTCCCATGTAGGTGAAGCCCAATTCCTCAAACACTGCTCCTACTTTAGGCACTGCCAAACGTTTGATTCCTTGCTTGATTCGGCTCAATTCTGGGAGAACAGAATCGATATGCGTTATTGATTCAAACTGTTCTTCCAGTTTTTTGAGTAATTGTACACCGGAACTGAACCGCAGCCGATTCAAGTGAGAAGAAAGCGCACCTACGTTTGGCGAAATCGACATTTCGTTGTCGTTAAGTACAACCAACAAGTTAGTTTTAGGCAAGTAACCTGCATGGTTAATTGCTTCTAGTGCCATACCGCCTGTGAGAGAACCATCTCCAATGACTGCGACAACTTTAAAGTTTTCTCCTTTGATATCTCTGGCTAGAGCCATCCCTAACGCAGCAGAAATACTGGTGGATGCATGACCGGCACCAAAATGGTCAAACGGGCTTTCGCATCGTTTGAGATAACCTGCAATGCCATCCTTTTGTCGTAGAGTATGGAAGCGATCGTACCGTCCGGTGAGCAGCTTGTGGGGATAGGCTTGATGACCTACATCCCAGATCACTTTATCATGGTTCAGGTCTAAAGTCTGGTAAAGGCCCAGGGTAAGTTCAACTACACCCAATCCTGGACCCAGGTGACCGCCACTGGTAGCTACTGTTTGTAAATGCTTTTCTCGAATTTGACGAGCAATATCTTGCAGTTGCGGAATGGACAGTCCGTGCAATTGATTCGGATGTGTAACTTGGTTAAGATCCATGAGAAGAGTTTTCTTTGTAAGTAAAACAAACTAACAAATATTCGAGAGGCTGTTATTTTTGGAACACTTCTGCTGCCTTTTGGAGTGAGTACAGGACCGTAGCCGTGGTCGCAATGCTGTTGTTATCCAAAAGAATACCTCCTGGTCGATTACTGTGATATTTCCAATCTTTAAATTGATTGGCATCTACATCGTGAGGACGGCATATCCTCATCCAAGCGGATGGAATCCAAGTTCCATTCGACCTCTGTTGCTCCAGTAGCCATTGGGTTGCAGCTACTTGAGCAGTTTTCACCTTTGGAGAGACTGTGTCTAACAGCAATAACCGTAAGCACCAAGCAGTTGCCCAGGGAGAACCATCCGGGTGTTCGGGAGTTGCCACAAACCCTTTGGAATTTAAGCGCTTCAAGCCCCATGCTACAGCTCGGTCAATGCAGATCTGGTCAGATGCTTGACCACAAGCCGCTAATGCCTCCGCAGCAAATGCCGTGGCATACTCATGGTCAGGCCACCACTGACATAGCCAATTTCCCTCAGATGTTTGAGTAGCTTTCAAGTAGTCATACAAGCGAAAGCGGAACGCCGGTAAACCAGCTGCGACCAAGGCATTGACACAGACATGGACTCCTGATATGCCCTCAATTGGTATATGGGGAGGAATCCTAAAATGGGCTCGGGCCACATCTTCTACGTAGGTTGCTATTCCACTATTAGGTTGCAGAAGGTTGGCAAGATGTGCCTTTGCCTGTTGTGTCTGTTCATAATCGCTAGCACCAACTGCCTCAGCCAATTGTATTCCCACACATGTGCTATCTGCATCTGCTGGAAGGGTGGATGTGAAGCCCCAACCGCCCGTAGAACGGTGGTTGCGGGTTTTGAGTAATTCCCAGGCACGCATAAGGGCTTCAGGTACGCGGGTATCAGGCACTTTAGCTAGTCTAATGCCAACATAAGCCGTCGTCCACTCATCACTGGGGCCGTCAGGCACTTCATATTCCAGCCACCACCCCTCTGGGTTTCTTGCCTCCAACAGAAATGTCACTGCTGCATTGATGGCATCACTCAACTGGTGGCTCTTAGGCGATTGTATGTTGTCTTGCCAGGTAGACTTTTCTAGCGATTGTGAATTCATATTCTCACTCACTTATTTACAAAATGGGCTTCATTGCTTCTTTGAAAATCAGCAGTTTGCTGTTCTAAAAAAGTGACCTCTGGACCAAGGTACTTTCTCAAGTAGGGCGAAAAAACTTCATAAATTAGTGTTAGAGGTTGTCCCTGATGCCAGAATAGATAATAACGACCCCATAAACTACTCGGTTGACCAAAAGCTGACTCTAAAGCGGCTGATTTACCGTAGTGAATTCCCCAAATTTCTCGATACAACTCTGTACGTTTCTTCGATAGACTAGCCCAAATTGGTAGGCTCTTATTCTGCAGATAGTTATCTATATAATTGGCATTCCACCAGGAAGTCGCATACGCCAGTCGCTGACCGGAAGCTGTACGCAGCCATACCTGCCGTCGCACTCGTGGTCCTGGTAATAGTTGTATACCTTCAGGGGCACCATCTGAGTCCATGCCAATGTCTGACATTTCAATTAAATCGACTTCCGTCGGTTCACCTGTTAAGAGTTGGAGGTGTCGTGTTGGCGAACCATCTCCTAGGAGTAACATCTGCCATGTTGGTGTTAACTGAGTGTGGTGTAAGCCTTGTTGAACTATCTCTTTTCCCCCTTCCCAAAGGGGTATTAAGCAGTGCCATGTTGTACTCCGAATACTTGTCGTAGTCATTTTTGTGCTGGGATAGGTTGGACAAAGTTATGAGTGTAGGTTTAATCTTGTCTACACAATCTAAAATTTAAAATTTAAAAGTCCCTACAATCATTCCAAAAAGTAATAGAAAGCCAATCCAGACATTCTGGCTGAACATTTGACTATAAACAGTAGTAGGGAGTTGTGGGTCTCGCAGTTGAATACTTTGCCAATTCCATACTAGGGTTGCAACAAACAGGGTAATCCAGAAACTTGCTTGCAATTGCATAGAAATGCCCAGCCAACCTAGCAAAAAGGCAGTACTAGTAAAGAAAATACCAACGACAACTGGCACGTATTCACCAAAGAACAAAGCGCTGGAGTTGACACCAATCCGTCGATCGTCTTCACGGTCGGACATGGCATAAACCGTGTCAAATCCTAAAGTCCATAGTACAGTTGCACCCCACAGTAACCAAGTGGAAAACTCCAAGCGCCCACTGACTGCACTCCAGCTTACCAAAACTGCAAAACCCCAGGCGATCGCCAGCACTAACTGGGGTACTGGAAACACCCGCTTTGCTGATGGATATAACACAATCACTGGTACAGCTGCTATCAACAACCAGAACGAAAGCAAGTTTAGATAAAGCCCAAGAATCACAGTGCAAACCAGAGATATTAAGGCGATAACAATGGCAACTTTAATAGAGAGGGCACGAGAAGCTAAGGGTCGTTGTTGCGTCCTTTGTACTTGTGGATCGATATCGCGATCCCACAAATCGTTGATGACACATCCAGCAGCACTACTGACCAAACTAATTAAAATAATGACGCTAACGAGCGGTACTGGTGGTGTTGCCCGTGCTGCCAAAAACACAGCCCACAGGGCAGGAATCATCAAAATTAATCGTCCAGCTGGTTTGTCCCATCTTAAAAGCCGAATAATTACAAACCAGATGGGTTCTGGTACTTGAATTTGTTGTTGGGTAACCATAGTTGGGAAAACTGGATTTTGACGAATTTAACAATTATTAACTTTGAAGAAACACTTTCTGGAATACCCAGAATTTGAGGAGCTTTGCTTACGCTAAGTATTTCTTCCATGTATATTGAGTAGCGATAGCTTTGCTCCTTCCCTTTGGGCAGATCGCGGTGAGTGATTTAAGTTCATTCAACTGGAGTACAAGTACAATCCAGACACTGCTCTCGACTTTATTGAGCACTACGTTCTTGTAAAGAGCGATCGCTAAAACTTTCACCTATTGCCTGTAAAAGCACTTGCGCCAAGATATCAGGTCGGAAAAGTGCTGTCGGAGGCTTGAGCATATGAGCCACTTCTCCAAACGTCCGATAAACCTGGGGATGCTTGACTCCAAGCCGCAGCACTCTGTCCAGGTATTGATGCTTGAGCCGATCTATCTCGTTGGGCTGCCTGCCCTCCGTGGTTGGCCAGCGCAAATCTGCTCCAGTTGCCATTAACCAAGGGGTGGTGTTCACTTGCGCCAGCCGTTTCTGAAAACGCTGTCCAAGACCTGTTAGCGTGTCCTTGTTAGCTTTAAATTGCTGTTGCAGACACTCGTTGAGAGTTAAAGCACCATTAGCAGCAACAGTCATGCCCTGACCATAGATAGGATTGAAAGCACATACCGCATCCCCCAGCGTGACTACACCCTCCGGCAGCCTGAATAGTTTTTCGTAATGACGCAAGCGATTCTCCGTACCTCGATAGCTATAGATGGGCGAGATCGGTTTGGCATCTTTAATCGTATCGTAGAGGATGGGACTACGCAGACTACGAGCAAAGTCCAAAAAGCCAGCTTCATCATTGGGCGGATAGTCTCGACCTACACCCTGTAAGGTGACCAGCCAACGGTTTCCCTCTATTGGATAAATGTACCCAGCACGACGATTGTGTGGTGGTTTAGCCACAACCGCTAGCCCTTGCCAGTCAGCCTCAAAAGCTTCTTTTCGTTGATACCAGCAACTGGCATAACCTAGGAAAGAATTAATGACAGTTTCTTCGGGAGGTTCGTAACCTAAGCTTTCCAACCACTTGGGCAAAGAGGATCTACGACCGGAAGCATCCACTACTAAATCACTAGCTATCTCCTCTAACTGGGGCTGAATCGTTCGATTGCCTTCCCCGCCAAAGCGCAGTTTTACCCCTGTCACTTTGGATTTATTATCGTTAGTTAAAAGCTCCGTTACTTGACAGTTTTCTAGAAATTCCAAGTTGTCGTAAGCCGTTAGACGACGGCGGAGCGCCCAATCTATTAAATAGCGGCTACAGGTTAGACTATTCAAATTTGAAGGGAAGCGGGGTGCCCAACCCCAATTACCAAGCATTGACCAGTCGCCAATCCAGTCTATGGGGGACGCACCAGCTGCAATTAATTCCCCTTCTATACCTGGAAATAGCCGCTCTAAAATCCGCAATCCCCGAACTAGCAGCACATGAATATGGTTAGCTTGAGGAATTCCCCGACGTGCTTCTGGTTGGTCTGGAAAGCGATCGCGCTCAACAATTGTCACTTTGTCAAAGTAGTTAACTAACACTCGTGCTGTAAGCAATCCAGCTATACTGCCACCAATGACCAAGGCATGGCTACCCGTTTCGATCTCCAGTTTTGGCTCGATAAAAGATACAGACATTTTCTATTTATGTGAAAAAGGTCAAATTAGTTGCAAAATTACTGTTTCTGAAACCTCTTTGCCGCCCAAACAAAGGAATTAATAAGATTTGCTTGTTCAATATCAAATGCAAAAATCTTATTTGATTTTTGAACAAGAGCTAAATTCCAAGTCCTGTTTGGCAAACGATTGAGTCTCAGTAAACTGAGTAAAAATCAAGTCGGATTCCTATAGTTATACTTTCAAACATTCTCTTCCCCATCTCTTGAGATAAAGATATCAGTAAAAAATAAGGAACTGATAGGGACTCTAAAACTTTTTCAATTGGCTCTTGCTCAAATTATGTCTATTTTACTGTGGTGCGATTGTAAAAGTGAAAAATTCTGTTGATTGCGAACACCAATTTGTACCAAATCCCCTACTTCGGTTCTTTCTCCAAATCAAATGTATCCATGTAACAAATAACTTTCCCTTCATTAAAATAGTAGCCTCCTCCTTGGTAAACGAAAATGAAATCAGCTGTACGTTAAGGAATTGAAAAAAGGCTGTAACCATTACTAACGAACTATGACAACCTTAACTAGTGAGCTTTATTTGTGCCGACTTACTTATGTATACTCTTCACCTTTGTAACTGCTGGGATCAGTTAGAAAAAATTTTCGCTTTGTATTTTAGAATTTCCAGGTTACAAGCAGGCTATCAAGCAAGCAAAACATATATTTTGAACCATTTGCTACGAGTTACACCTAAATTCTTGAGTAATTTTTTCTGATTTCAAAGTTAAAAATTATCGTGAAAATCGCTGGAAATAGAGTTTTCTAAATTGGATATTGGAGAACCATGAATTCCCGCAGATGCCCTGATTTTCTTCTTAGATTCTACAGGAAGTAGAATGAGCTTGTCAGTCAAGAATTTTTTGAATCTGTAACATTTATTTTGCTAAATACAGAAAACACAAAACCAACTCACCCAACGTTCTACAATTCAAGCCGTCTGTCTGTAGCAGCGATGTTGCTTTCGCCAAGCTTGGGGACTTGTCCCGTGATACTCTCGAAATTGACGGAAAAAGTGAACTCGATTCTGATAGCCTACTAATGCAGCAATCTCGTCCACTGTCTGTGAGGTTTCTAAAAGTAGAGACCTTGCTGCGGCTATCCGGCGCTCAATTATCCAGTTTTGTACACTTTTTCCCGTTCGGCGTCGCACCAGATTGGTGAGGTAAGCTGGGGAGTAACCTACTGCAACAGCCACGTCACTCAGGGTAATCGATTGCTGATAATTGGCCTCAATAAACTGGAAAACTTCGCTTAATTCAGGATCGTGCGGCAAAATCTCCTGAGAAAAGGTCGATACAGTAACAGTAGCCGCTGGGTCTGAGAATGGTTGGAACTTTGCTGTGTACCACTTTTGAATATAGGCTTGCTTTTCCAAGCGAGCTTTGATGACCCTAACTAATTCATCTATGCTACAGGGTTTAGTGACATAATCGTCTGCTCCCATCTCCATCCCTTTACGGATATCAGCCCGAGTTGCTTTAGCAGAGACGAAAATAAAGGGGATAATCGCTGTGGCTGGATTTCGACGCAGCACCCTTAGAACCCCGTAACCATCAAGTTTTGGCATGACAATATCACTAATTATCAAATCGGGTAATTCTTGTTGTGCCATGTAGACACCTTTAATACCGTTCTCTGCACCCAAGGTGTAAAAACCTTGAGAACTAATGCCTTCTACAAAAAGGTTTCGCGTTGAGGCTGTATCTTCAATCACCAGAATTTTATGCACCATTTCCTTAACGATAAAATTACAGTAATCGGGCGAAAATTCTCTGGACTTAAGCCCAGCCGAGATGCTGCTCAAAGCTCTACTGACTTATTGTTTTGAGAACTTAGGCATTGACCAAATTTTGATTCACAGAAACTGGCAATATTTGGTATAAAAGTGTTGACTGACAACAGCTTGAGAACTACTATTGATGAACTTTAAATACCCATTGAGAGATTTAAGGGTTACCTATTACCAGAAATCTGACTGTTAGTTAAGTTATTTACAAAAGACAGTTAAGACATTTAAGACATTTAAGACATTTAAGAAAAAAATACACATATTAATTACTTGTACAATGATAACTTATCAAAGTAAATTACTAACATTGGAAGCTTGATGTCGGTCTAAAGCCAAGAATACCAAGCTTTGCAGCCTCTGGTATAGCCTCTCTACTATTTGTTTTGTGTTGACTGCTGAAATAGTTTCATTCATCTGCTCATTCTCCACAAAAGTTTTTCTCTATCCTTGAGAGCCGGGATGTCACACATCCTTTCTCTCATGCCTTGAGCTCAACATATCAGTAAAAAATAAGAAACTGGTAGGGACACTAAAACTTTTTCCACTCCGCTGTCACTCCAATTATACTTACTAGCTTCTCGTTTTTTGTTAAGTGTTGTATTATACAATTTACCGAAAAGAATGATACAAATCGATAGTTTCCAGACGTGCTGTTTGAGTCGATTTTTAGAACAATACCCGCGATAGCTTCGCTACAGCAGAGCGGCAGATCGCAAGCATACGTCGAGTAAGTCATGGTAATTTGGTGCGCCAACACTTGACCAAGGGCTGCTTTTTTAGCGATCGTTGATAGATAGTTTCCAAGCTCTAAGACTTGCTCTAATTGCCGAACCATAAAAGAAGATTTGATATTGAGTGAGCCGGTGTTCAACTGTCCTAGTTGCAATCACTCGATTGCTCGCTCACTCAATGCCGCCATTAATTTGAGCCACTACGTTGCTCCTATGTCTGCAGTTACCAAATTAAGGCGCTCCCTCAGTTCCTGACAAACTAGCTTCAACTAACATACCCTACCAAAGCGACCCAGGTGTTACATTAATATTTTGTATTATAAACCTTTCTTGTCGTTTGGTAAGTATTGAATTTTCTAGCATCTTACGTAATTTTTGGGTTAACATTGGTATTAGCCATTACAAGCAAGTGATACACAATCACATATGATTGTTGGCCGAGCGCCCGACCGTGGGAAAATCAGAAATACAAAAAGTAGAGAGGAAAACCCTATAGTTATGCACTTGAGTGAAATTACTCATCCCAACCAGTTGCACGGTTTGTCGATTCGACAATTACAACAAATTGCCCGTCAGATTCGAGACAAGCATCTTCAAACTGTAGCAGCCACTGGGGGACATCTTGGACCTGGGTTGGGTGTTGTAGAGTTGACCTTGGGGCTTTACCAAACACTGGATTTAGATCGCGATAAAGTGATTTGGGATGTGGGACACCAAGCCTACCCCCACAAATTGATTACAGGGCGTTACAGTAACTTTCATACTTTGCGTCAAAAAGATGGAATTGCTGGTTATCTCAAACGCTGTGAGAGTAAATTCGATCACTTCGGTGCAGGACACGCCTCGACCAGTATCTCCGCTGCATTAGGCATGGCTTTAGCACGGGATATCCAGGGGGAAAAGTTTAAGGTTGCCGCTATTATTGGTGACGGTGCCCTCACTGGTGGTATGGCATTAGAAGCAATCAACCATGCCGGACATTTGCCCAAAACAAACCTGCTGGTTGTCCTTAACGACAATGAAATGTCCATATCTCCCAACGTTGGTGCCATTCCCCGCTATTTGAACAAAATCCGCCTCAGCCCACCCATGCAGTTTCTCACGGATAACTTTGAGGAACAGTTCAAGCATATTCCCTTTGTTGGAGAATCCCTCTCTCCCGAACTAGGACGCATCAAAGAAGGTATGAAGCGCTTGGCCGTTCCTAAAGTAGGCGCAGTCTTTGAAGAACTTGGATTTACCTATATTGGGCCTGTAGACGGGCACAATCTTGAGGAACTGATTGCCACCTTCCAACAAGCACACCATATTCCCGGACCAGTTCTAGTACACGTTGCAACTGTCAAGGGGAAAGGTTATGAAATAGCCGAACAAGACAAAGTTGGCTATCATGCCCAAGTTCCTTTCAATTTATCTACAGGCAAAGCAATTCCTTCCAATAAACCCAAACCTCCTGCTTACTCCAAAGTTTTTGCCCACACCCTAGTCAAACTGGCAGAACAAAATCCTAAAATTCTAGGTATTACTGCCGCAATGGCAACGGGGACAGGGTTAGACAAATTGCAAGCAAAACTTCCCCATCAGTATATAGATGTAGGTATCGCCGAACAGCACGCCGTTACCTTAGCCGCAGGTTTGGCAGCTGAAGGTATGCGTCCCGTTGTCGCTATTTACTCCACCTTTTTACAACGGGCTTACGACCAAATTATTCATGATGTTTGTATCCAAAACCTGCCAGTTTTCTTCTGTATGGATCGTTCGGGCATTGTTGGTGCTGATGGTCCCACTCATCAGGGAATGTATGACATTGCTTACCTGCGTTGTATTCCCAATATTGTGCTTATGGCACCTAAAGACGAAGCAGAATTGCAACGCATGGTAGTGACTGGGGTTAATCACACATCTGGCCCGATTGCCATGCGTTTCCCCCGAGGTAACGGTTACGGTGTTCCTTTAATGGAAGAAGGTTGGGAACCTTTAGAAATCGGCAAAGGGGAAATTCTCCGCAACGGTGATGATGTTTTGATGATTGGCTACGGTACAATGGTCAATCCAGCATTACAAGCAGCTGAAATTCTCAGCGAACACGGCATTGAAGCAACTGTGATTAATGCCCGTTTTGCGAAGCCTTTGGATACAGAATTAATCTTCCCGTTAGCTAAGAAAATTGGCCGTGTCGTGACCTTGGAAGAGGGTTGTCTCATGGGAGGCTTTGGTTCAGCAATTGCAGAAGCTCTGTTAGATTCAGATATAGCCGTTCCTGTGAAGCGCATCGGTATACCAGATGCCTTGGTGGAACACGCTGAACCAAATGAATCGAAAGCTGAGTTGGGTTTAACTAGTCCCCAAATTGCTGAAACAGTTTTGCACGCTTTTTTTAAGCGCGAAGTCTCTACTATCAGCAGATCCTAAGTTGGCTCAGCCCGGTTAATATTACAGGACGGGTATCCCTGCCGAAGCTATAGCGTTTTTCAGTTGGCTGCAATACACTCTGATAGTAGTCTTGTGGAACGGGCGTCTCGCCCGTTTCAGGCGGGCTGTTCGACCCGCCCCACAAGAACTGTATTGGATTCAAGTGAGAAGCGATATATTGCATTGCCATTTCTGTCAAGTCACAGCACATCTGCAATGACTTAACAACACTATTGAGGTCTTAGGCGGTAGTTGAATTCTGACGCAAAGCTTCAAGTTGCTTCAACCGATTTTCTTGTTCCTCTAACCGAACAGACAAACTTTGACACACGAGTTCGCAAAGTTTAAAAATCATGGGATCGCTAATCTCATAAAAAACATTAGACCCCTGTGGCTTGCGCTTAACAACTCCAGCACCTGAAAGTATTTTTAGATGTTTGGAAACATTTGCCTGACCCAACCCGGTAAGCTCGATAATTTCCGTCACATTTTTTGAACCCGATTTGAGACAGCACAAAATCTGAAGGCGGCTAACTTCAGAAAGAACTTTGAAATAATCAGCCACCTGTACCAAGGCTGACGGAAAAGTTTCTAAAACTATCATTATAGACTACCTCATAAAAATATATGTAAGAGAGAACAGGCAAAGGGGAACGGGGAACAGAGACTGTTAGGCACGCGTCCAATAACTAGAGACATTAAGCAAATCACAACTTAGAATTAAGGAGCATTGAAAAGTCAGATAACCCGAACCACCCCATAAATCGGTAGCGGCAAGATTCTTAGCTGAGTTTAGCAGTAAACAAAGCAAAGAATTTACCTATGGCGCACCGCTTTACCTGAGTCCACATCAGTGTTCTCTAAAAAACGAACCAGATTTGGGTAAGATAAAAGAGCTATCTTTTCTGCGTCGCAGACACTGAGAGCCTCATATACCCAAGGGAGATATCTAATGCTGACTTTAAAAATTACAGTATATATAGTTGTTGCCTTCTTTATTACTCTCTTCGTCTTTGGATTTTTGTCCAACGACCCTGCTCGTAACCCCGGTCGTCGGGATTTCGAGTAAAGTCAAGACAGATCCTTCGAGACTGATTGCCGGAAGGCAAAATACACTACACGCTAACGGACACTAAGATTCGACTTGTTTTAACTTGGGTTTCCCAAGCAAAACAGTCGCTTCCTCAGTCGGAAAACCCACTAAAAGTGTCCTCTCCGGGTGGCTTGCCTAAATTTGTGTAAAAGGCAAAAGTCGGAAGGTGAAAAGTGTTATGTCCTTCCGGCTGTTTATTGGCTGTTTGTTAGCTTGATTTCGCGCTTGATATGCTTCATCCAGTTCTGCCGCCTGAACCGCCCCCTATTATTGAACACGTACAATCAGCTAATCCCACCCCTCAATTAGGAAGTGAGAGCGGATTAAGTCCAGTTGCAGAAATGAAACTGGATACCCAAGAAAAGTCTGAGACGCAACGGGAAAAACTAGGTCTCCAAACCAGTGGGGACATTTCAGGTGAGAGTAAGTTACTGGTTGCTCAAACACTCTCCATTCCCAGTAAACCGGAATCTTTTCCACCAGAATTTTCATCCAATATCTCTAAAAACGCGGCATCCTTAGGTCAGAACCTTTCAGTTGGTTTTCCGCTACAGAAAGTTCAAGGTTCTCATCCTGAAGATGGTGGTAGCGCCGAAACGCAAGAGAAATCACTCCCAAAGGTGATAAAAGTCAAGAACTTATCTCAACCACAAACAGCATCCGTCGCTGAAGAACCATCGCCACAACAAACCCAGAACGATACAACAACCGAACAACCAACAAGCCCTCGCCCGGTTCAGATAGAATTCAAAACTCGTGGCGAAACAGAACCACCATTACCTAACTCCAGCGCTCAAACCCAAACAGCACCTGAGACGCAAAACGGTACTACAACACAACAACAAAACCAACCATCTGGCACAACTCCCACCCCGAGTACTCCAGCAACGGGAGAAAGAATTGTTGAAGTCATTGCCGACCGACAACAGTATGACGAACAAAGGCGGGTTGTCACTGCTGAAGGTAATGTGGTTGTGCGATTTGATGGGGCAATTGTAGATGCCGAGCGCGTCCAGATAAATTTAGATAACTTGATTGCAGTGGGGGAAGGAAATGTTGCCCTAACACGAGGCGATCAAGTCCTGCGCGGACAGCGTTTTACGTACAACTTTGTTCAGGACAACGGGGAACTACTGAATGGGGGAGGTGAAGTTTTTATACCAACTGCCGGACAGGACCTCAGCTTCTTACCTACTGATGTCACAACCGGAGGAGTACCGACGCGTCCCCTAAGCGATCGCGTCAGACAAAATCAACCACTACAAGCAGGTAGTCCTGGAGGACTGACCATCAACTTAGGTGGTGCAGGAGGTGCAAGTAATATACCCGTTCCAAAACAAGGAGGGCAAGTCAGACGGGTACGCTTTGAAGCCGGAAAAATAGATTTTTATCCCCGAGGTTGGCAAGCTCAGAATGTTCGTCTCACCAATGACCCATTTTCACCCCCAGAATTGGAGGTAAGGGCAGATAAAGTCACCCTCACACGCGAAACTCCCTTTCGCGATCGCATCAAAACTCAAAGACAGCGTCTCGTCTTTGACCAAGGAACATCCTTACCAATTCCCAGGGATGAGCAGGTGATTGACCGTAGAGAACGTGAAGTGACACCTGGATTGTTCTCCATTGGCTATGATGGGGATCAACGGGGAGGTGTCTATATTGAACGTAGCTTTAGACCGATAGACACGGAGGGAGTGACCTTCAACCTCACGCCCCAGTTCTATCCTCAAAAAGCAGCACAGAATGGTGCGGGTAATGTTGCCTCCCTGTTTGGTGTAAAATCAACCCTAGAAGCAACTTTGGGTCCACGGACATTTATTCAAGGTTCTGGATTGTTAACCAGTTTCGATCTCAACGACATAGAAGATAGCCTAAGAGCGAGTTTGCGGTTGCGTCAGTTATTTTTAGGCGAGCAAAATCCCCACACTTTAACACTGGAATACAGTTATCGCGATCGACTTTATAACGGTACTTTGGGCTTTCAAACCGTCCAAAGCAGTTTTGGAGGCATCATTACCTCTCCTATCATTCCTTTAGGAACGAGTGGTATTAACCTCAGCTATCAAGGCGGTGCTCAATTAATCAATGCTAGAACAGACCGCCAAGACTTGCTAGAAGCAGATCGGGAAAATGACCGTGTTTCACTGAGCCGCGTACAAGCGAGTGCTGCCCTCAATGGAGGCATAACCCTCTGGCAGGGAAAAGCATTACCAGCTACACCCACCGAAGGATTGCGTTATACACCCAATCCAGTGGTTCCTTATTTGCAAGCTTTTGCTGGATTGACAGGTACAACAAGTTACTATAGCAGCGGTGATAGCCAAAATACCTTATTTGCCACTGTTGGTTTACAAGGACAATTCGGTAATTTTTCTCGACCTTTTTTGGACTACACCGCCTTTGTCATTAGTTATTCCCAGGGTCTTAACACTGGTTTATCACCCTTTTTGTTTGACCGTTCTGTAGATAACAAAGTATTGCGGGCAGGAATTACCCAGCAACTTTACGGACCATTTCGCTTGGGCTTTGAAACCTCAATTAACCTAGACACGGGAGAACGTAGCAGTACAGACTACGTCTTAGAATACAGTCGCCGCACCTACGGAGTAACATTGCGTTACAACCCCGTACAGCAACTAGGCGGTATCAGCTTCCGAATCAGCGATTTCAACTGGAGTGGCGGAACCGATCCATTCTCCGATCCTACTGAGGTTAAGCCCGTCGTCGGTGGTGTGAGACAGCAATAAAGCACTCGTGAGGGGTTAAATAAAAGGAGGAGAACAGCACGAGCGATCGCAATTCTTTGTCGTTGTCCGCCAGATAAATTCACACCTCGTTCACCCACCCAAGTGTCATAACCATCGGGTAATAAACTAATAAACTGATGGGCATTGGCAATTTTTGCAGCTTTCTCCACAGGTTCCATATCATAGGTGTCTTGACCAAAAGCGATATTTTGAGCAATGGTTCCAGAAAACATCATGGTTTCTTGAGGAACAATGCCAATTTGTCGCCGCAGGCTGTGAAGTGTAACATCCCGGATATCAACGCCGTCAATCAAAATTTGACCTGCATTTGCTTCGTAAAAGCGGGGTAGGAGATTGACAAAAGTTGTTTTACCTGCACCTGAAGCACCAACCAGGGCAATGGCTTCTCCTGGCATTGCAAATAAACTGATATCTTTTAAGACAGGTTTACCAGATTTGTAAGCAAAGGACACATGACGGTATTCTACCTTCCCGGTAACCGTCGGCAGCACAAGAGCGTCCGGTTTTTCCACCACTGTTGGTTGAATAGCTAATAACTCAAAAACGCGGTCAACTGATGCCTCAGCTTGCTTAAACTCGTTATAGTTGTTAGTTGTGTGACTGATGGGGTCAATCAAGGATGCAGCAGCAGCAAGGAAACTAAAAAACTCTGCTACAGTCAAGTTACCGCTATCGATTTGCCATGCTGCAAACAACAGAAGCAGTAAAAAACTCACCGCTTGTAAAAAGCCGACAATGGGGATTTGAATTGCTTTGAGCCTTTCAGTAGAGTATTTTGCTTTTAAGGCACGTTCTGCTTCGCGACTAAATCTGGCAATTTCATAATTTTCGGCAGCAAAAGCTTGTACTATACGGATACCACTAAAGACCTCCGTAAGTATAGATGATAAATCCGAGACATGATTTTGGCTTTTTAGGGAGAATAATCGCAAGCGCTCGCCAAACCACCCAATTAAAATACCCATTAGTGGTGCAACGATCGCTGTAGTTAGCATAAGTTGCCAGTTTAGGTAAACCATATAAATGGGAATGGCTACCAATTGCAAAAAACAGGGAATGAAGTCGTGAAACAATTTGTGTACAACTTCACCAATTCGGTCTACATCTTCGGTGAGGCGGTAAGATAAATCCCCTGCTTTTGCTGTTTCAAAATAGCTAAAGTTTAACTTTTGGAGGTGGGTGTAGACCTGCTTGCGGAGATAAAAAGCTACTCTCAGAGCAGCTTTTGCCATGTAAATATCTTGCACGGACTGAAAAAAGCCTCTAGCAAGAAAGATACCTGCTAAGATGCCCAGTATTGCAGCAATTTCAACAACATTCCCTTTGCCGAAAGCATTTGACAAGTGCTTGACAATAGTAATTAGTGCTAGGGTTGCCACCACGTACCCTATGATGCCAATAAACCCCTTCACGATCGTTTGCCATTGGGGGCGGATATATGGTAGAAGATGCCAGTAATAAGAGCGCGTTTTCAAGCTATCAAGTCCACAATAATATTCTCCTTTGTTTGACGCTATCAGCTTTCCGGTGGTTTCTGAAGCCCTTACGGATAGTTCTGTCAAAATTTACTGGCAATTTACAGGATTTACACATTAAAACTTGCCTTTTGATATTATCTTTGGTAACTTTAGATTTGCGAGATATCCGCAGTAAATTTTGTGTATATCTATTTTTTACAAAATAGCTTAAAACTGATAACGGCTATCAAAATGCTTTTTAAAAGCACTAGCAGTGGGTGCATTTAGCGATCGCAACTAATATTAAGCCAGATTTTACACCATTCTAGCTACAAATTTTACTTCTTTTTACGTAAGTAAGTAAATTACGCAAGTGTGCTTTTTAACTATAGGTAGCTTCAGGATACTACAGGGCAACAGCAGAAATGGGGTGCCTTGGGTCTTGTAGTGCCCAGCATAGAAGCTATTCCCTGGCTTTTACCAAGTAGCCGACAAGTTATGCAGCAAACAGCAGCTTGCCACTTCATTCATATGCCATCCCCAAAAGAAGACTGAATTTAGGTGTGAGTGAGACAAAAACCATGACAAAAACATTTTGGAAAATACTGAAGCTTGGTTCAGCAGTCTTTGCTGTTCTATCTTTTGTTGCCAATAGCGCATTGGCTGGTGAACTCGACCAACAAGCCACGTCTGTTAGCCAGTTGTCTCAAGAGCTTGATAGCCTCAGCCAAGTCACATCAGTGTCTCAGTTTTCTGACGTACAGCCCACAGATTGGGCATTCCAAGCATTACAATCTCTTGTTGAGCGCTATGGTTGTATTGCTGGTTATCCCAATGGAACTTATCGCGGAAACAGAGTTTTGACCCGTTACGAATTTGCAGCAGGTTTAAATGCTTGTTTAGACAGGGTCAACGAACTTATTGCCACTGCGACGGCTGACATAGTTAGAAAAGAAGACTTAGCTACCTTACAGCGTTTACAAGAGGAATTTTCTGCCGAACTGGCTACCTTACGCGGTCGTGTTGATGCTCTAGAAGCCCGGACATCCGAACTGGAAGCCAATCAGTTTTCCACAACAACAAAATTCTCTGGGGAGGTCATCTTTAACCTAGCTGATGTGACTGGAGATGACAGAGCTTTTCCTTATGGGTTAGATCGAGATGACTTTAATGGCGTTGATTTAGCAAGTCAGACTGCGGTGGTTAATCGAATAGCTGCTTTGACAGGTTTTAACAACGCACAAGCACGGGCTTTGCTCAACTCTTACGGTGCAGGCAATTTCGCCAACTTAAATAGAGAATTAGCAGGTAATACCGTCTTTAGCGATCGAGTACGTTTAAACTTTGATGCTAGCTTTTTTGGAAGCGATCGTTTGCGCGTCCGTTTTCAAGCTCGAAATATTACCCCATTTGGGACGGCGGCAACAGGTACTAACATGGCTCGCTTGGCGTTTGATGGCGATGATGGGAATAGCGTGACAATTGACGACTTATATTATCAGTTTGACTTGGGCAATGCAGTGCGTGTGAATATTGCTGCTGCTCAAACTGAATTCTCAGATAGCATCTACACCTTTAACCCCACCTTGCAATCCACCGGTACTGGTGCCATCTCCCGTTATGGGCGATTCAGCCCCATTTATCGAATTGCTGAAAGTTCTGCAGGTGCAACACTCACCTTCGGCTTTAAGTCACCTATCAGTGCTTCAGTAGGATTCTTAGCGCCACAAGCCAGTAACTCAAATTTAGGTCGGGGTCTTTTCAATGGCTCCTTTGCAGCCATTGGTCAGATTGCGTTCCGTCCCAGTAATGCCTTCAATATAGGTTTGACTTACGTTCACAGCTATTTCAATAATGAAGGCGGTGTTAACCTTCTGGGTTCGACAGGTAGTTTTAACGCATCTCGTCCATTTGGTAACTTCGCAACTACTGCTAATAGCTACAGCTTACAAGCACTCTTCCGTCCTAGCTCAAAATTGGATGTTTCAGGTTGGGTAGGTTACACGACAGCAGAAGCGGAAGCAGGACCATTTGATGGGTCTAATGCGGATATTTTTTACTGGGCAGGTGCCATCGCTTTACGAGATGCGGGCAAACAAGGCAATGTCCTTAGTGTTATCTTTGGTCAACCCCCTAAAGTGATTGACAGTGATGTTGTTGAAGACCCCGATACCTCTTATCACTTAGAAGCACTTTACCGCCTGCAAATTAACGATAATATTGCCATCACTCCTGGTGTATTCGTTGTCTTCAATCCAGAGCATAACAACGACAATAATACTATTTACGTAGGTACGCTTCGCACCACCTTTACTTTCTAAAAGATATACGTGCTTTTATTACCATGTACTTACTTATTTAATATCAAATTTTTACTACAACAAAAAGCTTCAGGGCGCAATACCGTACATCCAAATATATACTTAATGGCAAAGTAAAATGAACGATCGCAAATTCAACAATCAAAAATTCAGCGTCTGCAGTCATTGTGGCTACGATAAAAATCCCCTTAAGGCAAAACGCTGCCAGAAATGCGATAAACCCCTAAATCTTTCTTTGTTACAAAACAATAACGAGGGCACTCAACCTAAATCTAAATCTTTCCAAGATTGGCTCCTGACACCTTGGGTTATTCGTGTCAGTTTTAGTCTGCTATTTCTGTTTTTTGGTTGGTTAATTTTCTCTTTGTTCGTAACTGTTAGCAAACTAAACAATGCCGATAGTGTTGCTAATTCCGGTGGGAATATTGAGAATATCTCCTCTGGTATCAAACTGTATGATTCTATAAAAGATGTAGAAAACGTACCGGAAGGTACATTTAATTATGGCGGTGCTCTTCTGTTTGCAACTCTGACTGCTAACGGCTTAAATGACGCAATTGCTACAGCTTACCCCAATTTTCGCCTCAGGTATACCGAACCGAGAGACGAACAACCAGGTGGCAGGCAGGGTATCGCTATGCTGCTCAATGGTCAGCTGAGCTTTGCTAACAGTGGAGGTTCTCTAAGAGATACTGATTATAGTAAAGCTCAAGAACGCGGTTTTCAGCTAAAGCAGGTTCCAGTGGCAATTGATGCCCTTGTCGTCTTTACCCATCCAAATATTTCTATCCCCGGACTTTCAATCGAGCAGGTACAAGACATATATAAAGGTAAACTCACCAACTGGAAGCAGGTGGGAGGACCGGATCTGACGATCGTACCTTTCGCTAGAGATCCTAAAGTTGCTAATTTACTGAACGATCTTCTTGGAAAAGAAATCAATCAACTCAGTTCCAGGGTGCGATTTATCCGTGATTATACTGTTGCTATCCGTCAAGTTGCTTCGACACCTGGGGCAATCTCCTTTGGCGCAAATGCACCAGTTCTCGGTCAACAAACAATCCGTCCCCTTGCGATCGCCAAAGGGAAATCCCAAGAATATGTGCAACCTTTCACAGATAATGGTAAGCGGATTAATGTAGACGCAATGAGGAATGGTTCTTACCCAATCACCCGGCGTCTTTTCGTTATAATTCGTGAGGATGGCACTATCGATGAAGTTGCTGGGAAAGCCTACACCAGTATCTTACTGTCCAAAGAAGGGCAGCAGATTGTTGAAAAGGCAGGGCTTATTCCCATACGGTGACACACTCCCACACTGCCTTCGGTCAGATGTGGGGCTTCTTTTGGATTAAGCTAAGAGCAATGATTGAGTGTAAAGATGCGAAGTGCAAAGTTAGTCGTATTCGCAAGGTAACTTCGTGTCTCTACACCGAGATTTCTAGATAAGATTTAGGTTTAAAGCCAAATTGAATTTCACGAGCGTATTCCGTGTCTCCCTCAAACCATAATTTATTTATCTTGCGGCGATCGTTGTTTGGGAAAGACGTTCTTCCGTGTAATACGCCTGTATTGTCAAATATCAGGATTTGATGAGCTTTAAGCTTAAACAAGATTTGATTATTTAGATCGTTAACATAATTTTGGAAAACACTAAAAGCCTTTTCGACTTCAGGCAGGATTGTGGTTGAGACATATTTATCGTATCTAAAACGTACTGATATTCTGCCTTCCCTTTCTGCAAATACCGCTCGTTTGGATGTTTGGTTATCTTTTGTTATAGTAAATGAACCTGGAGTAAACAACGCCTGCAATTCTTGAGGATAATGTTCTCTAAAGTAGTCGTAGACAGATTCAGCGTAAACAATTTGAGAAAGCCCCCCTGTTTTAGCTGGTATTTCACACTGCAAAGCAACAACTTTAGGAGGTTCATTGTAAAATGTACCATCCGTATGTATTGGATGTGTTTGATTGGTATTACTAATGTCCTTAGCAGAATTGATATCTCTGATTGCTTGAATACCATATTCATCAGAATTTTTATGGTGTCTTCTCACCGAACCAAAAAAATTCTTTAAAGCTATTACATTTTCCTTAGGATTTGGTATGGGCTCGCAATCGAGTATGACAAATTTAAATGAGTTAAATATGTCACATAACTTTTGCCACTCTAAATTTGAAATTTCTGCTACCTTGCTAATTTTTAGCGTAACATCATTCAAATCAATATTAGCAGTTTCTACAATTTCTGTGCTTTCTAAATTTAACTGACTTGACTTGAATGTATCTAAGACTTGTGAGTAGGTA
Source organism: Scytonema sp. NUACC21 (assembly GCF_054684315.1). Classification (NCBI taxonomy): domain Bacteria; kingdom Bacillati; phylum Cyanobacteriota; class Cyanophyceae; order Nostocales; family Scytonemataceae; genus Scytonema; species Scytonema sp. NUACC21. Next base: position 159,592 of record NZ_BAAFZH010000097.1, on the reverse strand, counting down.
TCTAAATTTGCATTTCTCATTTTTCACCTCTGTCAATTCTAACTACTTTGGTCATATTGACCAAAACAAGTAAGCTATTTTGGCGCGACTTTTTAATTTAAAAATAAGACTTTAAGAGCGCCTATCAAAGCTGCCAAAATGACTATCCAAGCAGAAGAAAGCAACCGCCGAGCAGTTAATAAAGTAGCTATTATGCAGATACTCACCCAAAAAAGATCGCTTATCATGCCCTGCCCAAGCTTCCAAGCAGCAGCAGCCATTAAACCAATGGTTACAGGGTTCAAAGCAGCATGAAAACGCTTAATCCAGCTTGGAGGGCGCGACCTTTTTGTGAGCATTGCTATGCCAGCTAGCACTAAGGAAAAAGGACCAAAAAGACCAAGCCCTGCAGCCAGTGCCCCTGGCAAACCAGCGACTTGATAGCCAATAAGAAAGATATGGTGTAAGTTTGGACCTGGTGCTAACTGACTCAGTGCATAAGCTTGTACAAAATTTTCATGGCTCATCCAACCGTGGGACACGACTAAACGTTCCATCTCTGGAATGACTGCTTGAGCACTACCAAAGCTAATTGTTGCCAGGTATGCAAAGGTTAAGAATAAATCAAACAACACGTTCATCTGTTGCTGTCCTCCCTATTATCCAAGCAGTAAAGGATAAGCCCCACAGACACGATAACCAAGTAAGTAGGTACTCCAAAAACACCTACCATCAAAAATGTCATAACTGCTGCAATCAAGCGAGCACGCTGCAACAGCGCTTTTGCAGCCAGCCGACCTACTGCCCCCAATAACAGCCCAACTGCTGCCGCTGCCACAGCGTCAAGCGCCCCTCGGACAACTGGTTGTTGAGGCATTCTTGCCAACAATTCGGATGCCAATAACACCATAGTGGCACCGGGCAGCAACAGGAAGATGGGGCACAGCAAGGCACCCCAAGGTCCTTTAAAGCACCACCCTAGATAGGTTGAGAGGTTCGAGACGTTAGGTCCTGGCAAACACTGACACCAATTAAAAGCTTCCAAAGACTCCTTTTCGCTTAACCAGCCACGCCTGGAAAAATTATCCAAAATGTGGATGGGTACTCCTCCGCCGAAAGCTGTTACGCCCACGCTGGCAAATACAGCAACAAGTTGCAAGAGCGAAATTTCTTCCTTAGTCGTTCCTTCTTCAGTGCCCACCATAGCTTTGTCAGAAGCTATTCCACTTTGCCGTGTAGCTTCCAAATTATCCATTGGCTTTTCAGTAAACCTTTTTTTACAAAAGCTGCTTTTTGTTTGTGATGCCCTTACATAGTTGAAGAGGCTGAAGCACGACGTGAGAGAATTTGATTCAGGATACCGTCATAGAGGACGACACGGGCTTCAAGTATTCTCATGGCACCTGCAAATACTTTCTGCAAATCTTGAGAATTACGCACATAGGGCATACCTGCGGCAAACCATCCGTCTGCGTGATCTCCATCCAGTTCGCAGTGAATCACAAAAAACTGCACCAGTTCTTCGCTTAATCCACGTCGCAATAAGTGATCCAGGACTCGCTTGTGCTGTAGTGGGACTGACAGTTCCAAGGCACCCATACCACCAATGCCGTAATGTAGACCATCGCCAAACCAACACAGACTGACCTGAGTGTTGAAGAAGTGACAAGTTTCCGGGTTAATATCTTCTGGGTATGCGCCACCAAAGTAATTCATCAGTGGTGTAAATAAATTTGGGTGCGCCTCGGAAAAATTACCTCTGCCCATTTCATCATAGATGTTCCTAAACAGTTCTCCGCGCATCTCAAAAGGCACAGAAAGACTGTAGGCAGCAATGTGGAGATGAAAGTTTTGTGTATATACCCAGTGATTCGCAAGAAAATAACGTATTTCTTCGTTACTTAAATTGTCATTATCAAACAACAGGAACAAGGGATGGTTGTTAACGCGATGATTTTGAATTTGCTGCTTGAGCCACGGTAAGAACAATTCGGCGTTGTTGATTTCTTTGGGTACTTGTTGCTTTGGCAGGTATTGTTGCTCAACTCGTTCAATCGTATCACGTATAACCCATTCTTTGAGAGACCGCTCTGTACCTAATCCATGACCGTTTTGGAGCAACTGCTGATTCAGCTTGAACAGCATATATTGCAAATCTTGCCAAGCAGTAATATTTTTGTTCTTAAAAGCTTGGTGGGCAAACTCTTCTAAGCCCTGCACATATGTCTGTAAGTTCGCTATTTGGAAATTCTCTAAAAGAAAGGATTGGAGTTTTTCTGATTGCTTAGTTTTTAACGCTGTAAAATTCATCCTTTGCCCCTGATTTGTAATTTTGAGCAAGAAACTGTATCATTTGTTCTTCAGTAAAAAAGGCACTATTTAACAATTGATAATAATGGGATATAGCATCCTGAATATCAAGTTGTAGCTTTTGACTGCGTGAGTGCCACTCGTTCACAATGAAGAAGAATATTTCTTCGGCTTTGTCTTCATTGACATCAATACCAAGGCTTTGCAATTTTTCCTGATTATTTTTCAAGAACCAACGAATACCATCCCGCCCACTACGAACGCCAAAAGCTTTATTTAATTTAGAACCAATAAAATTTGGCTCGATGACATCATAAATAGTAGGCGCTTTTTTGAGAACTTCGTTGCGGCTGCTGCTATATATGCTGTGGGTGATAACCCCCGTTATAGCTTGGGTAGGGCACTCCATTAACCCGTAGGTTTTCTCTAGCAATCGGCTGAGTTCATAGAGTCGATCGTAGTGAAAATCAGGCAAAGTAATGCCATACAAATCATGCAACGCCAAGGCAATTTCAGCCAAAGGAGGATGCCCTGCACGACTGGCAAAACCTCCCACCGAGATGTCCACTCCTTTCAAGCCACATGACAAACCCAAGATGGCATTGCCCGTAGCCATACCGAAGTCGTTATGGAAGTGACCCCAGAAGGATATGTTAGGATATGCTTTTACTAAAGAAGAAACGTAGATATCGATTTGTTGTGGCAAGCAGGTACCTGCTGTATCTACCAATCTAATCTGTTTTATATCATGTTTGGCAGCAATATCAATAACTTTTCTGACATGGTTGATATCGGCACGGAAGCTATCCAATAAACCTAAAATAATACCTCCGCCTCGATATTGCTTAAGTGTCGGCAGAAAATTCTCAAACCATTGAAGGTGTATTTGTTTCTGTTCATCTACAGTTAATGTACTCCAATTTTCACTATTCCATACTGCCTCTGGTTCTCTTGCCAGGATTTTCCAGAAAATGTGCTGAATTTGTTGATTGGAAACAGTATGGACGGCTATGAGCCAAACATTTTCTAATGATTCCCCCAGTTCTTCATTAAGAATTTGGCATGACCGACGCAGATCCTCTCCAACATAAGAGAGAACAATGAATCGAGTTTTTTGCGAGATTTCTCCTTGTTTTTGTAATTCCAACAACCTCTTCAAAAGTTCTATGGTGTGAGGTACATGAGGTAAAAAACCGATGACTAGCGAACGGATACCAATCTCTGAGATTTTTTTCCCTAGGTTGCATTTATCATCTAAGCTAGGCGAAATACTTGACCGTTCAGCACCCTCACGTAGGGTTTCATCCATTAAATCGATAGAGTTTTGAAAATTTAAAACTGTATTATCACTTAGCACTTGATTTGCTAAAGAAGTGAAAACCATAGTCCATCCTTGGAGAGTATGCTACGTTGTGACTTTTACAATGCTTCGGACTTGAGCTGAATACCAATTTCAAGGGTACGAAGTCTCTTGTGTCCTACCTCTATATTTTTGGGAAGATAGGCATTATACACCTGGAAGTGTTTCTCATCTGGGGATACATCAAGAAGGCGTAATAGATTATCTGTGGAATCATCCCATATCCAAGCTTTATGGAGAGTACGAGGGCGATCGCGATCGTGGGAAATAATTGCATCACGACCGTGCATCATCCGGTGATTATCTACAATGATGATTTGCCCTTCAGTTAAAAGATGATGCTTGCGAAATCGAGGATTAAGGAAATAATCATCAATAACGTGTTTCACTGAAGAATAGGCCCAAGGCTCGACGTACATTGTGTCTTGACGAAAACGAACTCGCCATCTTCCCGATGAAAGCTGCTCGAAAAGAGGACAGTAGGTCGAAAAGTATTTAGCTTTGCAAAAACTTACCGCTCTTGGTTGAGTTACGACTCTAGCATGTTCTGGTTCTTCATTCCAAAGACGCTGCAAGATTTCTTGAGCATCAACTAAAAAGTTAGCTCCTCCTTTATCTGCTGGTCGAACACACTGAAGTAGGAACAAGCTTGGTGGAGCAATCCTTACAACTTTACCATTCACAAAAGCAACCCCATCTATGTGAGAAGCATCTGTATGTAGCCCAAGCTCGTCAGTGTACCCATAGTGATACTCGCGAAAAGTCTGTAAGTTGCTTGTATTCTCGTCTACCACATACTCGGTTACCAATTTGTTAATCCCGGTATCATCAGCGTTAGGATGACTTTTAATGTAACCGAAATATAGAGAAATTTCTCTTAAGGTATCCTGCGATGCATCCCAGGCTTGAATAATTGCAAATCCATCTTTTTCAATCCGCTCATAAATTGAAGGAAGTTGAGCTTGAAAGTTATCAATGCTAGTACAGTTGACGACGTCAAAGATTTGAACATCAGAAGTGATGGTCATAAAACTATAGAGCTCCATTACTTGTGAACAGACTCTTTGAAAGAGTTTGCAATAACTTAGGATGCAATTAATGTGCGTGCTGGAAACTGAAGATTTTTAAGTTTTTGAATATTTCCAGGCGCAAATAGTAACCCATATCTTGATAGGGTTAATAATTCTTTCGCTCGTCTCCTATATATTTACATTGGTAACTGTGGTGGACTCCTCCCCAATCCTTGAGAAGTCACTCATAATGTCACGTCATTACAACAACGCTATTTTTGCCTTAGTTGTAGTGTTTAGTTTCTTTTCAAAAATTTAATCTTTAAAGATTGTTCTATAAATTTCTAAAACTTGTAGCCGTAATTACACTATTATTTTTTATTTTTTTTATAAAAAATAATACATTGTAAAAAATATTCCAGCTATAAACGTTGCTTCAAGTCCTTCCTTAAGCATTAAACAACCTGTCCCATTAGAAGATGAAAGCGAGAAAAGCTATTGTTTACCTCCCTTTTTCCCGATTTCTCTTGAAATTAGCTTTTTATACGGCTTTAGATTCTTTAACAAATGGATAAGTTAAGTTTTCATGACTTTTAGGTCATATCAAATATACTAATTTGAAAAGTGATAAATCTTACTAAAATACTAAGCAATAATGCTTAAAAGTTAAGATTTTCTGACTTAATACTTAGGTTAATCTCGCTATTACGCACTTAGAGTAAGGGTAAAAGGCTGATATATACATGATTTTATAGCGATAGCCTATCCAAAGTAATAATTAAACCGACAAATAAATATTACGAAAGTTAGATAAAAAATACATCCTAAGTGGGTTGCCATAAAAATGCACAAACTTATTTCAGCTAGAGATCGGAAAGCCAATAGCTAAAACTTATGCATTGTCAAAGAAATGATTATGCGATCTGAGCCAATTCTTCGGTTTGAACTGTTTTTAAGAATCGAGAGCTTCGTCTTAGTTAAGAAGTTTGATTTTGAGAATATGTATATAAGGTGAAAAACTGGTGAAGAAGTTGTGAATTTTTTTGAACAAACACTCTTTAAGGCTGCAGTTTATTTGATGCACATAATTGTCTATTTGTAAAGTTGAAACTTGCTATTATTAAGATTGATTTTCAAAAATCATATAGTTAACGTGTGGACTTCGTCAAAGCAGGGTAGAGCTTCTCCTTGCTTTTTAGGATAGAGATGGGAATGCAGCGCTGAACATACGGAACGAAGGCATCCGAATCCTAAACTCTCAGACTAGTTCCTAGGTACATGGCGGAGGGAATCCCGTTACTGCGAGTAGAGACTGTGTAAGACCGAATACCCGTAAGGGGAAGGGGCAACGGTCTGTGAAACTCGAAGCCCACACTCAATCGGCACTCCGATGAGTGTGTGGTAGTTCACTATCTTGTCTGGTAATTTTGGATCTACAACATAGCGGCAGGTGACTGCCGTAGGTAGTTGCTTTTTATAACTAAAGGTGAGAACCGCCCTCAAAAAACCCGATCTCTGTGGTTGGGTATAGAATCCGCTTGCTACTCATGACGATTATAGAGGAGTACAAAAAGTGAACGGTGAAAAACGGGTAATTACTACGTTTTACCGACTACTCAACCTAATTACTTATTAATGGTACACTGTAAACCGAAGCTCAAGAAAGATAAACTAGTTAAGTTACCTACTAATCGGCGAAGGCTAGAGCAGTCAGTCGCTGTCTTGTTTTATGTCTCTTCATTAGGGTGAATCTGTCCAGTCTGTTAACAGCAACAACGTAGGTCAAAAGGGTAGCATTTTGATGACAAGGTAAATTATCTCGTTTTCAGATCGGAACAGTTTGATTTGCCAGACTTTTCCGCAGAATTCCTGTGTTTAGGTATAAATTATGGTTCGTACTCGACTTCAAACATTTTGTGTTGTGTCAAAAAAATTGCACTGTCAACCAGGCAAGTTATCGACAAAAATGTGCAAGCAAATTAGGCTCCGGGTTAAACTTGCTACATCTGAATATTTGAATGTACACCAGCTGACTTAGGAAAAAAATGCCAAATAAATTACAATACAAAGCTGGGCAACTACGCGATTTGCTTGATGATTTACAGTCTAAGGGTGCTAGTGGCTTAGTTGACATTGATGCATTCATAGATTCAGAACAAAAGTCGAGGTCTCGTGTTGTCGTCTTAAACAACGGCGAAATTGTTTACGGCGGGGTGAATATGCCCAGCAATCAAGAATTAGCCAGACAGATTGGGGTAAAGTGCGGTAGTAATTGGGCGGATACTGCTGTCAGATATGCGGCGCAAAAGTTACAAAATCGAGCATCCTATAGAGAACTGTTAGAACACATCGTTCGGATAAGAGTGTTCAAATGGGACGAGATTGAGGCTTATGCCCACACTAGAGTTGCGGAAGCCCTAGAACAAACCTTTCCATTTTCCGGACAGTTAGAGTTGGATGATACGGTAGACATCGATCTCAGTTATGGAACAGACGGACACGGGTTGAACTGGTACGGACTCCTTCAATCTGTGAACGATCGCCAGCAAAAATGGGATGCACTCGCTCCTGTTGTCCCCAGTATGGAGGCTGTTCCTCAGATTGTATCAAGTCGTTGGCGAACAGTGACAGAAAATAGCCAACAGCAACATTTGCTTGAAAAAGTGGATGGTAGGCGCAGTCTCATAGACATTGCTGAAGAATTAGACCAAGATCCACTCGAACTAGCGCAATACTATAAGGTTTGGGCAACATCTCATCTCATTGTCTTGCGGGAATATACACCCCAAACTCAAACTTTGAGTCCAGACGTTCCCGTTCCTATTGTGGAAGAACGTCCAATTGTTCTCAGTGTTGATGACAGCCCTGTCGTTCAGGCTTTAATTAAACGGGCTTTAGTGAAAGACTATCAAGTACTCTCTGCAAATAACGCCCTAGATGCTTTGAAACTGATGAACAGCAATCCAATTGTGTTGTTGCTATTGGATGTCACGATGCCTGATATTGATGGCTTAGAATTTTGCCGCACAGTACGCAGTATTCCTAAATTTAAGTCATTGCCTATTGTGATGGTCACGGCACGAGATAAATTTTCTGATAAACTCAGAGGTCAAATTGCTGGTTCTACCCATTATTTAACCAAACCCTTTGAACCAGAATCTTTACTGGAAATTGTGGATAAATATGTTAGCAAAAAAAAGCCTACTATTGAAAGTCAATCCAATAACTATCGCTTTCGGAATTTAGAATTTCAAAGCCAAGCAATATCGAATAATATATTTTACTAATTTTAATTTTTTACTATTTATCATTTAAAATAGAAATCTCAATGAATATAACTTCCCAATATACTATTTATTAATATCAGTGTTTATGAACCAAAGCAAGAAATATTTAACATTTCGTTTACACAATTCTATATATGGAATTGAAGCGATGTTGGTTCAAGAAATTTTTCCCCTTCCAGAACTGATACCCATTGCTGGAGCAAACACTGATGTTATTGGAATTTTTCCTTTAAGAAATCAAATTATACCAGTGTTACATCTTGATTTGCTTTGGGGTTATCCACTACAAGATTGCCGTGTCAGCGATTTTATTATTGTTATACAGTGGGAAGGCTTGCAAATTGGTATATTAGTTCACCAAGTTTATGAAATGCTAGAACTGGACAACGATGTTATTGAAACCCCAGACGGTTATGAAATTTTAGGTAATAATGACTCATTTCTCCTTGGAACAATCCAGATAGAGACAGAAACTATTTTGTTACTTGATTCGCAGAAATTAGTTCGCCAACCAGATGCATTGTTAACCTTAATTTGGGATGCAGAAAGCCAGTGTGATTTGATGGCAGCATCTATGAATGGGCAAATTTATAATGAAACATACAAACAACTTGAAGGAATGCAGTTTCCTAGCTTTTATGACCTGTATTGCCCCAATGCAACTTTAGAAGAAAGAAAAATTTTCCAACAGCGGGCTTTGGAATTTCAAGAAATACCAAAAGAGTCGGAATCTGCTCCTGAAACAATTTCTCTTGCAGTCATTGGCTTTGGTAACGAATACTTTGGTCTGGACTTAGAATTGGTGCGGGAATTCACGAATATTTATAATTTTACTCCTATTCCATGTTGTCCAAAACATATTATTGGCAATATGAATTTGCGAGGAGATATTATTACCTTAGTAGATATTCGGAATGTTTTGAATCTTCCAACTCCCCCCGTCAAAATTGGTTCTAAAGCCGTCGTAGTTCAAGTGGATGATATTGTTGCTGGATTACCTGTTGATAAAGTTTTTGAGGTTGTTGATTTCACCCATGACGATTTGACACCATTGCAGCCAAGTGCAGTGAATGACAGTATGGAATATTTTCAGGGCATGGCTCCTTTTGAAGAAAGCGTGCTTTGTATTCTAGACTTACCCAAAATACTAACTAAAGGAGGGTTAATGGTAAACGAAGAAATTTAGCGATCGCTAAACGGTTAGTCGTTCAAGGAGTAAAATTCCCAGACATTTATACTTTTGTAACAATTAAACATCTATAAGGATATTAGCATATGTTTCCAGACTTGAAATTGAGAGAACGTATTTTATTGGGATATTCATTTCCGATTATTATATTAATAGTCATTAGCAGTTTGGCTTTCTTAAATTCTAAAAGATTAGATACAGCTTATCAAAGAGTAGAAAAGGCAAGAGATGCTACTGAATATTCACATGATGCTCTACTGAGCGTCTTAAGATTAGAACGTTCGGTCACAAATTTTGTGATTGTTAGTGAGGATAAAAATGCCAAAAATAGCGAGGAAGCTATTAGTTTTCAAAACTCGTTTGCCAAAGAAACTGATAATGCTAGAAAAGCTTTAGATGCTACTGACAAAATTGCTGAAAAACCAAGAGAAAAAGAGTATTTAAAAATACTGCGGCAAAGAACAGAAGAACTAGAAAATTTTAACAGAGATGTTATCAATTTGGTACTGGCGGGAAACAAAAATGAAGCGATAAAAAAACTTGAAAGCCCAGAAAGTAGAAAGTGGATTTTAGAATTTGAAAAGAATCAGAAAGAATTTGAGCAGGGTCAAGACGCAGTTATTACAACGTCTATTAATGAAATTGCACAGGCGACGACTTTTTTGCAAGTTGTGGCTGGCTTGGGTACACTCATGGCAGTTGCTATCACTGTGTTGATTTCTTATGTGCTTTCATCCAGTATTGTTAAGGCAATTCAAGAAGCCTCAAATGCAGTATCATCATCTGTAAAGGACATCACTGCGACTGTCACAGAGCAAGAACGGATCGTATTTGAACAATCTGCCTCAGTGAGTGCAACAACTATTACGATCCAAGACTTGGGGGTTGCAGCACTTCAGTCTGCCGAACAAGCCGAAATCTCTGCAGGAAGAGCAAAGCAAGCCTTAACTCTTGCGGAGGGAGGAACTAGAACTGTTGGTCTGACAGTAGAAGGGATCTCGGAACTGAGAGACCAAGTGACAGCGATCGCCAACCAAATTGTACGCCTGAGCGAACAGACATCCCAAATTTCTGTAGTTTCTGACCTGGTAGCAGATTTAGCGAATCAAACAAATATGTTAGCTCTCAATGCAGGGGTAGAAGCAGCGCGAGCAGGTGACCAGGGGAAAGGGTTTGCTGTGGTAGCCGGTGAAATTCGCAAACTCGCTGACCAAAGCAAAAAGTCAGCAGAAAGGATTAATTCTTTGGTTAACGAAGTACAAGCAGCTATTAACTCCACCATCATGGTGACCGATGAAGGTACAAAGAAAGCAACACAGGGGATTAAGCTAGTTGCAGAGACGGGAGATGTTTTCACAAGCATTGCTGATGCTGTTAATAACGTGTTTCTCAATACCCAACAAATTACCCAAACAGCAAAACAGCAGGCTATTACCGTACAACAAGTTGTAGCTGCCATAAATGCCCTCAATACAGGGGCAGAAGAAACCGCAGTTGGTATTACTCAGGTGAAAGTGGCTACCGAAGACCTTAACGAAGCGGCTCAGAGTCTTCAGGCTGTAATTTGAGGGCAAAGCAAAATTATGATGATAGAAGATGAAGAGTTGCGATCGCTGTACAAAGCCGCCACTGCAGAACACATGCAGAAAATTGAAGGCGCTTTGTTACATCTAGAAAAAAACCCCGAAGACAAGGCAAAACTTGAGGTGTTACTGCGAGAAACCCACTCCCTCAAAGGCGATTCCCGGATGTTAGGGGTAAAAGATGCAGAAACCCTCACCCACCAAATAGAAGAAATTCTGGGGTCGGTAAAGCGAGGTGAGCGAATTTTGACACCCCAAATATTTGACTGCCTTTATCAAGGGCTAGATGCTGTCCGCAAAATTGCTCATGAAGCCGTTACCGGACAACCATCAGGGGTCAGCATTTTCCATGTCTTAGCCCAACTGATGAGGGGAGAGTCTGACGATACAGGGTCGGAAATTCGGGAAACGGTGGTTGAAGCCGAAGATACTTCTCCCCAACCTATTGTAGAACAACCCCCTGTATACAATGATGCCATTTATGTCAGCGAACCAACGGAACCCATAGCAGACCCATTTGCTGATGACCGAATTGATACCATCCGCGTAGAATCAGAAAGACTCGATAAACTATTGACTTATGTCGGTGAACTCGTCGTCACAAAAGGTCAAATTACAAACCAGCTGGCTGAAATTGAAGAAATCATAATTTTATGGGAAGACTTAAATCGACAAGTTTTCGCAAGCCGTAAGTTATTTCAAGATTTGCAACAACACGACCAAGATACTAAACTGCAATCTTTGCAAAAGTTTTATCAGTTATTGGAAAACCGCCTGAAGCAATTAGGAGCTAGTTTAAATCACCTCCAAAATAAAACCCATGACTCTACCACCAGACTCGAAACACTATCCGATGAACTCAAGTCAGGAGTCAGTTCTCTGCGACTGCTGCCATTGTCGGCAATATTTAATCTCTTCCCCCGTACTGTCAGGGATTTAGCCAAGCAGCAAGGCAAAGAAGTTCATCTGCAAATCGAGGGTGGAGAAACTCCCGTAGATAAGCGGATTCTAGAAGAGATGAAAGACCCACTATTGCATCTCCTCCGCAACGCAGTCGATCACGGTATTGAAACTACTTTGGAACGCCAACAACTTGGCAAGCCTCCCACAGCTACCATTCTTCTCCGGGCTTACCAGACTGGCAATACCGTAACTATTGAAGTTTCAGATGATGGACGTGGTTTGAATATCGAAGCCATTAAACTGTCCGCAGTGCGTCGTGGCATTTGTTCCGAAGAAGAACTCTTAAGAATGTCAACGGCTGAAATTCAGACATTGATCTTTGTGCCAGGATTTTCCACCCGCACTGCAGTCACGGAAATTTCCGGTAGAGGAGTCGGTTTGGATATTGTGCGTGCTAACGTTGAGCGTCTGAAAGGAAACATACTGGTAGAATTTACTCCAGGCAAAGGTTGTTTGTTTCGCATCACCCTCAACAGCGTTTTGGCAACAACTCGTGTTTTGATTGCACAAGTTAACCAAAATCCCTATGCCATCCCTGTGGAATTCGTAGAAACAACACTGTTGGTTTCCCCGCAGGAAATATTTGCCGTTGAAGGCAGCCAGACGTTTCCTTTTCAAGGGCAGCCCGTCTCAGTTGCTTGGCTGGCAGATTTACTGGGGTTGCCAGTCAAAATTCCTACATCAACTCAAGAACTGAGCGCTGTTTTAAAAAGCATCCCATGCATTATCTTACAAGTTGGTTCTGAGCGTTTGGGGCTCTTGGTAGACAATGTATTGGAATTACAAGAAATTGTCTTAAAGCCACAAAGCAGTTTGCTCAAACGGATTTGTAATATCTCTGGTGCGACGATTCTGGGTACTGGAGAAGTTTGCATGGTGCTGAATCCAACCGATTTATTTAAGTCAGCTAAAAAGACAGTTGTCTCTGTCACAGTTAAAGAGTTAGCTAAAAAGGCACAAATCAAAAAGAAGATTCTTTTGGTTGAAGATTCAATTCCCATCCGCACCCAGATGAGGAGAATTTTGGAAACTGCTGGTTATGAAGTCATAGATGCTATAGATGGTCAAGATGGCTTTAAGAAACTGAGCGAGAATAAATTCGATGCTGTTGTCTCAGATGTGCAGATGCCAAATTTAGACGGGTTTGAGTTTACTATGAAAATTCGCGAATTATCAGAGTACGAAAAATTGCCCGTGATTCTCGTCACAACTTTGGCTAACGAACAAGACAAGCTACAGGGGGAAAAAGTGGGTGCAAATGCCTACATTACTAAAGGGGAATTTGAACAAGGAACATTTTTAGATACTTTGAGGAGACTAGTATAAATGGAAACGTTTAAAAAGAAAGTGGTTTTGGTTGAAGATTCCCCTGTTGTTCTGGAAATTCTCCAGCGAATATTAAAGTCTTCATCAGAAATTGATGTGGTTGGGACAGCGCGGGATGGGGAGGAGGGTTTGGAAGTGATTACTAAAACTCAACCAGACGTGATTTGTACTGACTTGATCATGGAAAATATGGATGGTCTGGAGTTAACTAAGCGTGTTATGGCTGAAGACCCCAGACCCATTTTGGTGATCAGCAATTACGTGCAGAAAACAGACATCGATAATGTCTACCGCTTGTTGCAAGCAGGCGCTGTAGATGTTTTACCAAAACCTGCAGCTAATTCGCCCACTGACTACGAAAAACTCAAAGTGGCGTTAATTGCCAAAATTAAAGTGCTTTCCAGTATGAAAGTTGTTCCCAAACGGCAACAAAAATATCTGCCTACCTCCGTAGAATCGGAAATTGGTGGGTTTGTTTCCAGGACTGACCTGCGAAAGTTGAATGTGACATCTCGCGTCCAGATTGTCACCCTCGGGGCTTCTACAGGAGGTCTGCAAACGATTCAAAAAATTCTTAACCAACTACCGTCTAATTTTCCCGTACCTGTTGTTTGTGTTTTGCATATAGGTGAAGGTGTTTTGCCTGGGTTAATCCAGTGGCTGTCCTCAGAGTGTGCCTTGCAGGTTAAAATTGCCGAAGTCGGGGAGATTCCATCACCGGGAACTATTTATTTCGCTCCAGAGAAAAATCATCTAGAATTGGACAATCAAGGCGCATTTGTTTATTCTATGGCTATACCGGGAGAAAAACATTGTCCCTCTATTACAGTGACGTTCAAATCTGTCGCCGACTTCTATGGTAGAGCCACCGCTGGCATTTTATTATCTGGGCTTGGGAATGATGGGGCAGAAGGCTTGCAGTCAATTTCTCAAACCGGCGGTATGACTCTAGCCCAAAATGAAAATACAATGTTTGGCATGGTGAAGGAGGCAATATCTTTGGGTGCTGTTCAGCATTTGCTTGCTATTGAAGAAATTGCTCCTTTTTTGCAAAGAACTTTATCCGCTTATTAAGTAGGTTGTTATAGATAATGTTAATGAGTCAAAACAGCTATTTGTCATTTGTAAGAAGTAGTCGAGGAAGTTTATGGTTGGTTCCTGGGACATTGGTCAGTTAGAGTGTTAATGTTTCAAGCTGCAACCACCGGTGGTGTTCCACCATTATGCCTGAGTTTTATACCAATTCACGAAATTCATGATACATATGCAATGGTCGTAGGGGCGCAAGGCATTGCGCCCTTACTTTTTTTCGATTGGTTAATTGTCGAGATTTTAGATACGTTGTTACCTGAACGTGTTACCCATATTAATCCTAAAGTTGTCAAAAAACCTGTATCAAAGTTTCGTTCTAAGAAGCCGACACACAGAGGTACCGGAACACGAGTAGAAGCTCCAATTTTTAGCCTTAGATGGAGTCGAGTGAGGGTATTACCCCTCGACTCCATCTAACTGAACCGTATTGGGTTATGCTTCCAGACCCTGAAATCTTATGGGTATAGTGACATCGGTGACTGGTACATCAAGCGCTTTTGAATGAACAGGTGGGTCAAGTCATATGCAACCGCTTATAAGAACAGTTTTTTTCACAACCACGAGAAATTAAGACTTTGAGCCGCTTATTCTACCTTTTGGCTCTAACGTTGAATGTTATCTCTAACTAAAAATGTTGTTCTTTAACTCCACCACCGTGACACATCTTGGATAGCAGAAGCTGTATCTTTTACTGCTTCTTGACCACCTAAAGTAAATATTACAGGAGTTAATGCGTTTATATCACTGAGTAAGTTTGGGCGACGGTGAACAGATAAGATGGTCATGATAGTCTGTGAAATTAGTCATTAGTCATTAGTCCTTAGTCCTTAGTCATTAGTCATTAGTCAAGATCTCTTAACTAACCAATAATTATGTACGGGCACAAGGTCGCCGCGCCCCTATCAACCACCAACCCCTAACCACTCCCTATGAATTTACCTAACTTAATTACCTTCTCCCGCCTCTTAGGGATACCATTTCTCCTTTATAGATTGTATAATCCGTCACATGAAGCCCGATGGATTTGTTTGGCAATTTTTCTCGTGGCTTCTCTGACAGATTGGTTCGATGGTTATTTAGCCAGGAAACTCAACCAAATCACTGACTTGGGTAAGTTTCTCGATCCATTGGTAGATAAGTTGCTGGTGCTGGCACCTTTACTGGTGTTGATTGAACTCAGACAGATTCCTGCTTGGGGGGTGTTTCTTGTTTTAGCACGGGAGTTAGCGATCGCAGGTTGGCGTGTCAGTCAACCTAAAATTACGGGAGCCAATATTTGGGGCAAACTCAAAACTGTCAGTCAAATTATTGCGATCGCGCTTTTAATCGCTCCTTTGCCACAAGTTTGGCAATTGCCCTCCCTGATTGCTTTCTGGGTTTCTGTCGCCCTGACGTTAATTTCTGGGGCTATCTATCTTGTGCCGAATCCAGAATCCAAAGGATAAGAGCGCTCCGTTGCTACCTCAATATAGCGGTTTTCAGTTGGCTGCAATACACTCTGATAGTAGTCTTGTGGAACGGGCGTCTCGCCCGTTTCAGTTGGGCTGTTCGGCGCTATATTGCCGAGCTGAGGTGCAATGAGAGCGCTCGCTTCGACACAAACCGTACCCGGCTTATCGCACTCGTGCAAGCAATCCTACTTCAAGCAAAGCTTTGCCCATCGCCTCTCAACTGAGCCAAAAAAGCATCCAACCTAGATGCACTGACTACTTCCCCCAACAAATTCCCCATTCTCCGCACCTGATAAACACCCTCTCTGATTTCTTGAAAATCAACAATTAAACCAGCCTTCTTCGCCTCAGATAACTTCCTCAACTCAATTGGCATCAATCCCCTAACTCGCTTTTTCTCAATGGGCGTCAGTGCCTCCCACGCCTGTTGCTTGTATTCCTCATGAACCAATAAAGCTTCTTTAATTTGCTCCCAGGTTGTAGCTTCTTGAAATGTCTCAATCAACAATTCAACGGGAGACTGGGTACAATTTTCTGCTTCGGTTTCAACAGCAGTATCACAATCGTCTCTTTCTGGTTCTGGCTCAAAAGTCCAACTACCCTCAGTATCGGCGTCCATACTGTCATCAACCCAAACATCCGATGTTTCTTCTTCCTCCACAGACAACTCACGGCTTTCTACCAACACCAACCGCCCTTCTTTGTACGCCTGTCTCAGTGCTATGGCTTCAGCAACAATACGTTGTGCCGTTAATCCTTCCTCATCCATCATCTTTTGCAACGTCGTCCCCGTCCGTTCGTCTATCTCGTGAATCGGTGGAATTTGGCAGTATCTCCCACCGTTCTTTGTCCGCCGCCAGATGCTGGGTTGTTCTTGTTTTGGTTCGGTGGGTTGTCGCACCTGGGCAATGAGTTCCCGCACGGCAGATTGGTTAATTTCTGTTAAGGAATGCAGCTTATCAATAACGCTTTGGTACTTTTTGGAGTTATTTGCCAAGCGAAAGAGGGTTGTCGGCTCGATTTGGGCTAAATCTTGGCAAGCAAACCCCTTGAAAGATTCAGCCACTTTTAAGTACTTGCGGTCTTCATTCTTCCAACCGTACTGTTTGAGAAGTTTTCTGTAGGCAGTTTTAGACAAGTGCTCCTTTTGTTGGGCAAGCACCATAGCATGAGCCAGGATGCTTTCGGTGCCATGAGCAAGTGCAGCAAAGGAATCTCCAGGAGCCTGCGGCGCTATGGCGTTGGCTTGGGCTTCGATGTACTGGTTGAGTTCTCTCTGAGCAATAATCTGTTCGTCTGTTGCAAGGGCTTGGTTTTGTGGCATAATCATAGTAGATATTTATAGGTTTTTTTGAAGGCGATCGCTCGTTCTGTAAAGAAGTACGCGATCGCCTTTCTTTTTCAAAAAAACTAATACAATTTTAACTTTTATTTTTTTGGTACGATGACTTGTATACATTTCATTATATGCATGTTTAAATAAAAGACACAATAGGATTTATAAATGAATTCATAAAAAGTAAATTGTAGGTGTTGATTTAGATGATTCAGACATTGATTAGATGGAAACTAAAAGAAGTCATGGCTAGGTACGACATCAAAGGCAAAGACCTGGCCAAGAAGCTAGATATCAGCACGAATGCGATGTCTGCTCTTAGAAGGGCAAAGACGATGCCCCGGTTAGACGGTACAGCGTTAAATTTGTTATGCAATGCTCTTAACGAGCTAGCACAAGACTTGGATAAACCGATTACACCGGGAGAGCTACTAGATTACTCACTCGATCCCATTCATCCAACAGAAACAGATAGAGTGTTCAGTTTGGCAAAACGACGTAAAGCCAAGCGACAGCAAGCGACGAAGGAGGAAGATTCAGATACATCAAGCTTAAAACTGGTCAAAGAGGATTCGAGCGTTGCATAAAAATGCGGATTTAGTCAGGATGCGGCTAATCTAATACTGCTTGGATAAGACAATTTTGCTTGACAACAATCTTTGTAGAGACGCGCTGTTTGAAGCGTCTCTACATATGTGAAAAAACCTTAACCGAACAGTATTGGCGGCTAATCTATTACACATGAGGCTACCTGAGGATATTCTGCATACAAAGAACCAGAAAGCGCATGAAATCAGAGCCATCTTCAGAAGAAGCAACGATTTATACCTATATTCCCTTTAAAATTGATTGACGTTATTAATTTAACCTTGTAACTGACATATTCAATATGAAAAAATAAACTCTTTCTATTGGTGGATGTAGAAAAGACACATTTAGGCATTTCCTATCATCAGGTTATTCCACGCACTACAGAGTTGTATCAAAATTCAATTAGAAAAAGAATGTCAAAACTTATAGTTTTATTTTATACAAAATATTATAAAAAATTGAGTCGGATAAATCTTACAGAGCCCAAAATTTTACCGGGAGTCAAAACGAGATATTACTTAACACGTCTGTAGTACAAAACTCCCTTCTACGGAAAGTTTTATTCATTATTAGACTATCAATGGAGTTAAGATTCTAAATTATAAGGTATTAATTATGACCACAATTAAGATATTTTTATAACTTGAATTCATATATTTTTTATTACTAATGGAGTAATCCTTAAGATAGGTGAAGTTTTTGTGATAAAGTCTCGTGTAATGTATCCTTAACTATGAGTAAACGCGTGTGGATCACTTACAAGACCCCACTGCCGTTCCTAGAAACTCACGGGTGCCTTTGTGGTATTCAAACACAAACTCGTTTAACAGAAACAAAGGCAATGGGTTGCTAAAACTACCAAATAACTATCAGGTAGAGGAGCTGCCAAGTCTCAATATATACTTGCTAGAGCGCCGCATTACCTGCATGACTGTTCCAGCAATTGTAGAGGCAATTTATGAAGCATCTGTTCAAGGAAAGAAGATAACTGTAGCGAATTACAACGTGCACAGTTTTAACCTGACGATGCAATTACCTTGGTACTATCAATTTCTTCAAAGTGCAGACATTGCTCATTGTGATAGCGTTGGTATCCTGAAAGCGATTAGATGGATGGGTCTCAAGTTACCCATTGAATATCGCTCCTCTTACTCTCTGTTAATGCCAAAAGTGCTAGAAAAGTGCAATGAACATGGATTTTCTGTATTTCTACTGGGCTCAAAACCACAAAACTTGGAAAGAGCGCTGAATCGTTTGAGGCAACAATATCCAAACATCAACTTTTCCGGGCACCACGGGTACTTCGATAGGGAAGACCCCGTGCAGAATGGGATGGTCATTCAAAAAATCAATCAGGCAAAGCCCAATGTTTTAGTTCTGGGGATGGGAATGCCAATCCAAGAACACTGGGTTTACAAGCATCGCAACCGTTTGCAGGTTAATGCCATCATGCTTGGGGGAGCGATCGTAGATCGGCTTGCAGGTATTGTGCCAGATTGCCCGCCATTTTTATCTAATTTGGGATTGGAGTGGTTATACCGTTTAATCCGCGAACCCAAACGTTTAGCAGCCCGGTATTTGCTTGGAAATCCTGCTTTTGTACTGCAGATTGCTTTAGCCAAGTTTTATGCTTCACCATTACAAGTACAGCCAATGCAGTTGGTTAAGAGCAGCTTATCCTCAAAAGGCAACGGTCAGAATCAGGATTTGCCAGTAACCATTTATAAAAGGGTCAAGCGAATTGCTGACTATTTCATTGAAGCAAATCTTCTAACTAGGGCACAAGTTGAAACTGCTTTGTCGGATGAGAAACTAGCTGATATGCTTTTGGATGAAGTTTTAGTACGAAAGAAAGGTATCAAAAAACAAACTCTTGAAAATATCATCCGGAATGTCGTTTTGCCTGATGCAACAGGAGCTAGAGAATAATTTTTCTGAAAAATGTCTGCAGTATGAAGGCAGACATTTTTATGGAAATCTGGCTTGACAAACACCAAATTCCTTCGTTTCTGAGGCTGGAAAATGAGAGTTTGTTATCTGATCCAAAGTCATAAAAATCCAGAGCAAATTTATCGCTTGATAAATACTATCAAAAAGTCGAGCCCAGATAGCTTAGTGCTAGTGAGCCATGACTTCTCTTGTTCGGATTTGGATGTAGCGAAACTAAATCATTTATTAGAAGTACAGGTCATTTCCGGTTTAGGGGGCAGGGGCGACTTTTCTATAGTTCAGGGATACTTAGACGCTGTGAACTGGCTTTTAAGCCAAAACATATCTTTTGACTGGTTAACTAACATTTCAGGTCAAGATTATCCCACTAAGCCACTCTCCCAAGTGAAAACCTTTTTGGCAGGAACTCAGTATGATGGTTTCTTAGAATATTTTAAAGTCTTCTCTAAAGAGAGCCATTGGAGCCTGAGAGAGGGTTACAATCGCTATTTTTACAAATACCAAAAAATCAAATCTCTTAGTGAATTACCTGAGTGGGCAAAGGGGCTTGTCACACCTGTCAAGATAATAAATTACGTTCAACCATTTTTTAGGCTCAATCCTGCCTACGGTATGGTTGGAGTGAGAAGTTCGGTGCCTTTTGATGAAAATTTTATCTGTTATGGGGGGTCTTTCTTTTGTACTTTGTCTGGAAAGTGCGTTAAATACCTGTATGAGTTTTACCAATCTCATCCTGAAATCATTGATTATTACAGAGGGGTAGGTGTATCAGATGAATCTTTTATTCAAACAGTGTTAGTTAACAGTGGATTGTTCAACCTATGTAACGATAACAAGTTTTACTTCGATTTTTCTAGAACTCGCAATGGTCGTCCGCGTTTGCTCACAACGGATGATTATTTACCCATAGTACAAAGCAACGCTCACTTTGCAAGAAAATTTGATGCTAATGAGGATAGCAAGATTTTAGACCTTTTAGATGAGATAGTTTTAGAGAAAAGTAAAGGCTATCGCACTGTATCTTCCATAGGATAAATGATTTGATTTCATAGGTAGCAAGAGAGTGACATAATGGCTGGTTCCCCTAAAGTCAGTGCGATCGTTCCCGCTTACAACATTCGTTCTTATATTGGAAAGGCACTGGAGTCTTTGGAGCGTCAGTCGTTCCATGACTTTGAAGCGATCGTTGTTGATGATGGCTCTTCTGATGGTACGGCGCTTGAGGTTGAACCCTATATCAAGCGTGATGCACGGTTTAAACTCTTGCAGAAACAAAATGGGGGTCTTTCGTCAGCACGTAACTTTGGTATTAACAATGCTCGTGGAGAATATATCGCCCTCCTGGATGGTGATGATATCTATCACCCAAATAAGCTAGCCAATCATGTGGCGCGGCTTGATAATGGCTCTCAGATTGGGGTCGTTTATAGTGCTTCTAGGGCAATTCGTGATGATGGAAGCCCAACTTTTATCCATTTAAGCGGCAAACCAGTTCAGTCTGACCCTCTTTTAGCTCTACTCTGCAAGAATTTTGTTGGTCATGGTTCTAATGCTGTATTTCGTCGGTGTCTGTACGATGAAGTCGGTGAATTTGATGAAAGCTTACGCAGTTGTGAGGATCTTGATTTTTGGTTGAGAGTGGCGGGAACAAGGCGTTGGCAGTTTTACCGAGAACCTCGCGCATTGTGTTACTATCGCGTCCGCCCTTCCGGTCTTTCCTTTAATGTGGTACAGATGCAGCACACGTGGGAACAGGTTTTCCAAAACGCATACCAACGCACTCCAGAGTTAATAGAACCAATGCTACCTACCGCCTATGCCTATATGTACCGATATCTAGCGCGATTGTGCCTTCAGGCTGGCAATGTAGAACAAGCCCGTAACTTTTTGGAGCAAGCGCTAGCAGCAGATAGGTCAATCTTTTACACTGACCTACGCGCCCTTGTCACTTTGCTAGCTGTAAATTTGGCACCATTGGCTCGATTTATGATTGGACGAGTACTTGGTAGGGCAACATCTACCTCTGGCTAGGTAGTGTGACAAATGACAAATGACTAAAGACACCCTTACCAGTTACGTTTTTGCTTACCGATCTACTTAGCTGTGTTCATCCAATGAAACCAATTTCCTTAATTAAAAGTGGGTTTTGGATAACCTACGCTACCTTCCTAACCCGCTTTTTTGCTCTCATAAGCAATTTAATTTTAGCAAGGTTACTCCTACCATCTGACTTTGGTGTCATTGGTATTGCCTATGTTTTCTGGTCTTTTTTTACACTCTTTACCCAAAGTACAACCGGGTCATTTATTATCTACAAAGGTACGGAAGATAAACGATACCTAAACACTGCCTATACAGTGAGTCTTTGCATTGGAATCACTTTTGCTTTAGCAATGATAGCTAGTTCACCACTCATAGGTAGTTGGTTCAATCAGCCAAATTTAACCGGATTGTTAATAATATTTGCCTGTAATTTAGTCATTTCTTCTGTCTTCTACGTTTACTCGGGAATTATGACAAGACAGATGCAGTATCGAGAACTGGCAAATATAAATCTTCTGAGTTGTGTCATTCGTTTATTGACGACAACTGGTTCTGCTTTACTCGGTTTGAGCTACTGGTCATTTGCTATTGGTGATACTGCTTCTTGGTTAGTAGCGTGTATCCTAACCCGTTACAAATCCGGTCATAATTTACGCTTGGAAATTAACCCAGAAGTTAGAGCGGAGGTTCTCTCTTTCTGTTTGGGAGCTACAGGTTCTAGTTTTGGTTTCTATCTTAATGCGAACATTGACAATCTTGTTGTTGGCAAGCTGCTAGGTAGTGCAAGTCTTGGCTACTACAACTTAGCTTATCAAATAACTATGTCATTCTCGACAATTTTCAATTCAGTTATTGGTCAGTTAGGAATGCCAATTTTTGCTCAGATTAACAATGAAAAGCAGCAAGAAGAGACTCTTTTTAAAGTCATTGAGGAAATTACTTTTGTAATTGCTCCCGTATACGCGCTAATATTCTTAATTTTAGATAAACCATTAATATCTCTCATCTTTGGCTCTAGATGGGCTCCCATGACAGAAGTTATTCCTTGGTTGCTTATCTTTGCTTATTTTAGAGTAATTAATAGTCCTCTTGATTCGATGCTCTCAGCAAAAGGTCGTCCAGATCTGAATGCTAGAGTTAATCTCTATATTGCTCCTATAGCTATAGGGGCATTTATCATTGGTGCTCAATCTGGAGGAATTCTCGGAGTTAGCATCGCTGTTGCTTTTGTCTTAGGAATTGTTTGGACAGTTTCTTGGTGGTGGGTAGGATGCAAACATTTTAACTGGTCAATGAAGAATTTTCTAAAAGTTTGTTTTCAAGCGTTTTTTTTAATTATTCCATCTTTATTTATTTCATCTTTTCTACCTTTATTTATCAAACCGTTTGTTTTTATCGGTTTGTATGTATTGAGTCTTAGATTAATCTTTCCAAAGAAATTATTAAAATATCAAGAGATCGCTTTTTCCTCTGCAAAATGGTTGAAAAAAAAATATACGCGTCAACAAAATTCATAAAGGTTTGTCAAACTTAAAATATGGAGGATTATTATAATTATATGGCACTCATATCTGTTGTTATTCCCGCTTACAATGCGGAAAAAACTATTCGAGAAACAATAGAATCAGTTTTAAATCAAACCTATAGTAATTTGGAAGTCTTAGTGATTAATGATGGTTCGCAAGACTCAACTTTGAATATTCTTTCAAGCATAAAAGATCCTAGATTAAAGATATATAGCTATCCAAATGGTGGTATACCAACTAGCCGCAACCGGGGAATTGAAAAAGCTTCTGGTGAATATATTTCTTTTATAGATTCTGATGACCTCTGGACGCCAGATAAGTTAGAGGCACAATTCAAAGCTTTGCAAGCAAATCCTCAAGCAGCAGTGGCTTATAGCTGGGTTAACTATATTACTCAATCGGGGAATTTTTTTCGCCAAGGTAATTACATCACTGCCAATGGAAATGCTTATAAACAGCTTTTGGTACAGAATTTTTTAGAAAATGGTTCCAATCCTTTAATTCGCAAGCAGGCTTTTGCAGAAGTAGGAAATTTTGATACAGAAATACCGGGAATTGAAGATTGGGATATGTGGTTGAGGTTGGCTTTTCGGTATGACTTTGTAGCCGTACCTTCTCCTCAGATATTATATCGAATGTCGGTTAATTCAATGAGTACAAAGATTGTGAAAATGGAAGCATCCTGCTTGAAATTTCTTGATAAAGCTTATAGTCAGGCTCCTACATCCCTACAGCACTTGAAGAAAGAAGCCCTTTCTAAATTTTATCATTATCTTTCCTGTAAAGCACTGGAAGCTCCTTCTGAACGACGAAATGCTTTTATTGCCGCAAGATGTTTTTGGAATGCTATCAAATACGACCCTTCTATGCTTTTGCAGTGGCAAGCTATGTTAAAAGCATATCTTAAAATCTTTGCCGTGTTTCTTTTACCTCCTCAACAGTCGCGGGGATTAATAGAAACCTTTAAAAGACTTTTTATTAAGCAACCATCATTTTCCAAAGGATAAATATCAATGTATAATTTTGGGTTTGCAGTCGAACACTCATTAGGGCATATCACTCACTACCAAAACCTTAGACGTTGGGTAGCAGAAGACACCGATATATATCCTGTCTGGATGCCAATAAAAAGTGAAATAAACGATCTTTGGGAGCACTTTCCAGTGATTTCTAAGAACTGGTCGCTACAAGCAAGTTTGCGTACTCGTGATGCCCTTAAAGCTGCTTTGACCTCAAGCCCTTTAGATGTTGTGTTCTTACACACCCAAACGCTGGCTCTATTTGCTATTCCCTTTATGCGGCATATACCAACAATAATTTCCACAGATGCCACACCGCTGAATTACGATACAGTTGGTTCGGGGTACAAACATCAGGTAGGTGGCAATGCCCTAGTTGAACGCTACAAATTCTTGTGGAACAAGAGTACATATCACGCCGCTACTCTTTTGGTAACGTGGTGTCAGTGGGCTAAAGGTTCCCTAGTGACTGACTATGGTATATCCCCTGAAAAAGTCACAGTTATTCCTCCTGGTGTAGATTTACAACAGTGGCGTTTTGGACGTAATACAAAACCTGTAGGCGATCGCTTGCGGTTATTATTTGTAGGAGGTGACTTTGCCAGAAAAGGCGGTTATACACTGCTATCGGCATTCCGCAACGGATTAAACTACGATTGCACCTTAGATATTGTCACAAAAGATACAAATATCCAGCAGGAATTAGTAGGAATCGAGGGTGTACGGGTTCATTGTGGTTTAACCCCAAACAGCGCCGCACTCAAGGAACTGTACGCTAACGCCGATACTTTTGTCTTTCCCACACAAGGCGACTGCTTTCCACTGGCGGTGATTGAAGCAATGGCAGCAGGCTTACCCATTATTGGGACTGATGTAGGAGCATTGCGCGAGCAAGTAGAAGATGGAGTGAGTGGCTTTGTTGTGTCTCCCGGTGATGTAGGTGCTCTTATTTCTGCTGTACGGGCTTTGAAGAATGATGGGACAAAACGAGTTGCGATGGCTGCAGCAAGTCGTTATAAAGCCGAAAAATGTTTTGATGCGCGTCGAAATTATGGCACGATTTTTTCATTAATGAAAAGTATTTCAAAGCGTCATATCTTAAAAGAAAGCAAAACAACACTCTATGCGTAAGACGGAACAGTAGGTTGGGTTGAGGAACGAAACCCAACAAATTGAGTCATCAAACCCAACAAATTGAGTCACCAAACCCAACAATTCGATGAGAGCCATCTCTTAACGTTTTGAGCCAGAATTTTTATAAATTTTCCATTGTCACTATCAAACAAAAATTGAATTATGAAATCTAATTCACTTCCCTTCTACCGATGGTTACTAAAATCTGGTTTTTGGAGGTTCATACTTTACAGAATTTACAGACGTCTGCCAAAACCCTTGCTTTCCGTTCTATCTAAACTTAGATTGAATCCAAAAAACAAATATGTAACTTTACAAATTCCTGGATATAAACACCCTATTTTTGTACGTTATCAATCATCTGATGTAGACGTTCTCTATCAAATTTTTGGAGAAGAAGAATACTCTGTTTTAAATGCAGAAAATGATTATAAAGTCATTTTAGATTGTGGTGCAAATGTAGGTTATTCCTCAATCTATTTACTCAACAAATTTCCTAATGCTCATGTCATTGCTGTTGAGCCTGACAAAGATAACTTCCAAGTCTGTCAAAAAAATCTACTCCCCTATAGCGACAGGGTAACTCTCATTCGTGCTGGTGTTTGGTCTCACGAAGTAGGGTTGGTTCTTCGTCATTATGGCAATGGTAATGAATGGGGAACTCAGGTAGAAGAATGTCAAGACAAACAACAACCAGATTTGCTGGCTAAAGACATACCTACCTTACTAGAAGAATCGGGACACAAAAGCGTCGATCTATTAAAGATGGATGTCGAAGGAGCAGAAACTGTGATTTTCTCGCAAAACTATCAGAGTTGGCTCAGCAAAGTCAAAAATATTGTCATAGAGTTACACGGCAAAGAATGCGAAGAAGCTTTTTTCAACGCTTTGTCGTATTACGAATATAAACTATCACGCTCTGGCGAGTTAACAGTTTGTCAAAGCATAAAGGCGAAAGCAGTGTTAGTTTAAAATTGTGAGTGGATAGTGGTTAGTAGTTAGTGGTTTTAGGAATTCCTAACTGTTCCCAATTCGATAAAGCGCCGCTATCCTCATAGGTTTTTTGGAGAACAGCACCCAACCAAAGAAAAAAGAACCAGATAGAGGCTGCCACCCAACTTAACGGTATGGAATTCATCTGTATGTAAAGTACAACTAAGCAGGCAAAGGCGCGTTTACTTAAAATATCACCGCGTACAGATGGAGTGTAGAAAGAGAAAAGTGTAAGGAGTAAGGTGAATATTAGAACAACAAGACCAACTATACCATGTAAGTAAAGGACTGCTGCGTAGCTAGAAAAAGAACCAAGTGTCACATATTCGTTGTCATATACGTTCACTGAACCCTGTATAACTCCCCAACCCAACCACGGCTTTTTCTGCCAAGCTTCAAGAGTTTTACTGACAACTAATGCCCTTACTTTTGATGATTCGGCACGGGCACTATCAAAAATTTGCATTGGTTTATCTATCAAATCTCCTACCGTTAGCCCTAAAAACGAGCAGATTAAAAATGTCAAAGAAGCTAACCAAAGATTAATCTCTCGAATAATGTGACTGCGAAAGCAAACAATAATCAGAAGTGCCAGTGGTAGGCAAATCCAAGCCAAACGACTAAAGCTGACTATAAGCGCACATAATGAACCAGCTAACGCCCATTTGCGTATCTGACGGTTTGTTTCACCAAGGCATATCAAGAAACAGACAACACCACAAATTCCTAAAATTGGGGGGTCTGGTGTGTAAAGTACTGTTCTTGGAAGAGGGATACCAAAGAAAGGTTGTATGCTAGCAAGAACAATCATCAAACTGCTTTTCTCGCCTGGAATCAAGCGTGCAAGCAATGGTGCATAAGCTGTATTGCCAATCCCAACAGCAAGCAAAATCATTTGCAAGGCTGTCGCAATCAAGTAGCTTATTGCCATTAAAGCAGTTGCACGAGTGATGACGTGTACTCGCAATTGAGCCCAGAATGGTAAGGCTAAGCAAGCAAAGATAAAAAAGTAGCTTTTTAAAAAGGTCACCGCAGCCGCAGCTGTTTCCTTAACAGGAAAACCCATACTGTGAAGACCAACAATTGCAGTCCAAAGCATAACCAGTGCCATTCCCAACCAAGCCCAAACACTTGCTGGCAGAGAACCTCGAATCACCTTATCGAGATCGAAGGAAACCGCAAATAAAACAATGACAACGGTTGGGTAAAACAAAGGCTGTATCCCCAAAAGCCACCAAACAGGTGTCAGAACTATTGACCAAAAAATAACTCTTTCGGTAGTTGACAAGTTATTGAGATGGAAATTCTGACTTCCAGAACTGTGTTTGTCGGATAAGACGTTTAGCATTGAGTGAATCTGAATATGCTATGTGTACTGAGTTTTACTACCGTTGCTCATTTCTCAGTAATGTATATAGGGCTATACCTACCAAAACACGGATATGTGGAGCATAACACTACTTATGTGTGTTTGAAAAATCAAATAGGATTTTTATAGTCAATAAAAAATATACCAAATTTTCAAATATGACTCAGTCAAATATTGTAAGATACAACAAAATCACAGTATCCTATTTAGCTGCATTAAGTTGGGGTATCAAACTATCACGGTTTTTAAACCCCTTTTAAAGCAGTGTGTCTTGCTATATACTCGTATGAAACAAAAAATTCATAATGTCCCCAAAAGTTATCACTCCAACAGTTTTGTTTAAACGTGAAATTGGAACAGGATTCACAAATACTACAAAACACAGAGTTAGAGAGGGTTTGTCGAAATTGAAATGACTGGATTGAACAGTGCTCGCTTGATTAGTGTGTATCCGTAAATTGTATTAGTAAAGAAGCAATCGCAAGTTGGGGTAATTTTTATGAATAGAGTACTCGCAATTACAGCTAGGCATTGGAAGCCCTTGCTATTCTTAAATGCGCTCTTGCTTGCAGCATCCGTTGCATATATTCATTACGCGGAAAAAATATGGACTGCTACCACACAGTTGATTCTGCCCGATCCAACTAGTAACCTGGATGCCAATTTAGGCACTCTAGGTTCGCTAAGAAATCGCGACCCTAGCTTTTCTGACCAAGTCAATCCATTGAAAGTTCAGGCATCAATTTTGACCAGTGATGCCCTGCTAGAGCAAGTGTTAGCTTCTGACCCGGAGAAAAATAAGTTTGATAGGCTTGCGAAATACAAGAAATTGTTTGATGTCACTCCACAAGAACAGTCCACTATCATCTCGTTGGCTGTGAATGGATCTAGTCCAGAATTAGCGCGATCGCGAGCCAATAATTTGATAAAAGCCTACCATAACCGTCTTAACGAGTTACGACAAGCCAATAGTCAGGCACGGCTACAGTTTTCCCAAAAAGAACTAGACCAAGCAAAATACCGATTAGTTCAGGCACAACTGGAGTTAGCAAAGTTCAGGCAATCTACTGGTTTAGCTAATGTAGAAGAACAAACCAAAGGAATCGTCAACACGCTGGATACCCTAACCGCAGCTCGAGCACAAGCACAAGCACTGGCTGAAGCCAACCGCAAGCGAGCAGTATCATTATCAAGCCGCTTGAGTCTGACATTTAACCAAGCAGTGCGCTCTGTAGGCTTGAGTGAAAATGAAGATTATCAGTTTGTTCGGCGTAAGATATCTGAAGTGGAAGCTGCTTTAGTACAACAGCGAACCACCTTAACAGACGATCATCCACAGGTTCAGAACCTACTGAATCAGCGATCGCAATTACAGCGTCAGCTACAACAATACATAGCGAATGCAGCAGAGGGGAATCGAGTAGACACTACAGTAGCAACCGAAACCCAAGCAGGACGTTCCACTCTTATCCAGCAGCTGATTTTGGCAGAGAGTGAAGCCACGGGGCAAAAAAGACAGGCAGAACTTTTGGATCGACAAATTGAAAAACTGAACACCACCCTAAAGATTTTACCTGCAAACCAGCAGAAACTGGTGGAATTACAAAGACAAGTTGATGTGGCTGAAGGTGTTTACAAAGGATTGGTTGCTCAAGTACAGCAGAACAACATTGACGCCTTTAACGCTTATCCAAACGTACAGGTGCTTGACCCACCCAAGGTAGACTCGAAACCTACTAGCCCCAAACTCTCGTTGGTTGCTATCAATACAATTCTTGCAGCTCTTATCGGTAGCATTGCCTTGGTGTTGTTGTTGGAACGACGCAACCCCTTACTCAGCCCCAAGGATTTACAAACGATCCGATTCCGGATTGTAGCGAGAATTCCCCGGCTAAAGCACGCGGGTACGGGATGGCAACTCGGAAAGAATACAGAAGTCGAGTTTCAACGCTTAGCTTCATCAATTAGTATGCAGTCTTTGACTGACCGTCGGCTGTTAATTACTAGTGCCATTATGGGAGAAGGCAAAACCACTATTACCCTGGGACTGGCTTCTGCACTTGTGGATTTGGGTTTCCGGGTGTTAGTCGTTGATGGAGATTTCAGGCACACAGAACTTACCCGACGTTTGGGTTTTGCTCAACACTCACAAGCAAGTTCACAACCAATACAAATACAACCTAATTTTGATTTATTGCCAACCGTACCCTTACCAGGAGATAAAATTATCCAACTGGTGAGACAAGGGAGATTTGAGCAAATTTTGAGGGTTGCCCAATCCAGCAAAGATTATGATTATGTTCTCATTGATAGCGCTCCTGTCAGTTTGACCAGTGAAACTGCTCTCATGGCTGTGAATACCCCCAATGTACTGTTTGTCGTCCGTCCTGGAACCAGTTACAGCCACGCCGTGCAAGACAGCATTGAACAACTGACTCAGCACAGTGCTCACATGATTGCTTTAGTGGTCAATGGTGAAGAAACAAAGACCAGACCTTACTCGTATCGCTTTAATAATTCTGGTTCTTTGGTCAATAAAATCTAAATGCACCGTAGAGATATGCTCCGTCTGGCAGTATCCAGTGCTGCTTCACTGAATCTGCTAGCCTTGGGTAGCCGCGCTGCTCAAAAATCCGGTGTTGTCCGTATCTGGGTAGATTGGGAAAGATCTCACGGTCAGACAACACCCTTTACATTTGGTTCTAATGATTATGAAATCACGATCCCCGAACGCGCTGCCGACCGAGTCTATCAAAAGCGGTTGTCTGAACTGGGGATTGGTTTGGTGAGAGTTCACCATGCTGCTTTGTGCGATCGCTGGACAAATCCCGTGACAAAAACCTGGGATGAAGCAAAAATTAAGGCGGGTTACTCTGCCTTATATCCCCAACGACCAACCATTATCCAAAATATTTCTGGATGGACTCAGTGGATGGCACAGAACAAAGAGGGGATTCTCGACGTTTCCCAGTACGATCGCTATGGGGGCTTCTGTGCTGAACTCGTCAAAATTGTCACTCGCCGCCTGGGTCACCGACAAGTCATTTACTGGGAACCCTTCAATGAAAAGGAAGATAGTTACCAAAGATCGGGTAAACTCGACGAACTTTGGAAAATTTACAACAAAGCAGCAAAAGCAATGAAGGCAGTCAACCCACAGATTAAAGTGGGTGGTCCAGTTCTAAAGTGGAATGACACAACCAAAATCGCTGCTTTTCTCAAAGCTTGTCGGGAAAATGTAGATTTTATTACCTGGCATAGTTACGCCACTGGCAATCCAAACGAATCGACTCACAATTTGATGTCCCGTACACCAGATTACACAAATCAGGTACGACAGATTCGCGCTTTAGCAAAGCAGTATATTCCAGGCAAAAAAATACCATTGCTTTTGGGTGAATATAACATCAACTACTCATGGGACTCCGGGGAAAATCGTCAGAACAGCCATATTGGAGCAGTTTGGTTTGCTTCGGTACTCAAACATCTAGCAGACGCGGGAATTGACATGGCAGCTTCATGGCATCTCAAAGATGGGATTTATGGCATGATTGACCCACAAAATAAACTGCGACCTGCCGCAAATGTCTTTTCCTGGGGTGTCAAATACTTGACAGGGAAGCTAATGTATGCTGAGAGTGACAATCCGTTGGTAGAAGCAATGGCGGTGGATCGGGGGAATAAGACGCGATCGCTCTTGCTGATAAATAAATCAGATGCAGTTGCTCAATTGAGGATTTTGGCGAAGCAAAACGTCACTACTGTAAGTCGCGTACCAATATTTTACTTAGATAGTAATGGTGTTAGAACTAGTACGGTAACTGCAGCAATGCTGAAGACAAAACCCTTAATTTTGCCTTCCTATTCTCTTGCTTTGTTGCGATTGTAAAAACCTACGCATATCAAGGAGATACAGAATGCCGGTGTGGGGCGGAATAGAAGCAGGAGGAACCAAATTTGTCTGTGTTGTGGGTACTAGTCCTGAGGATTTACGGGTAGAACTACGTATTCCTACTACAACACCAACGGAAACTATTGCTCGGGTTATTGAATTTTTTCAACAGCAACAAAAGCAAATAGGAACTTTAGACGCTATTGGTATCGGCTCTTTTGGACCAGTAGATCCAAATCCAAATTCGCCAACATTTGGCTATTTAATGAATACACCTAAACCGGGTTGGCAAAACCTGGATCTTGTTGGAATCATTAGCCAAACTTTGGGTGTTCCAGTAGCTTTTGATACTGATGTTAATGCAGCTGCTTTGGGTGAGTATTGTTGGGGTGCAGCCCAAGGGCTCGATACATTTCTCTATCTCACTGTTGGTACTGGCATTGGTGGTGGTGCGATGATTGATGGCAGGCTCTTGCACGGTTTGCTTCACCCTGAAATGGGGCATATCTCCATTCCTCACGATTTAGACATCGATCCTTTTCGCGGTTGTTGTCCGTTTCACGGTGATTGTTTGGAGGGTTTGGCATCTGGACCTGCGATAGAAAAGCGTTGGGGTCAGAAAGCAGACTTGCTGCCCGCCGATCATCCAGCATGGTCATTGGAAGCCCATTATTTAGCTTTGGGTCTGGTTAACTGGATTTTTACCCTTTGTCCCCAACGCATCATTATGGGCGGTGGTGTGATGCAGCAAAAACACCTTTTCCCCCTTGTACGCTTCCAGGTTCGGGAGATGCTCAAGCGATACCTAGCGGTGCCAACTGTTCTAGAGCAAATAGAAGATTATATTTTGCCGCCAATGTTGGGTGATAGGGCTGGAATTGCGGGTGCGATCGCCTTAGCGCAGGGAAGAGCAGGTTGATAACAGTTTGGACAGCCCGTACTCCTTTAGACGTAGGTAATAAATGCTACTTTTGATTGAGAAAAACTCTTAGGGAGTTTGACATACTTTAGTTAATCTTCAGTTACAGGGTCATTCTTTCTTCTTCAAAACAGGGTGTATTCTGCTTTTTAATTTTCCTTAGCCTTGAAAATGATATGCAGGTAATCCAGAGATATCAGTTTGCACTTCAAACAGATCCCCAGAGCAAACACTTTTGTCGATTTCGGCTTGACTTAACCCTACAGAAGCAGTTGTGATATAAAGTGATTTCAAATCTTCACCACCAAAAGTACAGTTTGTTGGGCGTTTTAGAGGTAGTTGTATCCGCATTGTCTCTTCACCTGCTGGATTAAAGCGAATGACACAACCTCCATCCCACATTGCCGACCAAATATGCCCTTCAGTATCTATGGTTAACCCATCCGGGAAAAAGGATTCATGAGTTAAATCAACAAAAATGCGGCGATCGCTAATGTTACCTGTTTCCGCATCAAAATCATAGGCATAGATTTTTTGCTGGTCGGAATCTGTTAGGTAAAATGTCTTGTTGTCAGGGCTCCAACCCAAACCATTAGAAATTGTCAATCCCGTTTCCATCACTTGCAATGAACCGTCAGGATTGTAGCGGTAAAGGCTAGCCTGAGATTTTTCCGAACTCATTGAACCGAACCAGAAGCGACCTTGAGGGTCACATTTGCCATCGTTGAAGCGATTGTTTGGCATATCCGCCTCAACTTGGATGATAGGGGTAACTTCTCCTGTTTGGGTATTGAGGAATGCCAAACGGTGGCGCTGTGCCATAATCAACCGATTTGTACCTGCAAGAGCGATGCAACCTACAACATCTCCAACATCAAAAAACGAGTTTTGTCCGATGGCTGGATTGAACTGGTTGACTCGGTAGTTGTAGATATCGACCCAGTAAAACAGCTTTTGGGTGGCGTCCCAAAGCGGACCTTCACCCAAACGGGCACGTGCTGCTAAAACGTTGTTGAGTTTGTATTGAAGTGGAGTCATATTGGCTAGATAGTAAGCTTGCGTAAAGGCGCTAAGAAGGTAAGCTACCTTGCGCCTTTGCAAAAAGTTTACAAAGATTGCAAGATTTCTTCATCAACAGAAAAATCAACTTCTGCTTTATTGCGACCAGAAGTCAAGTAATCATTCTCGAAAGAATCTTTTAAACCGGAAATCAGGTCATATTCGGGCTGCCAGTTTAATTGTGTTTTTGCCTTATCTACTGAGGCAAAGAAGTGCTGTACTCTCATGGGAAATGCTTTGCGCTTGCCGAAATCAAATTTTTTTGGGTCGTAATGTACGATTTTGATTTCGTCGGCAGATTTACCAGTCGCTACTGCACAAGCACGGGCTAAGCCATCAAACGTAACATAGCGATCGCCAGACACATTGTAAGTTTGTTTAACTGCGTTCGCATTGCCTAAAACTTTAGACATTGCCGTTGCCAGGTCTTTAACGTGCCCAAACTGAGTGAAGTGTAAACCGTTGCCAGGTATAGGGATAGGGCGATCCCTGGTGATTCTGTCAAAGAACCAAGCTTCTAAATCGTTGTAATTTAGAGGTCCGTAAATGTACGTAGGACGAATTGAGGTAAAAGGCAATCCCAGTTGCGTCAAGAAAGCTTCTGTTTGGTGCTTACCTAAGTGGCGGCTTTTGGGATCGACAGCATCCCCTTCTATATGGGGCATTTGGTCTGATTTGAGATACACCCCAGCAGAACTCATGTACACAAAATGTTGTACTCGGTCTTGAAAAATTTCTGCAAGTGGTTGAGTATCAGAAAGTTCCCTTCCATTGTTGTCAAAAATGGCATCAAAATTTTCTTGGGATAATTTCTCTTTAAGCTGGGTAGCATCAGTGCGATCGCCTGTAATTTGTCCTACCCCTGCTACTGGTATTGGACGATTCCCACGATTAAACAGAACAACTTCATGCCCCTGTTCTACTAGCAATTTTGTTAGGTAAACACCAATGAACCGCGTGCCACCCACAATGAGAATACGCATAGATTTTAATTTCCTTTCTGAGATTCCGTCAAAATCACCCTCGTTTTTGAGGGTATCAGGTTGTGGCGTTCCCCTGGAACCTCCATTACGAGGAATACGTCTTTTGATGAAGATGGGTTGGTTCCCACAAATGAGTTTAGAGTGGGAAACTTTCAGTTAACCAATCTCATGACTTAACTAACGCGTGTTCTCTACCAAATACCATAGTTAGCTGTGCCTTTGAAATATGCCTTAGTTCATGAATGGCTGACCCCGAAAGCCACTGGTGGTTCGGAACTCGTCGTGAGAGAGCTCCTCAATCACATTGATGCTGATTTATACGCTCTTATCGACTTTGAATCCACCAACCCGGAAAGTTATTTATATAAGCGTAAAATTGGCACAACATTTCTTCAGCATTTTCCCAATGCTCGTAAAGGTGTACAAAAATATCTACCATTGTTGCCGCTAGCAATAGAACAGCTGGATCTGCGGGAATATGACGTTATTCTCTCTTCATCGCACGCTGTTGCCAAAGGAATCCTAACTACACCCGACCAATTACACATTTGCTACTGTCACAGCCCCATGCGTTATGCCTGGGACTTAACCTTTGATTATCTAAACCAAAGTAAGCTAGGAAGTGGGATACCAGGGTGGTTAACACGCTACTTGCTGCATTATTTACGCCAATGGGATGTATTAACAGCAAATCGTGTGGATTACTTTATTGCTAACTCAAAACATACTGCTCGCCGTATCTGGCGCTGCTATCGACGAGAAGCGGAAGTGATTTACCCACCAGTCCATGTTGAGAGTTTTCCCTTTTTACCTCAGAAAGAGGAATTTTACCTAACCGTCTCCCGGTTGGTAACTTATAAACAAGTATCTTTAATAGTCAGGGCGTTTAATAAATTGCAACTACCTTTAGTGATAATTGGGACAGGACCAGAGATGAACACAATCCGCAGGATAGCAAAAAGCAATATACAAGTACTGGGGTGGCAACCCGATAATATTGTAAAGAAGTATATGGCTAATGCCAAAGGATTTGTATATGCAGCCTGTGAAGATTTTGGAATTGCTTTAGTAGAATCCCAAGCGTGCGGCACGCCAGTTATCGCCTATGGCGCGGGTGGAGCGTTGGAAACAGTGCGAGATTTGCGCGACGCAGGGGATACAGGAACTGGTATATTTTTCAAGGAGCAGACCGAAGCCGCACTAGTAGACGCAGTAGAGACATTTGAAGCGTACCAAGGGAAATTTAGCCCTGAGTATGTCCGGGTTCACGCTACCCAGTTTTCCCCGCAAATCTTTGCCAAGCGCTACCTAGGCTTCTTAAATACGTGTGTAGAAAAAAGACCATTACCCAATTGATGGTCTTGTTTTGCTAGTGATTGGCAAATTGCCAATCCTTAGTAACTCCTTTTGGCTTTAAGATGACTTACTGATTACTGGTTTGCAAGCTTATAACTTTTTAGGTGGTGTCAGTGGTAATGGTAGCCTCCAACAATCTTTGGGATTATCTTCGCAGCTACTGAGTGCCAGTAGCGCACGTGTAAGTTTTGAACCCCAATTTCCAGGACTTGACGTTAAGACATTGTCAGAACGCGGAGCCAATGACATTGAACTTTACAAACTGCTTTATATCTTTCCCGTTGCTAATAAGCTAACTTTGTTTGCCGGGACTGCAGCAGAAGTATCCGATGCCTTTCCTGCAATTACGCCTTTTTACGGTGAAGGGCAAGAGTCTATTTCTCGCTTTGCTGGTTTAAACCCTGTGGTTCGTGTATCGGGCGGTACTTCTGGTTCTGGTTTGGCATCAGCTGCAGGCTTTATTTTTAACCTTTCAAAGCAGTTAGATTTAAGAGCTTTGTATGGTAGTGTAAATGCTAACATTCCTCGTTCGGCTGCTGATATTTTGCCAGGAGTTTCTAATACACCCTTAGGTGCAGGAGTATTTGGGGGAAGTAGTGTCGTGGCGGCACAATTGACTTTTAGACCAAGTAGTTCCTTCGATTTTGCTCTCAACTATGCCAACAGTTATCACGAAATTAATATCCTGGGCACGGGATTAATCAGTAGTGATATTGGTGCTTTGGCTAATGTTCCATTGGGAATACCAGTTAAGCTAAACTCTGTTGGTGGTACAGCCACCTGGCGTTTTTCCCCAAAAGTGGCTTTATCTGGGTACGGCGCAGCCATATTTGTTGATGATTCTTCTGGTCGTGTTGATGCTTCGACTACTTTCACGAGTTGGATGGTAGGGCTTCACTTCAAGGATTTACTCGGACAAGGGAACAACGCTGGAATTCTTTTTGGACAACCACTCTATCGTACATCGGCTGATGGTGATGCGAGGCTTGCCAATCCAGGGGTAGATCGTGCTGTTCCCTACCATCTAGAGGCTTATTACCGTTTAAAAGTGAATGACAATATAAGCATTACTCCAGGAGCATTTGTTCTCTTCAATCCCGAAGGAGATAGTAGAAACGATACAACAGCTGTGGGTGTACTCCGCACTACTTTCACTTTTTAGCTAAAACCAATCATAAGCCCCACGTCCTACACCAAGTGAGGCGTGGGATGAATTGTGGGACAAAAAATTGCATCCCCCACCAATGTCAACTGTCTGTTGACGCTTTTCTAGCAGAAGATCGGGGGCGTCTGCCTGCATTTCGCACATTCATAAATTTGCTGAGTACATCAAACCAGAAAGGCGCACCCATAGAAATTGCGAGACCGCTCACTACCCAACCAGGAACCATTCTCAACACTCTGAGAGGCGAAACCACAAGCTGTTCTTGTGGTTTTAAATGAAATTGCTGTGATAAGTTAGAACTATTCCAACCAATGGGCAGAGAAACTGCTGTTAAAATGTTATCCGCATCATTGGTGAGTCTTTTCATATCGCCTACTGTCGAAAAATTATTAATATTAGGATTTGATAACTTTTCTGCATTTTGAACAATAATGCTTCGCAATGCAGAATCTTTTGATAATCTATTAATCATGTGAAATGCGTCAGCATTGGCAGCTACAGCCAGCGTAAAGCCAATTAAAATTGCTACACCTTTTGCATTACGCTTGTAAACACCAGAGGCTCTTTCCATTGAACTATCAAAAGCTATTTCAATTTCTTGACGTAATCTATTAATTCCTTCTCTTGTTGTTTGCACTCGTACTCCAGCAAGCTTGGCTAAAACTGCCATATTTTCAACTACAGATTTGGGAAGATTCTCAATCAAATCTTTAATTTCTTGAAATTCTTGCTCTCTAGCAATATCTGTAGTGTCAAAAAATGTATTAAGTTCTTGATAAACTGCGCTATCCTTATCAATCAGTCCAACAACTTCCTTGATATCTGGTTGCAATCCTCCAATCAACATTGCTTGCTGGTAATCGCCAAAAATGTCCTGTTGGTAATATTCTAATTTTTTTAAGATTTTGCCATATTCTGTGTGTTCGGAAATTTCTGCAGGGAAAGTATTTATATATCTATTTAAACTTATTCCCATAATTTCTACACTAGTTATTAAACTAATTTTGTTATCCTTATAACTATTAACTATATTTTGGTAATCTTTTTCTAATTCCTGAAAATCAACATCAAATTGACTTAAAAATAAGCGAAACTTTTCATCCTTAATAATATTTTGTTGTAATTGATTTAAAATAACTTCAATTTCACCTAATCTTTCTGTCTTAAAATTTTCTAGTCTAGACTCAGTTAACCAATGAACTAACTTTGGAATTTCCAAGACTTCTAATAGAGTTGTTGCATAAATATCTGCTGGAATATATGATGGACTGGTATGTTTATCTTGTCCAAAGACAGTTTGTTTGTTTCCATTGTGCAGTGGTGCTATTAACGAACGATAAAAGGAAGACATTGACCAAGTTAATTTGCGAGGTAATGTTTCAAACCATCCTTTTCCTCCTTGATTAATATTTTGAATTAAGGGGTTTTCATAAAGTTTGTTAGCTAATTTAATAACTGCATTCAATTCATGATTTTTATCTTGACTGCGAACATCACCTGCTAACAAAATTTCAATTGACTTTTTTAAATGTTGGGCACGCCATTGAAGTAAAGTCGCAATGAGTTCTTGTATTTCTGATGCTAATAAACCGAAAATTAAATAAATAAATATTAAACCAATTGCTATATCCAGAATAGCGGGTAAAGTCATAGTTTTTCTCTAGAAAAGGTATTTATAAATCCCGTAGGTTGGGTTGAGTCACGAAACCCAACAAAACAATTCCATTAAATGCTACTCCTTTTCTGGTGGACAATTACCGATTTTTGTAGTTGGCTGGTGGTGGGGGTGCCCACCCTCCGTTTACGTCTATGTCCGTAGGTAATCTGATGGCAGAAAGGGAGTAACAAAACAATTCAATTAAATTTTGCTTTGCAGAAGAAAACCTAACATTTAATTAAATTACGGTATTTTAATGTTTGCTTTATCAAGAATCTCTGAATAATTTTAATTTTTATTGGAACTCCTTTTACTTGTTATAGTAAGAAAAATACATAAATTAAAAAAACTGTAAAAAATCCTTTACGAAGAAATGTAAGTTAATTTAAAATCAAAGGATTATTTCAAGCACACTCGCTCTATTACGAGTGGCAACATTCGAGCCTCCAACACGTCTGGAGTTTAATCGAACCAGAAAGCACAGTAAATATCCGAGAATATGCAAGAAGGAAGTTTTATTTGGGGTCGTCTGGAAAAACAGTATAGAGCGGTGGAAAAAAGGATTGATTGGGTTTGGTTTATAGTACTGTTTTTGGCGGCTGTGTTATTATTTACCATAAATCTTGGAGAATTACCACTGCGAGATTGGGATGAAGGTACTGTCGCACAGGTTGCACGTGAAATATTCCGTGCTCCAGCTGGTTCCATGCGTTGGCTTTACCCGACCCTAGGTGGTGAACCGTATTATAACAAACCACCGCTAATGCATTTACTGATTGCTGGGGCATATCAGCTGTGGGGAATTAATGAGTGGGCTACCCGCTTACCTGGGGCAATGCTCACGGCTATTTCCGTACCTTTGCTTTATTACATTGGTCGAGAAATATTTCATCAACGTCGTGCAGCGATATATAGTGCCTTGATTTACCTAACAATGCTGCCTGTAGTACGCCACGGGCGATTGGCTATGTTGGATGGGGCAGTCGTCTGTTTTTTTATGCTGATGATGCTGTGTTTACTACGCTCTCGTCGCAATTTACGTTACTGCCTTGGGGTTGGCATTGGTTTTGGGTTAATTTGCCTAACAAAAAGCATACTGGGCATATTAATGGGAGCGATCGCAATCCTATTTCTCTTGTGGGATACACCACGACTGTTTCGCAGTTGGTATCTGTGGTTGGGAATTTTCATAGGGAGTGTACCTGTAGCATTTTGGTACAGTTCACAGTGGCTTCATTACGGTCACATATTTACCAAAGTCGGTATGGTAGATCAGTCCTTCAGCCGTCTTTGGCAATCTTTTGAAGGTCATTCTGGACCCCCGTGGTACTATCTGCTTGAGATATTCAAATACACCTGGCCTTGGCTGATTTTCTTACCATCCAGTTTGCGTTTAACTTGGGAAAATCGCAATCTCAGTTGGGCAAAGCTTGTACTGATATGGAGTGGTGTTTACTTAATTTCCATTTCCCTAATGGGTACTAAACTTCCTTGGTACGTATTTCCAATCTACCCCAGCTTAGCCTTAGCTGTTGGGGCAAAGCTAGCAGACATTGAAGACTCGCAATTGCTGTCATCTTATCCCCGTTCTTGGGTAGTCTCGTTGGGTTTAATGGCTTTCATCGGAACTACTGGTAGTATTTACTATACTTGGGGGAGTAATAATAAACCAGAGTTACAACTAACTTTTGCAGCAGTCGCTTTGACAATGGCTCTAGCTGCTGTTTTGGCAGAGAGAGGCGATGGGCAATTCCTCAAAATATTATTCTGGGGTACTTATGTGTCGTTACTGCTATTAATGAATTCTCAGCACTGGATTTGGGAATTAGGGGAAGCCTACCCAGTAAAACCAGTTGCCCAAATGATTCAGAGGGCAAACCCGGCAACGACAAAGATTTACACATCCTTTCCCTATCATCGTCCTTCATTAGATTTTTACAGTGAGCGTACAATCCTTCCCGCATCTGTTCTTCAACTGAACAATTACTGGCAAGATGAAAAGCGACCCTACTTGTTACTTGATGAAACGGCAAGAAAAAATCTTCATTTAAATTCTGTTAAGCAAATTGACCAAACAACAGATTGGGTACTTATTACAAAAAATACTAAGTAGATTTCAAGATAGTAGTTCTTGGTTAGTGGTTAGCGGTTAGTAGTATTTCCTACTAACGACTAACTACTAACGACTAACTACTAACGCCCTCACTGTTGTTTCTCCGTCCTGGGAAGCTTTGGAAGGTCGGAGTTGGCAGTTTGCTGCTGGGTTATGCCGAGCGCACTTAACAAAATAGCGCATCCGAGAACTAACGCTACCAAAGGGTGCTTGAGAATAACAAAATCCCGTAAAATTCTAGCTACAGGTCTACTTTGACGGCGTAGGGACGACGAGACTGCTACGTGCTGTCTGTAGATAAAAGGATCGCGGACGTAATGACCGCTTTGACAAACGACTAGCCTTTCCTGGCAATACGGACAAGAAAACAAGCCAACGCCTGTTTTTACCCTCTTAGGTGCAGGGTTTCTTTGACAAATAGGGCAAGTCACGTAATGATTATCAAAGGTGTGTGTATTCATCTACCTCGTCCGCCTAGTCCATTTACTCGCTTCATAAAACAGCTATATAGAATTTTTGATTGACACGCGTGTAGAGCACCCAGTGTTCTGACACCAGCAATCAATCACCGAATCTTTCGCATTGCGGTTTCCCTACAATTTTAGTGGTAGAAAAGCCGTCGATGCCTCTGTTTCAGGTATGTACTTTACAACGTGGCAACCATCATATCTTTGGCTGGTCAAGTTGAGTCATTTACAAGCCCGAACACGGTCGGCTTGGGGGTAAGCTCAATACTGAGAATTCCTTGACTCCAAGCACGAACGTAGACCTTCGATTCTCTCCCATTTAAGCATTCTCTCCGCGAAAATTTTGAGCACTGGCAATTTTTTAACCAAAGCTTTGTAAATCTAATATGTAGAGATGTTGGATTTATGTAGAGACGCAACATATCGCCTCTCTACTTGTCTGGTTGCTAAATAATCGCTCACAATAAAATGTAAGACATAAAAATTTAAATTTTTTATTAGATTTACTCCTCCACGCGATGAACTTTTTGCCTTCTACTCAACTGAGGAAGGTAGTGGAACAACCTGTTTCTCACTCCCTTTCGCCTCATTTGACCCATTTCATTAACCGTTTTCAGCCATCCCCAGAAAGTGTTGTTCTGTTTTTAGCCATCCTGATAGGCGGTGGTACCGGAATGGGAGTGGTCACGTTTCACTACCTGATCGAGATCGTTCACCATTTCATGCTGGAAAATTTCATGGGAGCGATTGGTGGTTGGGGCGCTTGGACTTTGGCATGTGTTCCGACATTGGGGGGATTAATTGTCGGATTCATGCGCTGGCGCACATCTGATTTTGGACCTGGGCTTTCATCTCTTATCGCTGCTTCCTCTGGAAGGGAAATACAGCGCAAACTACGACCAGTGACTAAGATGCTAGCAGCATCAGTATCTTTAGGAAGTGGTGCTTCATTAGGACCGGAAGGACCAAGTGTAGAAATTGGTGCCAATTTTGGCTTGCTACTGTCTGTTGTCCTGCAAGTCTCTCAAGAAAGGCAGCGGTTGCTTTTGGGCGCAGGTGCAGCTGCGGGCTTAGCTGCCGGGTTTAACGCCCCCATTGCAGGAGTTTTCTTTGCTCTTGAAGTGGTTTTAGGAACGACTGCCTTTGCTACTTCAGCAGTTAGTGTGGTGTTACTAGCCGCAGTTGTTGCAGCCCTGATTGCTCAAATTGGGTTGGGTTCACAGCCTGCTTTTGCCTTACCTGCTTACCAAGTCCGCAGCCCTCTGGAATTGCCCTTATATCTTGGCTTAGGTTTAGGAGCCAGCTTGGTTTCTCTGACCTATACCCAAGCAATTCGCGTGACAAAAGCCTGCTTTCACGGACAAGTGTCTCATTTACGTTGGATGAAACGCATCCCAGAACCCATTCACCCTATTATCGGCGGCGTTATTGTTGGTACAGTTGCTTTATATCTTCCTCAAATTTTAGGTATCGGTTATGGAACCATAGAAGCAATGCTTCAGGATGCAGAATTTTCTTTGCGTCTGTTAGTTATGCTTCTTGTAGGAAAACTTCTAATGACGGCTATCAGTACTGGTAGTGGTTTTGTCGGTGGTATGTTTGCACCCGCCATGTTTTTAGGTGCTTCCTTTGGAGCCGCTTACGCAAAAATTTTAGCGAGTGTAGCACCTGAAGTTGGTCAATTTATGGCAGGTCCCCCCGCTTATGCAATGGTAGGAATGGCAGCAGTTTTGGCTGCTAGTGTGCGAGCACCACTCACAGCAATTTTGATGCTTTTTGAATTAACCAGAGACTACCGTATTGTCTTACCATTAATGGCAGCAGTGGGTTTAAGTGTTTGGCTTGTAGACAGAATGAAGCCAAATTCTAACTCCAACTCCAATTTACAACAAATAGGTCTTTCGGAATTGAAAGATGAACAGGCAGAAATTTTACAGCAAATTTTGGTAGGAGATGCTATGTACTCTTGTCCCAAAAAGCTACCAGCAACTATGAAGGTAATAGAAGCAGCTTTGGAAATGACAGGAGACTTGTGTCGCAGTGCTTTGGTTGTTAATGAAATAGGGCAACTTGTTGGTATCGTCTCTTTGGAAGATATCAACCGTGCCCTTTGCGTTTGGGAAAAATACCCAAATTCATCAAGTGAAATCCGGGCTAATATCGCCAGTCAAACCCTTATGGACATCTCTACTACTGATATCCTTTATGCATGGCTTGATGAACCTCTCTCTGAAGCATTAGATCGAATGGCAGGTCGAGGTTTGCATCAATTACCTGTAGTAGCCCGAGATAACCAAGAACGAATTTTAGGTTTATTAGAACGGGAACAAATCTCTTTAACCTGCAACGTCGCAGTGACGCGCAGATCTCTTCGTCATTACTTACCAATGACTATTAAAACAGGTGTCAGTCTGGGTTCATAGTCCTTTGTCCTTTGTCTTAAATGAGTAACATCTGACAAAGGACGAAGACCATTAACTTTTTAGACTAAGGCTTCTTGTGCCTCAGCGCCTTCTCTCTCCTCAGAGTCTACTTGCCTCAGACGAATGTGTTTTTTGCCTAAAGTAATGACAAACTCATCTCCCGGCTTGAGATTCATTTGTTTTGTATAGGCTGAACCTATTAATAAGTTACCGTTCGATTGCACGCTAATTCTATAGCTAGCACTTCGTCCGCCACGCCCATTTGCACTAGGAGCACTATCTAGCTGAATGCCCTCAGCGTCAATCAGGGCATTTAAGAATTTCATCATGTTGACGCGCTCGATACCGTTTTTGGTTACGGTATAGTAGCCGCATTGTTTCGCTTTTTCTTCTTTGCTTAGGTTCTCTAGCTCTTTGACTTTTCTGAGCAGATCTTCTCCGACTAGGGGTTCAATTTTTTTCTGTTTAGCCATCAACTTAAGTCACAAACGAATGGTCAGATATGATTAATCGATATTATTTTAGCTGAGGTTGAGCTAATGCGATCGGAATCATTTGTTTTTATCTTAGCCTAGCTAAGTATATTACACCTCAAGAGCAAATTTTTGCTCGTCTAGCAATATTGCCAATACAATATAGTCTAAAGAAGACAAATAATGGTGATAACTATAGTTTGTAAG
The DNA here is from genome assembly GCF_054684315.1 of Scytonema sp. NUACC21. Taxonomy (NCBI): domain Bacteria; kingdom Bacillati; phylum Cyanobacteriota; class Cyanophyceae; order Nostocales; family Scytonemataceae; genus Scytonema; species Scytonema sp. NUACC21. The sequence continues at coordinate 115,367 of NZ_BAAFZH010000097.1, read as the reverse complement.
TTTTTGAAGACTGCCACCAGATATTTGTTTAAGTTTTTTAAAGGATGCTAAGAGGGTTGCCTAACTACAAAATTTGATAATTGTCACATAACTACCTACAAAATTTGATAATTATCACATAAAATGATAAGCAAAACTGAACTCTAGTCATTCGTCCTTTGTTAATTGCCTGTTGACTCTTGACTCTTGACTCTTGACTCTTGACTAAAATGAAACTAACGACTAGAGGACATTACAGTGTAAAAGCGTTGCTTGATTTAAGCTTACAGCCAGAATATGGCCCAGCATCTACTAAAGCAATAGCCTCCCGCCAAGATATCCCTGCTCCTTACCTGGAAAAATTACTAATAGAAATGCGCCGCGCTGGATTGGTGAAATCAATTCGCGGCAGTATTGGAGGTTATCAACTTGCGCGATCGCCCGCACAAATTTCTTTGGGAGAAATTTTAGAAGCAGTTGGTGAAACTATTGAACCCTTACCTCATCACCAAGCGTCTCCAACCCAAGCAGAAGATTGGGTAACCTATAGCCTTTGGCAGAGATTGCACCAAAAACTCAAAGAAGCGTTATACAGTATTACTCTGGCAGACCTATATTATGATGCTCGTAGTTGGCAAGCTTCTCTTGGAGAAGAAGCCAGTTTTATTGTTTAGTCATTAGTCTCTTAGCATAAACCCTAACAAAGGACAAAAGACTAATGACAGAGGAAACTCGTAAAAAAGACCAATGACATCTGCTGTTATTTTAATCATTGCCGCTACTATAGATTACTTAATTGGCGATCCTTGGGATTGGCCTCATCCAGTAAAAGTAATGGGATGGGTAATTTCGCACTTTACCAAACTCGCTTTAACATATTGTCATAATTCTGTCACGCAACGCATAGCTGGAATTTTGCTAGGCATCATCTTAATACTTGGTAGTGGCACTATTGGATATTTCCTTATTCTAACTACCAAACTTATACATCCCCTTTTAGGAGGAACATTAGAATGCATTCTCCTAGCCAGCTGTTTTGCTGGTCGCAGTTTGAGAGTAGCAGCCCAAACAGTTTTACAACCTCTAACAGCAGGTAACTTGTCGGAAGCTCGTTCTGTTTTGAGTAATTATGTTGGTCGAGATACAGAGAATTTGACAGAATCAGAAGTTTTGCGAGCAACTCTAGAAACTGTGACTGAGAATGCCACTGATGGGGTGATGGCTCCTCTTTTTTATGCGATTATTGGAGCGTTTGTACCTGTTGTCGGTTCGACTCCCTTAGCTTTAGCGTACAAAGCCAGCAGCACTCTCGATTCAATGGTGGGCTACCGGGAAGCGCCGTATACCTATTTAGGATGGTTTAGTGCAAGGGTGGAAGATTGCCTGAGTTGGATTCCATGTCGATTTTTCGTCATAACACTGGCACTTCTTTCAGGTAAACCTTTGCACGTTTGGCAAATTTGCCGTCGAGATGCTGTTAGCGATCCCAGTCCCAACTCTGGGTGGAGTGAGTGCGCCTACGCTGCTATTTTAGGTGTGCAAATGGGTGGTACAAATTGGTATCGTGGCATTGCAAAGCAAAAACCACTGCTTGGAGACGCTATCAATCCCATTACCTCAAGTTGTATCGAGCAAGCTATGCAACTGACTCGTTATTGTTTTTTACTTTGGTTGGGCATAGGTTGTACTTTACTTCATATATATAGTATTTATTAACTCACTCCCCGCCTCATAGATGCAGAATTGTAACGAGAGTAGTACCCACCTGAGATAAAAACAGGTAATCATGGAGATAGAGAATTCCTAGCTGCTCATTGTTAATAACCAATGGCTGGTTGCTGTATTGCGATTAGTCATTAGCCATTAGCTATTGTCAAAAACATGGTTCAGGGGTATCAGTCTATGATTCTATCTACTCAAGCTAAAGTTGTTGAAATTCTTTCACCACAAGAACTCCGTCGTACCGTTAATCGCCTCGCGTCCCAAATTGTAGAAAAAACTCCATATCTGTCTCAACTCGTTTTAATTGGTATCTATACCAGAGGTGTGCCATTAGCCCAGATGCTGGCACGTCAAATTGAGGCGCTTGAAGGTGTACCTATAGAAGTGGGAGCATTGGATATTACGTTTTATCGCGATGATTTGGATCAAATTGGGTTGCGGACTCCTGCAAAAACCGACATCCCTTTCGATCTCACGGGAAAAACAGTTATCCTCGTAGATGATGTCATTTATAAAGGTCGGACAATTCGTGCGGCTTTAAATGCTGTCAACGAATATGGTAGACCGGAGTCCATTCGTCTGGCAGTTTTGGTAGACAGGGGTCATCGTGAAGTCCCAATTCATCCAGATTTTGTTGGCAAGCAATTACCTACTGCCAAAGATGAGAGTGTCAAAGTCTTCCTACAAGAACTTGATGGACGAGATAGTGTGGAGTTAATAGGAGAGAAGTAGGCAAAACGAAGTAATTCGTAGTGAAACCGACTAAAGTCATTCGTCATTCGTAATTCGTAATTCGTAATGGCTATCTCAATTACGAACTACGAATTATCAATTAGGAATTCCTCATGACAGGACTAGCGTGATGGTGAACTAAGTACCATTTGCCACCAAAAAACTCAAAGATGTTCGTCGCTGTAGATTGGGCTTCGAGTCTTCTACCGTTGACAATTTGCAAAATATTCTCTACAAGTACCACATAAGCGACATTTTCGCGAACTTCTGTCGTAATGATATTTGTGTTGATCTCGATGTAAGCTGTATTTCTAAAGATTTTTACCCAGGAAGTCTGAATCTCCTTCCAGCCGCGCAGCACATTCCATCCAGGGTGAACGCACAGGCTACCAGTTCCTTGCGACCACACTGCACCCATTGCTTCAAGGTCTTTCTTTTCAAAGGCTCGATAAAAAGCTTCATTAACAGCTAAAACTTCAGAATGCTGGTGAGTCATAATTAGTTGCGTTAGGGCTTAGGATGAGCTTGCCTCATATCTATGATATCGGTGGGCAGTGCCCCCCCTACAAATCTACAAATCTCGGGAATTTTCTAATTTTCACTTTTAACGGTGCTAATCGTTTGTAAGAGTTGTTTTGCGGTATATGGTTTGGCTAAGAAGGCTTTGACTCCTACCTCTGTAACGGCATTAATCTTTTCAGTAGAAGCCAGCCCGCTCACAGCAATGATTTTTACGTCCGGATTAATTTTTTGTAGCGTCCGAATTGTTGTTAACCCATCCATAGATGGCATGACCATATCTGTTAAAACAATGGATATCTGATGCCGATATTCTGCATAAAGGGCGATCGCTTCAATGCCATCACTAGCAGTTATGGCTTTGTAGTTATAGTTTTCCAATGATGTTTTGGTAACTTCTCGAATTGAGTCTTCATCATCTACAACTAAAATCAATTCTCCATTCCCCTGTGGTAAATCCATTTCTTGCTCTTCCAGGGTTTCTTTTGCTTCTTGTGCTGGTAAATACACTTTAAACTGAGTGCCTTTCCCTATTTCACTGTAGACATTAATAAAACCGCTGTGACTCTTAATAATGCCTAGTACTGTAGAAAGTCCTAATCCAGTACCTTTTCCAATTTCTTTAGTGGTAAAAAATGGTTCAAAAATACGGTCTACTATTTCATAAGGAATACCAACTCCAGTATCTGAAACGGTAATGACCACATAAGACCCAACACGAGCATCAATGTGCATTCTAGCGTAATTTTCGTCAACTAAAAGATTTTCAGCAGCGATCAGCAAGGTACCACCATTGGGCATAGCATCACGAGCATTAACGCACAAATTCATCAAGACTTGATGTAGTTGAGTTGCATCACCAGAAACAGCCCACAGATTTTGTGCTATTTGAACGGACAACTGAATAGATTTGGGAAATGTTTCTCCTAGAACTTGCTGGATTTCTCTAATCAAATGCTTTAATTGGAGTAGAGTGCGATTGCCCTCTATTCCCCGAGTAAAAGAGAGCACTTGCTTCACCAAATTTGCTCCACGCTTAGCATTGGATATTAAGATAGGCAGCAATCGCTTACTGCGTTCATCATGCAATTGTGATTCCAGAAGTTGTGCCGTCATGAGAATAGGCGCAAGAACATTGTTAAGATCGTGAGCAATACCACTTGCTAGGGTACCAATGCTCTCAAGACGTTGGGCGCGAAAAAATTGTGCTTTTAGTTCTTTTTTTTCTGTGATATCAGTATTAACAACGAGAATTGATTGTCTTTTTTTATCAAACTCTCGTACCAAAGTCCAGCGACTCTCAACAATAATTTCTTTACCTAATTTTGTTCGTTGATATAACTCCCCTTCCCAAGAGCCACTTTTTACCAAGGAATTAAGAGCTGATTGTAATTGCGATAAATCTTTTTCATCCCACAGTTCTGGTACTTTCTTGCCTATCACCTCAGTTGATTTCCAACCATAAAGATTCTCGGCGGCTTTATTCCAAAATAAAATTTTGTTTTCTAAATCTCGTACAAAAATTGCGTCGGTGGCAACATCAAGTAAAGCTGCCTGTTCGCGTATTTTTAACTCGGCTCGTTTGCGTTCAAAAGCGTAGCGGATGGCACGTTCAAGCAGTGGTGCAGTCAATTGACCTTTTTCTAAATAATCTACTGCACCTGCTTTCATTGCCTCAATATCTATTTCCCTATCTCCCTGACCTGTCAGTAAAATGATTGGGGAAGAGCAGCCGAGATTTATGGCTTCATGCAACAGTTCCAAGCCGTTATATGCTCCCAAACGGTAATCTACAAGATACAGATCGTGTTGGTTATTAGCAAGAGCCTCCTTTGCTGACTGATAACTGTTAACCCATTCCAACTCGCAATAAGCCATCTGAAATTCACGGAACCAATCACGAGTTAGAGTGTAATCATCTTCGTCATCATCGACTAAAAGAACTTTAATGGGGATTTGCTTCATTTCTGCCTCCCTTTTTTATAGTGGCAGTTCCACGGTGTCAAACCAGTATTTTCCTATTGCCTTCATCACCTCAACCAAGGAAGCGAAAGTCGCTGGTTTAATAATGAAAGAGTTCGCACCCAAATCATAAGTACTGTGAATATCTTCCTCTGCCTTAGAGGTTGTGAGCACAACAATGGGAATTTGCCTGAGATTAGAGTCAGCTTTAATTTCCTTAAGCGCTTCACGACCATCTTTTTTGGGCATATTTAAATCTAGCAAGATTAGACACGGACGTGGTGCAATATTTTTGTCGGCATACTTACCACGTTGATGGAGATAATCCATCAACTCCTCACCATCAGTGACAGTGTACAATTCGTGAGTCAAGCGGCTTTCGGTCAATGCCTCACGAACTAACATACGGTCATCCTCATCGTCTTCAGCCATTAAGATTGTAGTGGTTGTTTGCCGACCATTCACTCTACGTTCTCTCCTTTACGTTGGTTATATCATTAATTGATTGTTAAAATAAAACCAATAGCGGAGCTCGGTTGTAAAATCATTACACCCTTTGCAGTATAATAAACTGTTATTCAGAAAAGCGAATCAAGCAGACGGATAAATTGGTAGTAAAACAATGAAACTCGATCCCTGACTTGGTTGACTCCGTGCAGTAATGGTCCAACCGTGACGCTCCACAATCTTACGGGCAATAGCTAACCCCATCCCCGTGCCTTCATATTCGTTGCGACCGTGCAAACGTTGAAAAACGTTAAAAATGCGATCGAGGTACTTTTCGTCAAAACCAATACCATTGTCTTCAACAATAATTTGACAATTGTCCGTAGAGTTTTGTTCGCTGTAAATTTTGACAATAGGTATCTCTTCTTTACGGTGAAACTTCAGCGCGTTGCTAATGAGATTTTGCAGCAATTGATGCATCTGTAGTGGATCGGCATGAACCGTCGGTAACTCACCCACTTCCACACGGGCTTGAGTTTGTAAAATACGGATTTCTAAATCAGATAAGACCTCTTGCATCACTTGGGTCAGATTCACTCGCTCAAAAGGTTTTGCTCTAGTGGTAACTCTTGAAAGTGTGAGCAAATCCTCAATTAAAGCATGCATCCTACGAGTTGCATTCTGCATCCGTTCAAGATAGTCGCTTCCCTGTTCGGTCAAAGCGTCACCACAAGAAGCTTTTAATCGCTCTCCAAATGTTTTTATTTTACGCAGTGGTTCTTGTAAGTCGTGAGAAGCAATAAAGGCAAATTGTTGCAGCTCCTCATTGGAACGCGTGAGTTCTTGTCGTTGGCGAGTTTCTTGTTCTAAAAGTTGAGCTTGAGCTAAAGCAATACCTATCTGATCTGCTAACTGTCGTAAAAGTTCAGTTTGCCAACTTGTCCACTCGCGAGGGGAAGCACATTGATGAGCAATAAGCAGACCCCATAATTTATTCTTTAAAAAGATAGGTACGACTAAGTTGGCTTTGACACCTAATTGTTGTAAAAATTTTATATAGCAAGATTCTACTGCTACCTGCTCAACGTTAGCAATAGAACCAATCCGCCCTTGACGATATTTCTCTATGTAATCCTCTTGAAAGCAGGGATCGTCAATATTATGTCCCAAAACAGACAGAAATCCAGGAACAACAGCCTCCTGTACAACAACTCCGGAACCATCTGATAGCAACCGAAAAATTAGTACGCGGTCTGCGTGCAACACCTGTTGCACTTCTGTGACGCTTGTTTGAAGAATTTCATCAATCTGCAAGGACTGACGAATTTTTAACGTGATGTCGGCAAATAATTGAGAGCGCTGTTCGCTGTCTCTGAGGGCGTCTTCGACTTTTTGACGCTCAATTGCCGCAGCCAGCATATTGGTCACAGCTTGTAAGAAGTAAATGTCATCTTTATTGAAGGTGTGCGATCGCGTTGTATGGACTTCTAAAACACCAAAAGGAGCGTTTTTTCCAGGAATTAATAACGAAAGACCACTGACTATTTCACCCTCGCCCAGCAACTGTGGTTTAGAAAAGCGCGTTTCCGTGCGAAAATCATTAACAATCACTGCTTCTTGAAAAAGTAGGGTATACCCAGCTTGAGAATCTCTTGCGGCGCTAACAGTTGTTTTTTCTACTAGATCTTCGTGCCAACCTACCCCTGCTTTTAGCTTGAAAGTTTGACCATCAGGCATAAGTTCCAAAATATTGCAATACTCCACCTCAAGGCTTTGGGCAACAAGGGTGACAGTTTCATGCATTAATGTAGTTAAACAAAGACCAGCTAATGCCATTTGACTGAGTTCTGCCACCAGTGCCTGTCTGTTGGCATAAACTTCCAGTGACTCTTCCGCTTGCTTGTGCTTAGTAATGTCCATATCTACTCCGGACATCCGCAGCGCTACTCCTTCAGAGTTACGAAAAACAACTCCCTTGCTTGCCATCCAATGAATAGTACCGTCTTGCCAAAGAACCCGGAATTCAATGTCGTATTCAGTTCCTTCTTGAAGAGCCTGTTTCACTGAACGGTTGACAAAATCACGGTCTTGGGGATGAAGGCGTTCAATAAAAGCTTCATAGGATGTACCTTCAATCTCATTTTCCAAAGGAAAAAGTGCTTTGAAACGATCTGACCAAGCCACTTTGTTACTTGTCATGTCCCAATCCCAAGTACTCATGCGAGCGGCTTCTAATGCTATCCTGAGTTGAGCCTCTCGTCTCTGGGCCTGCTGAGTTTGCTGTTGTAATTCTTGCATCGCACGACGGGCTTCCAATAGACGACGCACTCGCTGACGCAAAACTTGCCATTGAATTGGCTTGGTAACGTAATCTGTCGCACCAGCTGCGAAAGCACGCTCTACTGATACCTCATCCGCAAGCCCAGTAATCATTAATACGGGTGTTTCTGTACCACCAGGAAGTGTTTGTAATTGAGAACAACAGGTAAACCCATCCATCGTGGGCATAATAGCATCTAGCAGTACTATATCTGGCTGTAATTTTTTATACAATTTTAAAGCTTGCTGACCATTGCTTGCCTCTATCACCCGGTACCCTTCTCTTTCCAGGAGTCCCCGCATTTGTAACTGTGTAATATCATCGTCGTCTACAACCAGTATTATATTAGTCATTTATTATTTGTCTTTTATCATTTGTCACTAGTTTAAGACAAAGAACAAAGAATTATTGACCAATGACTGTGTGTAGAGTTTTTAATAATTCCTGTGCTGTATAGGGTTTTGGCAAAAATATTGTGGGTACAGCTGTTTTATTGAATAGCACTTGATCGCTTGTAGCCAATCCACTGACAGCAATGATACTCAAAAGAGGGTTCATTCTTTGCAAAGCACAGATAGCAGTGGCTCCATCCATGTTTGGCATCATCATATCTACAATTGCCGCACTAATTTTATCTTTGTACTGAGCATATAACGCTACTGCTTCTATGCCATCACTAGCAGTCATTACTTTATAATTATTATTTTCTAAAGAAGTTTTGGTAATTTCTCGCACAGCAGGTTCATCATCTACCACTAAAATCCATTCTCCAAATCCTGTTGGTATATCCAAATCTTCCACAGATTGCATAGCCACTGTATGGATAGCTGGCACATAGACTTTAAATATTGTGCCCTTACCCAAGCTGCTGGACACGCTAATAAAACCACCATGTCCTTTAACAATGCCCATAACTGTTGATAGCCCCAGCCCAGTTCCTTTACCAAATTCTTTGGTTGTAAAAAATGGTTCAAAAATTCTATCTAAAAGCTCATTGGAAATACCTACGCCTGTATCAGTGATTGTGAGAACAATGTAAGACCCTTCTTTAGCATCAAGATGCATCCTAGCAAAGTTTTCGTCAATGAACACGTTCTTAGCTGAGATTGTTAAAGTTCCACCTTTAGGCATTGCATCTCTAGCGTTAAGACACAAATTCATTAGAACTTGATGCAATTGAGTACTATCACCTTGCACTGGCAACAGGTCTGACTGAATCTCTGTTTGAACAGTTATGCATTTTGGAAATGTTTGCTCGACAATTTGCTTCATTTCCGCAATGAGATGCTTGATTTGGAGGACAGTGCGATCGCCCTCCATTCCACGTGCAAAAGAAAGAACTTGTTTAACCAAATTAGCGCCGCGTTTGCCATTATTTTCCACAATTGTTAGTATTTCCTTGCTGCGTTCATCCTGACATTTCATTTTGAGCATTTGGACTGACATTAAAATTGGAGAAAGAACATTATTCAAATCATGAGCAATTCCACTAGCAAGAGTTCCGATACTCTCCATGCGTTGAGCGCGTAAAAACTGCTTTTCCAGTTGTTTTTTCTGAGTTATATCAGTATCCACAACAAGAATAGATTTGGGTTGATAATATTCATCTCTTATTAGTGTCCAACGACTTTCAACTAGAATTTCTTTGCCAGACTTAGTAATTTTTTGCAATTCCCCTTGCCAAGAACCATGCTCTAAAATGTTTTTGTAAATTTCTAAATGTTGTGTTATCGGTTCGTTATATAAAATTTCATCAGCATTTTTACCAAGAGCTTCTTTCGCATCCCAACCATAAAGTTTTTCTGCGCTTTTATTCCATAGCAAAATTTTATTTTTCAAATCTCGCACAACAATTGCATCCGTAGCTATATCAAGTAACGCTGCTTGTTCGCGGATTTTTTGTTCTGCTTGTTTGCGTATGGTAATATCTTCAACAATATACGCAAATCGCTGACATTTTCCATAATCCTCCACAATTGCCGAGACTGTAGCCTTCAGCCATCTGTCACCATCAGCTGTTTCGTGGGGATATTCAAAGGTTACAGGTGATTGAGTGCGTTCTGCTTGACGGTAATAATTAATCCAATCACCTACGTACTTCTGTGACATACCCATGTCTCTAGCAAGGCGATTTCGCATTTCTGCTGGGGTGATGCCGAAGAATTTTGCTGTCGCAGCGTTATTAGAAGTATGCAGGATTTCATTGTTTGCCAGTTCAACAATGCCCATCATCATTGGCGCACTGTCAAAGAAACTGCTGAGTACAGATTCACTTTGCCGTAATGCTTCTTGTGCCTGTTTATAATCATTTTTTATACTTGCTACCTCAGTTAAGTTCCGGCGTAGTTCCAGTTGCCTCATAATCAAGCGACTAATTGCTTTGAGCGACTCTACTTGTTCCGACTTCATCTGGCGTGGTGTGCGATCGATAACACATAAAGTACCTATAACTTCTCCCTCTGGACTTATTAAAGGAACCCCAGCATAAAATCTTACATAGGGGGCAGAGGTAACTACAGGGTTACAGGCAAACCGTCGATCCGCCCAGGTGTCAGGAATAACTACAATATCGCGTTGTTCAACACAATAGGAGCAAAAACCTAAATCTACTGGCATTACTTCCACATCCAGCCCCACTTTTGCTTTAAACCACTGACGGTTAGTGTCTATAAAATTGATGAGTGAAATTGGTGTCGCACACACTTGGGCTGCGAGGAATGCTAAATCGTCAAATGCTTCTTCCGGTGAAGTGTCGAGAATCTGATAGTGATGGAGAACTTTTAACCTCGCTGCTTCATTTTTTAATAAGGAACTCATTATATCTTTTCCTACTTTTGCTGAATTATGGCTTTCAAAATGCTGTAACTCGCAGTTGTTAGAGATAATCAATATGGAGATTTTCAGGGCGGCTGCAGGAAATTCTTGCTACCTGTGAGTTTGTTGATGAGAGCCATAGATATCTAGATTTTCAGCTTGTGAGAATTATATATATCGAAATTTTCAACTTTTGAAAGCGAAATTTGTCGCTCAGAGTGCCTTCATGCGGTAGCCCTAACTGACAACTGTTTCCCTGGTTAATTAAGTGGTTACCATATTTGTTAACTCAATCGACTTACTAATTGATTTGTTAGAAGTTTATAAATGATTTTGTTACTTAACTATATTAATATGCCTAAAGGGGGATGACGACTTTTTTTCCGGATTTCAGTAAATTTTTTGAAATTATACAGTAGTTGCGTATAATTTCGTAAAAGTCTGTTAATATTTAAATTGTTATAATTGTTGCAAATACCTGCTAAAGGTTGTTGTCAGAGTAGGGATTGCAGTTTGAAGGACGTATCAAGGTTTTTGAATTCCCCACATACTTGTGGGCGTTTTTCCCCTATCGCTGTAACTCTAAGAACAAGAATTAAGTCAGTCGGTAGAAATAAAACCAAGTTTGTTAAGGAATGTAAACCTTACCATAACCCTGACAAATGACAAACGACAAAGAACGACTTTAACCAGATAACTTTACTTGTACCGATTTACATAAAAATTACCAAAAATGAATTTGGCTGTAACAAATCGATTTGCAACTCCCATAAAACCAAAAACCGAAGATGGCTTTGCCATTACCTTTGCGCCATTGTCTCTGGATGAAGTTTACGCTAAAGCTGATGACCTATCTAATGGGGCTGTGGTGGTTATGAGTGGAATGGTTCGCAATCAAACCAATGGTCAACCTGTGGTTGCTCTAGAGTATCAAGCTTATGAACCTATGGCTTTGCGTGTGTTTTATCAAATTGCTGCTGATATTCGCTCTTCATGGCCGATTGTCAATCGCGTCGTCATTCACCATCGCATTGGGCGTTTACAAGTTGGTGAAATTAGCGTTCTAGTCGCAGTAGGTTGTCCCCACCGTTCTGAAGCGTTTGAAGCTTGCCGCTATGCGATTGATACCCTCAAACACAATGCTCCCATTTGGAAGAAAGAACATTGGCAAGATGGTTCGAGTAGTTGGGTGAGTATTGGTGCTTGTGAAGAGCAAAATTGTTAGTGCTTTGTTGTTGTGAGTAGCTACTCACAACTCACAACTAACTTATATTTTCTTTATATTTTTTTACAAAAAAGCTACTTATCTATTTCAGTTTGTAACTATTTGCTTATCTCAAAAGGCTATTCCTTTAGACTTATCTCCAATAGAAACTTTTGGGGTAAATACCAATGCAATCATTAAGTTTCATTTGTCACGGTTCTGTAGTTGCTGTTTCCTTTGTAGCTTGTATTGTAGGTTTGCTTTTATTGTGGGAAGACAAGCAACACAAGAATGAAATAGAAGAAACAGAGAAAATTCTGTTTAGAATGAGCTTTTCTTACTGGCTCGTTTACTGTGTTGCTTTTGCTATTCAGAAACTTGTTCTCCCTGACTGGGAAACTCTATTGATGACTTTAAGAATAACAACCGCACTGTCATATTTCTTAACATTTTCTTGTATTATCAGTCTGCCACTACACAAATTGGCAGTACGTCATGTTCAAGATTAGTTATTGGTCATTAGTCATTTGTCATTGGTCATGAGTAATTGGGTGTCCAAGTCAAAATACCAGTTTTGGGGTCAAATACCGCACCACCAGGAAGATTAGGAGCCCAATAGGTCAGTTTATCGCGATCGCTGTCATTGGCAGCAACTTTAATTTGTAGGGTTTTACCTTCTGCACTACGAATAGTTATACCACTGTCGTTAGTAGCGATCGTTCCACCGGAAACCGCAGGAGTTGTAAATACGGGTTTATTATTTGCACCTGCGACATTGATAGTAAAGGATTGTGTTGTATAACCACCGCGCAAATCATAGGTGTAAAGGACAACCTTCTCTTGAAGAGTGCTACCTGCAACGGGAGTCCAATTAATTAACCCGTTAGCATCAACTGTCATTCCTGTTGGTGCATCGTAGAGCAGGTATCCTAGGACACTACCATCTGGGTCAAACGCTGAAATTTGATAGCTATAATCTTGACCTAGGGTTGCTGTTGTTACTGCAGTTGAGGTAATGACTGGGGCAAGGTTGGGATACGGCATTGCGTAGATGCCCGGTGTAAATTCAACCCTCAAGGCATCGGGGTTATTGACAGTAATGGTGCGTACTGTTGTAGATGCGCCAGACTTTAATCTTCCATCGGGTAAGCTATCCTTCAAATCAAGTAAATACGCACCAGAATCTGTACGTCCCACTGCGCCGTTGGGGACTCCTGTAAATGTTGCACTTGGGTCAAGTAGCAACATGACAGGTAATAATAAATCCTGGTCTGCCTTACTGGTAATTGTGACATCAAAGGATATTGTCCCCTCAGCGCGGTGACTTCTAGCATTGCTGAAGTTAAAATCAACTAGACTAGAGAAATTGGATACAGTCGTAAATCTCTCGCTGTATGCTGTTTCTAACTCAACGCCTGCGGTACTCTTGATATTTTGCAGTACCTTAAATTCATAATTACCCGCATCAAAGGTGTTGAAACCAAGCAATGCAGATTTCGTTGCTGTATCGTAGCGTACTGATACGGGATTAATGATGTTGCTATTACCACCAATTAACTGGTAATTATTTGGATTGAGTACCGACGCCAGATAGTTGCTTGCGCCTGCAAACATATCCGAGTCGAAGGTAACGGAAATAATGTTTTGTGGCAATGCAACGATCGCATCTTTAACCGGGTTAGTAGCAGAGACTTTTGGTGCGAGAGTCGGATTGAGGACATCGATTTGACCGGAATGGCTGATTAAAACCCGACCATCGGGAGTCACTTCAATATTTTCACCCCATGTGGTACCATCCTGCTTGCCAGTCGCTACTTTGATATGTTGCAGCGTTGCTAAATCCACCATCAATACGTCACCGTTATTGGTGGAAACAAATGCCAATCCAGCCAAACGGCTACCAGTCGCCCCAAACGCCAGGGAATCGACTTCTTCAGAGAAGGATAGCATTTGTTGGGCACGACCTTTGGCATCAAATTTGACAACAAGCCCTCTGTCCGGCCATGATGTTCCCCACAAGCTACCATCAGGAGCAAATGCCAAACTGTCAACCCGCAAGTCACTGTAGTGAGTAAATGTTTCCGCGATCGGGTTGAAAATTTCAATTCCGTTTCCGGAAGAAACATAGATCGACCCTGTTGTTGGATGAATTGCCAGTGTTTGAGTGATGCTATCACCGTATTGCTTGACAATTTGACCAGTTTGTGAATTAAGTTGCAGTAACGGACCACCACCTGTAGTCGCCCATAGCGTACCATTACGGTCAACTGACATATCAAATATGGGTTGCGATAGCGTCACTAGGGGAGTGGGGGAAGTTTGGGTTCCTTGTGAGGAGAAGCGATAGAGAGAACCACGGTTAGTTCCACCACTTGCTAGTACTGTACCATCTGGTAGGACAGCGATCGCCATCGCGCCAAGATTACCATGACTCTTAGGTATACCTGTTGCAAACGCACTTGCACTAAACGGACGCAATACAATTTCAAACTCAGGTTTGTTGGTAGTGGGTAAGGTTGCGGGAGTATTATTCTCGGCTTTTGCTTGAATAAATAACTCGTTGGTGGAAATTTGTTGCGATGGTGGTGCGGGTGGTAGGATATCCGGTTTGGTAGTAGCACTAACAGTAGGAATACTACCTAAGTTGACACTAAATCCATCGTTGGGGGTGATAATTCCCAATGGGGGCGCTTGTTTGTTACCTGCATTGTCAGTTGCGAGGGCGAGGAATTCGTATCTTGAACCTGCTAAACCGCTATATATTGCTTCTTTTTCTTGAGTTTGCGACTTCCAGACTTTGAAATCACCGCCATTTTCGGCAACGTAAACGGTGATATGTTTGACACCAGAACCAGAAGCATCATCAGTTGCATTCCAGGTTACGCGATAATCGGTTAGTGAGGGGGAGAGGGAGGGAGTGAGGGAAGGTGAGTTTTCACTATTGAGTGGAGTTACGTTAAGAGTAGCAGTGGGTGCAACGCCATCAATAATATTTACGATGCGATTGGTATCGATGGGGGAAGCAGTATTAAACAGGACTTTTGCACTGCTGGTAATTTCTGTTCCCGTAATACTGTTTTCCTTGGCTGCAATGGTGTAGCTAACAAATCCCGCACCTGCTCCTTTGGCATCGTTGGGTAATAAAATACCAACATTCGGGTTTTGTACAACTTCCAGAGTATTGGGGTCAATGGCTTCTAACAACCAACTCGCGGTGTTGGTGGCTAAGTCAATTCCCGCACTGACTCCTAGAATAAACCCTTTAGTCGCAGTAAAATCAAAGTCCCCTTGGAAAAAACTCCTCCCTGTCGGAATATTGACTTGAATATCACCCAACTTAATCCCCCCAAGTTGGAAGGTGCGTGGATCTAAGTCACTATCGAGTTTGGTCACTAACTGAACTTTGCCTACTGCTGTTGGTGCGGTACCGGCGTTTTCAAACCGGATCGTGTAGGGAAGTTCAACACCAACTGGGATAATATTATTGTTGCCGTAACCTAAGGGTCCGGTAAGGGAGACGAGGTTACTGGTACTGCTGGGTGTTATAAAGGCACTGTTAAAATTGGGTGCAGGGATGGCGACACCGGGAGGTAGTTCTACTCTGGCGTCTTTAAATGGAACGTAGATATTAAATGCTTGCTTTTGCGTCGCTCTTGACAATCCCCGGTCAAATTGTTGGAGGTTGGGAATGTCGTTGCTACCAATTTTACTGGCATCGTGACCGTACCATTTGCGGATGTTTTCAAAGAAGCTCACCAAATTACCTGTGGAGGTGATTGCTTGACCCGCAGGTCCTACCAACAACCCGGTAGCTAATGTCGCCATTAAACTAATAACTTGCGGGTTTTCTCGGATGGGAGGAGCAACGTTATCCGGTCGCAGCAGCCCAGCTTGTTCTAAGGCAGCTAGGAATGCGTTTGTCCAAGTGTCGGCATCGGCGGCTAAAATGGTTAGGGTGGGGGTTGCTGTTTTATCTTGGAGAATAGCAGAACGCAACCTCAGAGCTTCAAGTTTTTGTTCGGCGACAAATTCAGCACGGGTCATCGCCGTTGCGGTGGCGACAATGGGGAATTTGAACGCCAAATCGTCACCATTTAAATCCTCTAACAGTTCTGGTTCGCGTTGCAAGAGTTCCTGGAATCCAGGGTAGATTTGGACGCTGAAGTTTGCACCTGTAAATCCGGCGTTTGGTAGGTCGAGGATGTAACCGGGTGCGAGGATTTGTCCGTTGAGGTTAACATTTGAGACAATCGAAGCCCAGGGGACGTCATCCAGTTTTCCTTGGGGATTGTTTTGCGGTTGTCCGCTTAAGTTTGAGCTAAATTGTACGTAAGGAAGTTCCAAAATTGGGTTTGAGCCAAGTTCGGGAATGCCAAAGCTGAGGTGGACGTAAGGGGTGTCGATATTTGTTAAACTTTTCACCGATACGGCGTAATTACCAGTTTCCCCAGGCGCAAGTATATTTGGTCCGCCCAGTCCAACGGTGACATCAGTTTCAATGGCGCGTTCGATTAAATAGCGGTATGGAACGATCGCACTCTCGCCATCAGGGTTCGTAACTTTTACATCATACAACCCGTGGGGAGCATTCCTCAAATCAAAGATGGCGGTAATCTTGGTACTGTCTACCACCTCCCAACGGTCGGGAATATATTCGCCAATTCCCGGACGCACGAGTTTGACTGTTGCTCCTTTCTGAAATTGCGCCCCGGATATGGTGGTCGTAACGTAGCGGCTGTCACCACCTCTGTCAGTCGCTATATCGGTGATGCCAAATGGTAAGGCTTCTGCTTTAATGGTTACAGGTGTTTCATTTCCTGAGATTCCACGTAATAATACGTAGTATTTGCCTTGTTGCGTGTTGGAAACGATCGCGGTTTGGTCGGAACCAATGATTCCCTTTGAGGCGGTGATGTATTTTGTGCTGGTGGGGGAAACGTTAAAGCCGACGTAAATTTCATTCCCACTCGCCTCAGTTCCATCCGTTGTGATGCGGATTGTTTGTCCCGCATCGACGTTCAGTTCAAATAGCCGTTCTTGTCCTTTGGTCAGAGTTGTTGCTTGACCGACATTCAGTTGCAACCCAGAAGCATTCACTTTAAATGAATCTTCTGATGCTTTCAAGTTGTTGCTTTCCCCACCTTCAACTCCTTCGTAAACTTCATTGAAAATATCAGTGCGGACGATGAGGCGGTAGTTATCTGGAGTAACTCCCGGTAAGAAAATATTGTCAGATATATCGATATACTGTTCGTAGCTACCTGGAGTCAGAGTGGTTGGGTCTATACCAGCAAGAGTTCCACTGAAAGTTTTGCGCCCGATTAAGCGATCGCCAATATCCCATTTGTCATCATTAGACAAGTAGACCGCATCTGTCCAACTTCCGGTCATGGAGTTATTGCTATCATTAACAACACTCCATTTCACCGTCACGGGGTCTCCCACTTGGGTGCTATTAGGAATGGTAATATTTGTGACTTTTAAATCGACAGGTGGTGGCAGTTCAATAATCAGAGGTTGGGCGCTATGCTTATTGTTATTGCCTTCGTTACTACCTTCAAACACGTTACCACGTGGATTGGATAGAGTTGGGTCAGTCACAACAAAGACATAGTACGAACCATCAAGGTCGGTAGGGAGATAAAAGCTGGAAGAATTAGTATAACTGGAATTGCCATTCAACCCACCAGTACGTGGAATGGAACCAAGGTAGCGGTCAGCTAAGATATCGAGTTTGCGATCGCGTGAGAGGTAAATTAAATCGTTCCACTCGCTTTGTCGCGGTGGTGTGTTTCCTCCGCGATTGGTAACGGTATATTCAAGGTTGAGTTTTTGTCCTCTCAAAGCACGCTGTTCTTGAACTTCAAGTGCGGTGACTTGCAAGTCAGGTGCTTCGGTAAACTCAATATATAAATCTGCTAACGCTTGGTTGTTATCTTCCTTACTAAATTCCGGTACGCGAGCCATTTCACGGCTCACATACCACTCAAATCCCAGGTTATTCTCTCTGTAGGGAGCAAAATTATAGTTCGAGTCGGTAAACACTATGACTTTGAAGTCACCAGATATGTTATCTGGAAGGATAAATTCCTGACGTTGGGTGTAGGATTCACCTTGTTTTAAGATACCAGTGCGCTTGTACTCACCTAGGAAAATATCTTGAGCATCCAAACTATTATCGTCTTTACCGATGGAAAGATATACGCGATCGTACCAAATGCTTTCGCGGGTATCTCGCGTACCAATATTGCTAACCTTCCAGTTGACAGCTATAGTTTCCCCGGAGGTGGGTGCAATTCCCGGTTGAGGAGTTTCGATTTGAAGGTTGCTAATTTCTAAATCGGCTTCGCGGAAGATAACTGGAATTTTTGCCGATTTATAATTATTCGAGGTATCTTCATAGGCACTGGTTTCATATCCTACACGTTCCCAATAGTTACTTAACCAGCCTGTCGCTGGTAAACCACCACTTCTTGAAGCATCCGCTAGGCTCAAGTTCGTAAAGACGTGGATGTAATAGTCGTCTTTAATACCGACAGGGAGGGTGACGGTTTGCTTTTGGGTGTAAGATTGACCCGTACCCAATCCAGATTTCGGGAGATTTTGCGCGAACAATCCCAAGAAAGTGGCGTTGCTACCATTAAAAGTACTTTCTTTAGAAATCCAAACTTCATCGTACCAGTATCTTGTTCCCTCCCAGACAGATGCACCATTGTTTGTGACCGTCCATTCAATTGTCGTGGGGTCACCAGAATAGTTGGGGGTAAAGGTTTTGATATTGGTGACAGCAAAATCGGCACTTATGCTGGTGACAAGAGTAGGAGCAACATAAGTATTGTTGTTGGTATAGGGACCTTCCCAAATTTCTTTTAATGGATTGGTTGTGACGATAATGTATTGACCCGTCGCACCAGGGGAGAGGACAGTTTCTAACTCACTCGTGTAGGTAGCTGAGCGTGCGAGTTGTTGGTCGCGTCCAACATTGCCAAGATACCATTTTACCGTAGATGCTTCGAGGCTAGGTGCATCGGTAAGGTAAACCTCATCATACCACGACCCAGAGGTAATATCGACATTTCCATTATTCTTGACCGTCCAAGTGACTTTGAACGGTGTTCCACCCATTGCCACTTCAGTTGGCGTGACCGATACAATTTGTAAATCAGGAGCGGCGGGTAGTAAAACTTCTATTGGACTTGATGCGTAATTGTTGCTGTCAAGTTCGTTGGCGTCGTTTTGATTGGAATTATTACTAAAGGTATCTTCGTAAACATTATTGTACGCATCCGACCAGACTGTGATGTACCATTGTCCACCTTGTAAAACAGTTGGTAGTGTTACCTCAACTTCGTTTTCGTAGAAGTTGGTACCGTTGTAATCATTTTTGATTTGAAGCGTTCCTGTATGTGTGAAATTCCCTAGAAGAATATCTCGCTCGCCACCTTCTCGACTGTTAGAGGACGGACGACCAGATGTGCGCGTCAGCCAAATTGAGTCAGTCCAGCGATCGCGATCGGTTTCACCAGCACCAGAGTTAGTAACTTTATAGTTTACCTTAATTTTTGCCCCTGCAAACGCTTGGTCGGGGCTGACAACATGATTTGCAACCAAATCTGCAGGTGGTAGCGATGTTATCTTCAATTCCTTAACTAGAGTATTATTTCCATCCTGTGGGTATTCGTTGATACTATTTCCTGCATCAGTTTGGACGATAATATATGCGCGGTCGCGGAAATATTTGGGAATTTCAAAGTTAGCTAAATCGTGTTTGTATTTTCCAAGCCCTAAAAGAGCGCTATCGTTATTGAAGCTGCCAATTAAAGTATCGCCACTATCAATAAAACCATCTAAAGATAAGTACACATTATCAACCCATTTGCCTTTGGCTTCAACTTGACTGAGGTTGATGATTTCAAAGCTAGCGAATGCGGTACCTCCTGCAGAAACGCTTGTTAAAGGTACATCTATACTGTTGACGCGCAAATCGGGACGGTTGGGGAGGATAACTGTCAGATTGGACGTTGAAGTGAGGGTGTTGTTGGCGAGTGCGTTTGCTTGTTCGTACACGCCACGATTGCCGTACCTATCAGCTATATTGGTTTCAACAACAACTTCATAAGTCCCTTCAAGGCGAGAATCTAAGGTAAATGATTCGGTTTGGGTATAAAACTTACCTGCAACCAGTCCGTTTGTTTGCTTGAAGCTTCCCAAACCATATACAAATCCCGTGGCGATGTTCCGCAAGTAAACAGAGTCATACCACTCTCCACCCCCATCACCGGTATTGAGTGCATTGGAGTTAAATACCTGCCATGTGACGTCAATTTTACTACCTGCAAGTGCTTCGGGTATGGTGCTGATGCGATTGACGAATAAGTCAGGTGTGTTACCCCGTGCGATTTCAATGGCTTGAGAGAATGAGGTGTTGTTGTCGGTGTAGATAAATTCGTAAGGATTGTTACTACCGGCGGTGGTGACCCCAAGGTAGTATGTACCAGGTTCAAGGTCGTAGGGTATGAAGACATCTCGAGAGCGGGTGTAGGTGTTTTTCCCTGACTCGTGAGAAAGTGCGCCGGTACGGTCAAAAGAGTCAAGGGTGCGAAGAATTTCAAATGAACCTGTTTCTGTTTTACGTGCTAGCTGTACTCTGTCGTACCAAGAAGCGCTATCAGTGACACTAATCCCAAGGTTTTTCACTTCCCAGTTTACCCTGAAGAACGATCCGGTGCTTGCGGTTGCGTTTGTTTCAACTTTTGTGACAACTAAATCTGCATAAGGTTTGAGGGCGACGGCGAATTGAGATGGCGATCCGGCGGTGTTATTGGCTTCAAGTCCGTTTTCAAATACCGAATAAATGATTTTGCCATTCTCATCTCGGATATCTGCGTCTGTTTGAACAAATAATTTATACTTGCCCTGTAAGTAGTTGGGAAGCGCAATGACTTCCGTTCTCTGGTAAAATGCTCCTTTTGCCAGAGCACCTTCATGTAAAAAGCTTGCCAATACAATATCGTCGTTATTACCTATTTCTGAGTCAGCACTGGCAATAATGCGATCGTACCATTTGCTAGCTTGACCCGCACCTGTACCGTTGGTGGTGTTGGTGACCGTCCAATTTACCCCAAGGGTTGCAGGTGCAGGGACTTGGTCGCGCAAGATGAGAGATGATGATACCGTAACGTTCGATACAGCTAGATCTGCGTATTCTCCTAGTTGAATTTGTACCGCACTGTAGGCAACATTATTTTCTTCACCTGATATTTCTTTGACTTGGCCATCGGCATCAGTAACTAGAAGTAAGTAGTAATTACCACTGAATTCTATAGGTAAGTCTACATCAAGTTGTGTGGTGTAGTTGCTGCTTGCTCCTAGGGGGCGATCGTGCTGGAACTGCTTGAGGAACAAATCGCTAGAATCAAACTTATTATCTATTGATAGATAGATGCGGTCTACCCAATTATCTGTAACTGATGCCGTACCAGTATTGCTGACCGACCACCCCAAGGACACAGTTGTACCGGATGTGACTGTGGTGGGAGATGTGGTAATAGTTGGTACAAGGTCAATCGAGCCCAGAGTAATGGGGATAGCTTTAATATTATTATTTTCGTTTGTTTCCCCCTGTAAATTGGTGCGATCTCCTACAAATAGGAGGTAGCGGTTACCTGTAGTGGTGAAGGGAATAGTAATTTTACGCGTAACGGGGTAAGTGGCTTGTGAGGCTAATGGGGTGTTGTCTGCGTTCCAATAGTCAGCAACAGAAGTATCTTGGGCATCGAGGTTGGTGTCATCGCTCAGGTAAATGCTATCATACCAATCAGCAAAAGCGTCTCCAATACCGGAGTTAGCAACCGTCCAAGAAACGTCAATAGTCTCACCCAAGATGGCACGATTTGGAGCGGTGGCATCAGAGACAATTAAATCGGGAGCATTAATTGTGAGGGGTAAGAAGCGTACATTGTTGCTTTCGTTACTCTCGCCTTGTGTATTATCGCGGTCGGTGACAAAGAGCAGGTACTTGTTACCCCGTATTGTGCCAGGAAGAGTAACATTCAAGGTTTGAGTATAGTGAGTCAGCGCCGCCAAGGGCGTTTCATTGGTTGCTGATAAGGCACCCAGTTGAGTGTCGCTGTCATCTAAGGTTGTATTATCCGACAGGTAAACCGAGTCCCACCAATCTGCCGGGGCGGTAATATTCCCCGTGTTAGTCACAGTCCAGCCCACCTGAATTGTTTGGTTTACGCTTGCAGTTAATGGAGCAGTCGCAGCAGTTAGTTCAATATCCGGCGCACCCAATTCAATGGCAACTGGTGTGACATTGTTATTGTTGTTTGTCTCAGGTTGGTAATTGTCAAGGTCAGTCGCAAATAATAAATACCAAGTTCCTTGTTCGACCTTAGGAAGGGTGATATTGAGCTCGTTGGTGTAACTCATCCCTGCAGCCAGTGGCGTGTTTTCTCCTGCCCACTGGTAGCCAATTGATGTGTCATTGCTATCTAAAGTCGGGTTTGCTGAAAGGTAAACATGGTCCCACCAATCAGCCAGCGCTGCGCCAGTTCCCTGGTTAGTGACAGTCCAACTCACTGAAATTGTTGCACCCAAAATGCTGTTTTGTGGAGCGCTCACAGCAGAAACAACTAAATCCGGGGCTGTCACCGACAAAGCTACAGAACGTACATTGTCTGTTTCATTGATTTCTGCAAGTTGGTTACCATTGTTGTCAGTGGCAATCAACAAATACCAGTCACCAGGAGTGACAGATGGGATAGTCACGTTGTGGTTTTTACTGTAGCTTGCACCAGATTCTAGAGGGCTTTGATTGGCTGCCGATAGGTTACCTAAGTAAATATCGTTACTATCTAAAGTAGGATTGGCAGACAGGTAAACAGAATCCCACCAATCAGATAGGGCATCCCCCGTACCTTGATTTGTCACCGTCACTGAGATATTGATGCTCTCGTTCCATGTTGCTGTGGTGGGCGCACTGGCCTGAGAAACTTGGAGATTCGGTGCCTTAACAAAGAAAGGTATGGCTTTGGTATTGTTGTTGTTATCGGTCTCACCTTGGGCATTGTTGGCATCGGCAACAAACAGCAAGTATTTACTACCAGTTCCCGAGTGAGTGGGGATGGTAATGTTCTTGCTAGCTTGGGTGTAACTGCTATTGCCCGACATTGGCATAAACTCTGACGCGCTGAAGCTAGCAACAAATTGATCGGTGCCGTCTAGGATCGTGTCATCCGACAGATAAATTTGGTCGCTCCAAGTAGTCGCCGCCGTCTGTGTTTCAGTGTTTGTGACCGTCCACTCAACCTGGATAGTTTCGCCCCAAGTGGCAGCAGAAACCCCAGTGCTAGCACTACTGACGACTAAATCCGGTGCAGTTAGGGTAATCGGGACTGCCCGGAGATTATTGGTTTCGTTTGTTTCACTTTGTTGGGAACCTGCATCTGCAACAATCAGCAAATAGCGATTCCCCACAGTGGTGTTGGGAATGGTAATGTTGCGGTTAAAGTTGTAGGTTGCACCCACAGCAAGTGGGGTTTTTTCAGCTACGTTTTGATCCGAAACCGCCACATCGCTAGCATCAAGAGTTTGGTCATCAGACAGGTAAATTGTGTCGTACCAGTCTGCGGTTGCCTGTCTGTTGCCTTGGTTGAGTACAGTCCAGTTGAGTGCGATCGTTTCTCCCAAGACAGCTGTGCTTGGAGCAGTGGCGGTGGTAATTGTTAAGTCCGGTTCCGCATCCCCAATGACAATCGGGATTGCCCTGATATTATTATTTTCGTTAGTTTCTCCTTGAGCATTATGGATATCTGTGACTATCAACAGATAACGACCCCCGATTGGGATGGTGCTTGGCAACGTTAAGAGCTGGCTAACAGTGTAGTCATTCTCAACTGCTAAAGGAGTCAAGTTACCCATCCATATTTCTTTAAGCAGGGTATCTGTACTGGTGTTGAAAGTTGTGTCATCTGATAAATAGATGCGATCGTACCAGCCCGTATTAGCACTTGTATTGCCCTGATTCTTCACTTTCCAGCTTAGCTCAATCTGCGTGCTGGGATAGCTCTTAGCAGGGGCAGTGGCATCAGTGACTACCAAATCAGGAGTTAGGACTGTAATTGGGACAGCGCGGAGGTTGTTGGCTTTGCTGAGTTCACTCTGGTAGTTGTAAGCATCAGCGACAAACAGCAAGTATTGACTGCCTGTTCTGTCTTGGGGAATTGTAATATTACGGTTGAGGCTGTACTCCCCGTTTGCTGCCAATGGTATTTGAGACCATACCCATTGATCTCCAACTCTGGTATCGCTAGCATCGAGGGTATTATCGCTGGAGATGTAAACAAAATCATACCAGTCTGCTGATGCACTTAATGTACCCGTGTTCTTAACCGTCCAAGAAACAGAGATATTCTGCTGCGTTGATACCACGCTTGGGGCTGTTGCGGTTGTAACCTCTAAGTCTGCATTCTCACCCGTAATTGTGATGGGGATTGCCTTGACATTATTGCGCTCGTCACTCTCATTTTGATTGTTATACCGATCGCTGACAAATAGCAAATAACGGCTTCCGGGTTGACCTACTGAATTGTTGGGTAAGGTGACATTGATGTTACTGACCGTATAACTACCATCAACGGCAAGTGAAGTTTCTGTGTCTATCCAACGCTCATTCAGGTAAGAATCGGAACTATCGTAAATGGCATCGTTGGATAAGTAAATGTGGTCGTACCAGCCACGACCATACCACCAGTTGTACTGAGGGTTTGTAGCAATTTGTCCCTGGTTTTGGACAGTGTAAGACAGCTCGAAAGTAGAACCCGGAGCAACAGAATTGGCAGAAGCACCAGCATCAGAAACTACGAGGTCTGAAGCCTTAATGTAGATAGGAACTGCTTTGACATTGTTGTTCTCGTTTGTTTCGCCTTGGTAGTTATGGCGGTCAGCCACAAACAGCAAGTAACGGTTGCCCGCTTTGACGTAAGTGGGAATAGTTACATTGGAAGTAACGTTGTAGCTAGAGAGAGCCCCTAATGGGGTTGTCTCATAATTCCAATGGTCAGTGATGTATTCATCTGAGCCATCAAAGGTTGTATCGTCTGAGAGATATATTGAGTCATACCAATCCCGTGAGGCGATAACATCTCCAGAGTTGGTCACACTCCACGAGACTGATACGGTTTCCCCTAGTCCTACGGCAATTGGGGCGGTTGCATCAGAGACGACTAAATCGGGAGCAGTGATGGTGATGGGAGTTGCCCAAACGTTGTTTGTTTCGTCAGTTTCGCTTTGATAATTGCCACGATCGCTGACTATAAGTAAATAGCGATCGCCCAGTTTGTCCTGGGGAATCACAAGATCTCCAGTACGAACATCGGTGGCACCTGATGCTAGGGGCTCGGAAGCATTACGGGAAAAATTAGTGACGTAAGTGTCTGTTGTATCAAATTTGTTGTCGTCGGAAAGGTAAACCGAGTCATACCAGTCAGATGCGGCTGATACAGCCCCCGAATTTTTCACCGTCCAAGATACTGAAACAGTATCACCAACTGCCGCAGTTGTGGGAGCACTTCCAGTGGTAACGGTCAAATCGGGAATCGTGATGTCTATGGGGATGGCATAAACATTATTAGCATCACTGGTTTCTGCTTGGTAGTTGCCATAGCGATCGGTGATTACCAATAAATACCATTTCCCTGACCCGGTACGTTCTGGTAAAGTGAATTTCTGACTTTTGCTGTAAGTTCCGGATTCTGCCAGTTGAGCATTAATCCAGAAGTCGCCCATATAGCGGTCTGAATCATCGAAAACGGTGTTCTCAGACAGGTAAACCGAGTCATACCAACCGTTGCTCTGTGTCGGTACGCTTCCCTGGTTCTTCACCGTCCAGTTCACAGTAATCGATTCGCGTTCAGATGCGGTCAATGGAGCTGTTGCCTGTGTGACAATCAGGTCTGGAGGAATGATGGTAATGGGCAGTGCGTAGGCATTATTAGTGCGATTGCTTTCAGGTTTGTCTGGATTGGTGACAAACAGCAAGTACTTGTTCCCCAATCCTGCATTGGTGGGAATGACAATGTTTTGAGCTTGAGTGTAGCTCTCAAGTTCTGCCAGTGGTGTAGTACGTCCCACAGGACTACCCAGACGGGTGTCTTTACTGTCTAGAGTCGTATCATCAGAAAGATAGATTTGGTCAGTCCAGGCACTTTGAGTACTGCTAGTACCTACATTTGTCACTGTCCAGCTGGTGCTGATAGTTTGCCCCAGTCCAAAGGTTGTTGGGGCTGTCACATCACTCAAGCGCAAGTCAGATTCAAGGGGTGTTAAGCGGGCTGGGGTTAAGATGCTGCTGGGAATCACCTGCTTGCTACCGCCTACTGGGGTGTAGCTGAGAGTGACGCCTGCGTACCAATCGTATTCAAAATACTCCAGACGCAAATCGTGCTGTCCCGGCGTTAAGTAGATGGTTGCAGAATGTTCTTGAAAACCATGTACTCCCCCATTGTCAACAACTAAGCGATCGTTAATGTAAAGACGCGCACCATCATCGCTATTGATAGAAAAAGTAACATCCCCCTCAGTGGCAATGTTGATTTTGCCAGTCCAGCGTGCTGCGAAGTGGTCTGTTTGTCCTAAGTTTGCACCAAAGTCGTACCAAGTAGAACCAAAATTGACACAAGGGTCAACTCTCGTCAAAAGGGGAGCGAGGGCATCGTAGTTAGGAAAGTTATTAACAATACCACCAGGTACGTAGTATTCCCCCAAAAGCCCTGTCAAAGTAGTAACATCAAGCAAGGCTTCCAGCGTACCATAAGTCCCATAATTGGGGTTACTTGAGGATTGAGGACTATTTTGGTTTTGGACTGGGCTACCCGATTGCAGTAGGGGTAGGTTTGGATCGGGGTCAACAATGCTGATAGCAACTGCTTTAACATTATTGTTCTCATTGGTTTCACCCAAGCTCTTCCCCCCGTCGGCAGCAAATAGCAAGTACTTGCTGCCTTTTGTAACGGTGTTGGGCACTGAGAGCAGCTGTGTTATTGTGTAACCTGCGCCACTTTCTAACGGCAGTAGCCTTTCGGTTTGTATATCCTTGAGTAATGTATCGGTGTTAGTATCTAGTGTGTCATCATCGGACAAATACACCCAATCTGACAAAGACCCGTACCCGTAGTAGTCGCCATAGTTCCACCGGGGCTGCAATGCACTCCCGTTTCCCTGGTTAGTCACCGTCCAACTGGCTTCGATTCTTGCCCCTGCATAAGCCTGCTGGGGGGCAGTAGCATTAGACACAACAAGGTCGGGAGCCTCAATCGTGATGGGAACTACCTTGACGTTGTTAGACTTATCTGCATCACCCTGGTAGTTGTATTGATCCGCTACAAACAACAGGTAGCGATCGCCGTTAACATTATTTGGCAGGATGACATTTCGTTGAATGGTGTAACTACTTCCAACGGCTAAGGGTTGGTACGAGTTGTAGTTGCCCGAATAAGCATACGTTAAATAAACAGCCTCACTATTGAGTGTAGGAGTGCTAGACAGGTAGACATAGTCATACCAATCATAGCTAGTTGTCGCTACCGATCCAGAATTGGTGACAGTCCATTCAATGGGAATTTGCTGCCCAACGACTGCTGTACTAGGAGCGGTTGCTGCACTCAGCGATAGGTCTGAATTCTGCCCGTTAATAGTAAACGGTACGGCTAAAACGTTATTGCCTTCGTTAGTTTCGCTTTGGTAGTTGTTGGTATCGGCAACGAACAACAAATAACGATTCCCCGGACTGCCAACAAATGAAGTAGGTAGTGTAACATTTTGCTCCACCGAGTAGCTGCCCAATGGCGCTAACTGTATTGAGTTGTAGTTAGAGGTAAGATAGGTATCCGAACTGTCATAAACCGCGTCGTAGGATAGGAAGACGTGGTCGTACCACTGACCTGTGCTGGTTGTATCCCCAAGGTTTTTAATTGTCCAGGAAACGTCAATACTGTCTCCTGAGTTAGCGCTGGTGGGGGTATTTGCCTCTGCAACCACTAACTCAGGTGCATTGATGTAGATAGGAACTGCTTTGACGTTGTTATTCTCGTTAGTTTCACCTTGGTAGTTATCGCGGTCTGCAACAAGCAGCAAGTAACGATTACCCGCTTTGGCATGGGTGGGAATGGTCAAGTTGTGGGTGGCGCTGTAGCTAGTATTGCTAGCTAAGGGAGTTAACTCACCCGTCCATTTGTAGGAGATGTACTGGTCTGAGTCATCTAGGACTTGGTCATCTGAAAGGTAAAAATAGTCATACCAATCACCATCAGCAATCACGTTTCCCTGATTTGTTACTTGCCAGTTCACGGTAATTTCCTCGCCCAATGTCGCGCTACTGGGTGCAGTTGCATCAGCGACAATCAGGTCTGGAGCGTTCACTTCAACTGGAATTGCTTTAACATTGTTGTTTTCGTTTGTTTCGTATTGATTGTTGTTAGCGTCAGCAACAAACAGCAGGTAACGATTTCCCAAAACAGTATTGGGGATAATAACAGTCTTGGTCAGGGTATAAGTGTCTCCAACTGCCACAGGTGTACCGGATGTACCGGAATCAAACACACTCACATATTGGTCTGACCCATCCCAGGTGAGATCGTTGGACAGATAAATGTGGTCATACCAACTGTGGGTAGCTTCTACGTTCCCTTCATTTTTCACCGTCCAAGTTAACTCAGCGCTGCTACCTACTGTCACCCCAACCGGTGCAGTTGCTCCTGTCACGACTAAATCCGGTACGGTAATATCTATGGGAACCGCCCGGACGTTGTTGGTTTCACTTTCCTCAATTTGATAATTATCGCGATCGGCTACAAATAGCAAATACTGTTTTCCTGCCCCGATGCGCTCTGGGAGTGCCATATTTGTGGTCACTGTATAACTGGCACTAGGTGCTAATGGCGTTCGATCGCCAGTCCCAAGATAGCCCATGTAGCGGTCTGAGTTATCTAGGATGGTGTTGTCTGATAAGTAAACGTAATCATACCAATCGTTTGTCGCCACCACTTCCCCCTGATTGGTGACGGTCCAACTCAGGGCAATTATGCTTCTTTCTGCGGCTGTGGTCGGTGCAATTGCATTTGTGACCAGTAAGTCTGGCGCACCAACATTCGCATTCAGAGTGTACGTTCCTGTTACATTGTTACTATAACTCGTCACTCGAACTGTATACTTGATGCCTTCAATTGGCGTCCACCTCAGCAACGAGCTACCACCTTCACCAGAGCCATCATCGTTAGCGATGACTTGTCCTGTGTCTGCATTTATCAGCTGTAGATAAGTGTCAAAGCTCGGAGACGATAAGTTGAGGGTGACCAGTTTTCCGACTGTGAAATTAATCAACTCGTAATCATCACTAAAACTACCATTGCGAGTCGGATTCATCACATCCGTTGTGCTCAAGTCACTATTGACGGTGCCATTGTTAGCAGAAATTGTTGGTAATGCTAGTTCTGCTGCATCGTTAATAGGGTCATTCCCTCGAATCAAGTTATCTAAACCCGCTATGAGCAGGCGTCGGGTTCCTCTTGGTAATGTCGGGCTCATGACTCTGTCAGTCCCCACATGGTCTATACCAAGTACGTGCCCAAACTCGTGAGTTATGACTGTCAGTAAATCTACTCTCCCAAAAGCAGGATCGGTTTCATTTGCCAGCAGCTCGCTTGCTGACACAATATTGCTAAACTCACTATCCTCAGCCACAGAAGAATCGACAAACCACCCACTTCCTGCGGCGTCTTCATCCAGAGTCACAACGTCTCCTTCAGTCCAACCCAGTTGATAGCCTGGTAAATCCGCAATCAGCAGTTTGACATTTTCAAGCTGCTGTTTGTCCTCTTGAGTGATACCCAAACTAGCCCAACGTGCTGCAGCCTCATTACGGAAAACTTCTAAGATGGAGTCTGTTAATTGGGTTTTCGTTGACAAATCCCCGGTCTCACCAAGCTGAGTGATGGCATACTGCGGTTGGGTTTTACCCAGAACTGCATTACTTACAGCGTCGAATGGAATAGATGGAGTGCTGCTTGCAGTTAGGATAGGGCTTGAGTTAATCTCATCCTGACTTAAAATACCAACTAATGGGGTATCGCCAGTGCCTCCTGTAAGGGGATCTGTGTTCGTAACTGAACTTCCAAGTGATGTTTGTTCTCTTAACTGCGGGCTTGGAACTATGGTATTGGGTTGTTCAAAAACAAAAGTCGAAGATACTGGAGTGTTGAAGAGGTCTGTGCTGGGAGACCCAACAGGTGATGTCGGGGGATGACTTGGAGAAATTTCTTTTTCAGTACTCAATATCAACGAATCTGGAAACAAGGATGTTTTTGACCCGTCATTTAACGACAATGAGTCATTTGTGGAGAAAATCTCATTCATCCCTGACATATAGACCTCAATAAAAATAATGAATTCGTGAAAAGGTAGATAGGTTTTAAACAGGCGCTTTGGCTCTCGAGCTTTTCATCTCAAGAGCCACTGCAATTTTTTATCATGCCGAGTATTGGCGTTACCGAATACTCCCAAAGCCAATTGTCTTGGGATTTATAATCTCTAACTAGAAATCCAATTTTTTAATGAGTGATTCTTAACAAGAGATTAGCTATTAGCAATTAGCCAATAGCTAATTCAATGAATTTAGACAGCAGCACTCATAGTAAATAAATCTGGAACTGTAGCCGGAACGGAAACTGTAGAGTCATCGGAAGCTACTCTTAAGCTAGAAGATATTTTATTCAAAAATTTGTGATTAATGATATCAGAGTAAGTGTTCAAGTCAGTCTGCCAGTTCTGGATGCAGTTATGCAGGTTGCTGATTTTTTCGGCTCCAGAGTCACCACTCAGTTCGTAGCTAAAGCTGCCGGAAAACATCACGATTGGGGTGGTTGTTTCATCTTCTTTACGCAGTGCTGCTTCAGTGATGCTCAGGTAGAAAGGAGCACGTTGGAATTTGTAAACCAAATTGAGTGAAGCTCGCATGGGGGAATCTCCCTCGGATTGCCAAGCACCAGGAGACAACAGAGTTTCTGCCATGTAGAAGCGAGCGGCATCTGGAGACTCTGCAAAAGCAACGTAGCCTCTGGGATTGATACCTACAGCTTCATATTCTACATTAGGTAGGGTTTGTACGTATTTGCGAGCAATTTCTGCAATGTTCAATTCTGACATTGTCTTGTCGCCAATTGGCTCCATGAAAATCACTCGATTTGGTTCGGCAATAATGCTAATTCCATTCGTGAATGTGACCTGAGCCGCACTGTTGGTATAAACTGGCTGTCTTGCCAAATCCCAATCTTGAGGAACAATACCACTGCACTTGAGGAAGTCTGGGTTGAGAATCGAAGGGGAATGGTTTTTGGCCGCAACCACAATCACCAAATCTTGAACGACTAATTGTTGAGTCATGAGATTCCTTTCACTAATTTTAAAATTGACCGAAGTCAGAATACGATCGGCACACAAATATATACTGGATGGTTTTGGGTTTCATCCGGTTTCTCAGTTCCAAATATCTTGTAGTTGAATCTGTGATAATGAGTATTTCTGCGTGGGAACTGTGAATCGGTCAGAGCGAAAACTTCGAGCCGATTCAATTCTTATTCCTATTATTAAATTACCCCACGGATAGAAAACACGAGCAATTTTACTGAAAATTATCCGGATGAGAAAAATTTAGTGCAACAACTGAGATTGTTAAAAGCTTTTTAAATTCTTCTCACAAATCTTTGAGCATTTTGTAAGAAAAGTTTAAAGTTCGAGGTAACTGACAGTTCTGCTTTTCTCCTGAGTCAGGCGTTGACGAGCAATAAGCCTTATACTGAGCGCCTTTTTGTACTAGGTAGCTAAAAAAATTGCAGATGCATGCACAAAACGACAATCGGTCTGCATGCATCTGCGCTTAAAAAATCAAAATTTCGACTGACAAGACTCCTGCTTAAGCCACTAACTCAATTGCCCGTTTCGTCAACGCCTCAGCACTCAAACCATTAAACGCCATCAATTCACCGGCACTCGCAGTGGTTTCCCCACGCTTCCACGCGAAGGTATCCCGCTTGCTAGTACTCCTTAACATTACAGGTTCTAGCATTGCACTTGCACCACCAGTCACACCAATGAGGGCATCGCCATCAAACAACTCGGCAAATTTCTCATCACTAACAAAATCGCCATCGGGTTCAGAACAGGTATCCCAAGCAGTATCGTGGGGACGATACAAACGACGGGGGTTAATAACAGAAACTATCTTAACTCCAATACCTTCTTTTTCTAACACCGCCGCCGCTTCAAAAACTGGTATTAAAGTCATGTCTCCAATGACAGCAAAAACCACTGTTTTGGAACCGCCCTTTTGTTCTTCTTGACTAATGGGGGATTCTGGGGAATGCAACACGATCGCACCATCGCGCAATCCTTGACGGGTTTGTTCAAAAGTGGTGCGAATTGGCAATGGTGACTTACTAGCAGTGATAACAATGCCCTTATTCTTTGTCGTCAGCGCCCATTCATAACAAGTTTGAATGCTGTTAGCATCGGGGGGGAAAACAGGAAAGACATTACCATTCCGCATCATAGAAGCAAAATAAGCCTCAATTTCCGGACGTTGGTGAGTCCAACCGTTGCGCCCTTGTTCTAATGCGCCCGCAGTAAATAACGCAATCGTCGAGGGAGTGGGGCGGCGCAATTCTGCCATTGCTTGGGTGACTGTTCGGAGGAGACGTCGACCTGCACGGTCGGTTCGACCGAGCCCGTTGCCGTGACGATGACCGTGAGATCGCCGGGCTTCACCTCTGCCGTGGTATAGCTCACCGTGGTCCCGCCGGCCGACCAGAGATAGGCGCCATAGGCAAGCCCGGCGACGGCCACGAGGCCGAGGAGGCGCAGCCCCCAGCGGGCCCTAGGCCGTGCGGCCTGATCCAGAATCGCCTTCAGCTCGTCGGTTTCGGGAGAGGTCTGCGGTTTCACGTCGTCTTTCACGTCGGCTCCGTCTGGATCGTCCAACTCGCCGCCATCCTGGGGCAGGCGCGCTCTCAAGCCCTTGATCGCGGTCAAGCGCGATCAGGTTCCATGGCTATGGAGATAGACATTCGCAGCGGAAAGGACAGTGAAAGATTGGTCAGGTTGGGGAGGCGGGCAGCGGGCGGCCTCGGTAGCGAAACTTGCCAGTGTGGCGGAAGAGGGTATAGAGGTCAAATGATTTACGCTGTTAGTAAACAGCAGTGTAACAAAAAGGAAATTAGATTTATTTTAAATCAACTTTCTAAAACCTAAAATTTTCACTTCCTGGTAAATCTTGCAGTATAAGCCTTTGACTTTCATCCTTTAGCCTTTATACTGAGAATCTTTTTTTACTGGGTTTCCTTCCCAAACCCTGCATATCGTTGGGTTTCGCGCTTCGCTCAACCCAACCTACGCTATGGGTGATTTTCTAGCGGGAAGGGAGTAGGAGAGAATTTGGTCAACGACTCATTCTCCCTAGCGGAAATGGCTGATTTACCGGTTTATTGCTTTCGCTCAGTTGTTTGGCAATTGTACTTATGGTTTGTGTCCAAGGATGTTCCGGGTAGCGCAGGCAAAAAATATCGCTGCTTGCTAAATGAAACATTTCTTCACAAACGGGTAGTATTCCTGCAACGGGTGCATTGTAAGTTCTCTGAATTTGCTGCCGCAAGCCCTCAGAATTGAGTGCAGGTAATACTTTATTCACAACCAGTAGCATTTTTGGAACAGATAATTTGCGGGCAACATCTATTGTTACCGCTGTTCCCTGGTAGTCTTGCTTATCAGGACGCAGAATTACCACGAGTACATCAGAGATAACTACTGAAAGCAGGGTTTCTTCGTTAATTCCAGGGTGGGTATCAATAAACAAGTAATCTAACTGCAGTCGCTGCATTAGGTGACGAAAGCCATCGTTGAGCAAACGGGCATCATATCCTTCACGGATAATACGAGAAATTTCACCTGTTTTGATACTTGATGGTATCAAGTAGATTTTGCCTCGGTTGCCAAACCAACTTTGCCGTGTTCCTAAGATAGAACTTACATCATAAACGGCGGCTTCAATGCCACAACGTCCCCAAAGATAATCATTAAGTGTATATTTCACTTTGGTTTCATCCAAACCAAAGGGGACGTGAATTCCTGGTGATTGAATATCGGTATCTACAATAGCAACCCGCGACCCTGTGCGTGCAAGTAGAGTTGCGAGGTTAGCAGTCACGTTAGATTTACCAGTTCCTCCCCGAAAAGAGTGAATTGAGATAATTTTCGCCACGATCTTAATCTCCTTCAGTTATTGATTGTGACCATTGGTCGCGCATCTCTTTGGCTGTTTGTTGCAACTTCTGAAAATAATCCGTTTCGGCAATTTCAGCGACTTGGCGCACGAGTTTTGTCTGGTCTACTTCAACCCGTAGCTGTTGCAACTGTTTGGAAAGTTGATGTTCGCGGGCGCAAACTTCCCATACCATTTTTTGAAAGACTCGTCCGAGTTGTCCGAGTTCATCAGTCCGCTGAGCGATTTTTTCTAGCCCTCTGCGTTCCAATACTTCTAACTCGTTTGCCCTGACTGTCTCCAGACTCATTTTTTCTGCAAGTTGAGCCATCGGTTTTAATGGTTGGATCACTCTCCTTTTAAGTAAATAGTTAATGCAGAGGATAACTAATGCAAAAATGCCAATGAAGATGTTGATAAATATAAAAAGGGCTCGACGAGCATTCATGAAAATTTCACTGGCTGGTATGTAGACAATCTGGGTTCCGATAACCCGATCGAGTTCCCATCCATAACCGTTTTGGGTACCGTATTGATGGACGTGGCTTTTTGGGGCAATGTCTGGGGTACTGTGGCATTTTAGACACTTCGCATCGGTGATGGTTAAGGGTTGAGCGGTATAAAATAGTTGTTCTTCTGGTAAGTTGCGAACACCAGACAGTGTTTTGAGAGTGCGATCGCTTTGAAACCTCTCAACTAACTTAGCTTCAAATAGGTCAGCTCTATTAGTTACATTCGTCGGATTCAGTATTGCGTCTTTGTACACAAAATCTTTATATTTCCAATTTTGTTTTAGCACCTCAAACACCTGCCGCGCTGCAAAGCTGGGAATTGTTTCGGGAAGAAAACGAGTGTCTGAGTCACTGGAGGCTGCTAGCAGGGGTGCAATGCGATCGCTTGTGTAACTGCTTACCGAGTTAACCATCTGCATGACCATCTGTCCTCGATAACTGATTTCTGCTTGGGCTTTTTGTTCCAGTGCTTTAGATAAGACAAATCCACTCAGAACAATACCACCAATAAAAATCAGCGACAGAAGCAGCGTGAACTGAGACGCAAGCGTAAGACGACGTAGCATTTTCACAATTTCTACCAGCACTCTTTTCTTCTCATATATCTGGGGTGCATGAACTCGATCAACTATATCGATTTTGAACCTAGAGAATATCTGTTGTATCAAGCTAATAACTTCTTAACTTGCACGGTCTCAGTCAGGCTAACTCTTGTGGGACGGGCGTTCTGACCCGTTCTGCTATGCATTTTTATAAGCAAACCGCTTGGGATATCACTCCCGCCTCCAACTTTAGTAGGAGACGTTTCGGTGGAGAAGGCATAGTTGCAATCCAAACGTTTTTCCGATGTACAGCCCTTGTTGAAATTCCTATGATGAACACAGTTCAAGCGAAACGAAAACGCAGCAGAGAAAACTAAAGGTAATAATAAACAGTTTAAAACTTGCTGCTAAACATAACACAAGATATTTAAAGGAGAAAAACAATGACTAACGAAATTAAGAACGCAGTTGCAGTTGAATTATCCGAACTAGAACTCGATAGCGTCGCAGGTGGATTCTCAATAACTCTGGCACCAGGTCAAGGATTTGCATCTAATGCTAACAACTCCTTCTCACAAAGAAATCTTGTAGTCGGTCAACAAACCTTTGCAGGTCCTAATGGGAGCGGTACTTCTTCTGCGGCTAACTTGCAAGAAATCATTTCAACAGCAGGTCAAGGTATTGCGATTAATATCTAAGGCACTTCTAAGGGGCAAGCTTTTCGTGCTTCCCCTGTAACACAAAATTATCCAACACATAACTACACAATTAAAGGAATTAAAGGAGCAAAACAATGACTAACGAAATTAAGAACGCAGTTGCAGTTGAATTATCCGAACTAGAACTCGATAGCGTTGCAGGTGGATTTTCAATTACTTTGGCACCCGGTCAAGGATTTGCATCCGATGCTAGCAACTCTTTCTCACAAAGGAACCTTGTAGTCGGTCAACAAACCTTTGCAGGTCCTAATGGGAGCGGTACTGCTTCTGCGGCTAACTTGCAAGAAATCATTTCAACTGCAGGTCAAGGTATTGCGATTAATATCTAAGGCACTTCTAGGGGGCGTGCTTTTCGTGCTTGCCCCACAAAACAAAATTATCCAACACACAACGACACAACTAAAGGAGAAAAACAATGACTAACGAAACCAAGAACACTGTTGCAGTTGAATTATCCGAACTAGAACTCGATAGCGTCGCAGGTGGATTTTCAATTACTCTAGCACCCGGTCAAGGATTTGCATCCAATGCTAACAACTCCTTCTCACAAAGGAACCTCGTAGTCGGTCAACAAACCTTTGCAGGTCCAAATGGGAGCGGTACTTCTTCTGCGGCTAACTTGCAAGAAATCATTTCAACAGCAGGTCAAGGTATTGCAATTAGCCTCTAAGGCACTTTTAGGGGGCAAGCTTTTCGTGCTTCCCCCACAAAACAAAATTATCTAACACATAACGACACAATTAAAGGAGAAAAATCATGACTAACGAAATTAAGAACGCAGTTGCAGTTGAATTATCCGAACTAGAACTCGATAGCGTTGCAGGTGGATTCTCAATAACTCTGGCACCCGGTCAAGGATTTGCATCCAATGCTAACAACTCCTTCTCACAAAGAAATCTTGTAGTCGGTCAACAAACTTTTGCAGGTCCTAATGGGAGCGGTACTTCTTCTGCAGCTAACTTGCAAGAAATTATCTCGTCTGCAAGTCAAGGTATTGCGATTGGTATCTAATAGACCTCTCCAGAAATGGTGTAAGGGCGAACGCCCGAGACTAATACCATTTCTGTTTAAACGTGAAACATATCTTGTTGTAGAGACGCGCTGTTTGAGGCGTGTCTCTACAGGTTTTATACCTACCTACGCTTTTAGGTAATCTTCTACCGGAAAGGGAGTAGCCGATCTGCCGCTATGCTGTAGCGAAGCTATCGCTGTAATCCTCCTCCACACCGTATTATCTCAAAATTTGCATGAGTCTTACCGCGCCGGAACTAGTTTAATTTCAGAAACCATTAACAACTCAAGGGTATTGGTTTTAGAAGCTCAAGCCCTTGTTACAAAATGCTAACTTTAAAGGAGAAGAAATGTCTAATAAAATAGATGTACACCATACTCCCGTTGAACTCTCAGAACAGGAACTAGATAACGTAGCGGGTGGAATTGACATCTTTTTATCTGGGTCAATTTTTGAAAAGAGTGATGTGTTTGTAGGTAATAATTCAGGTTCAGGTCTAAACGGCTCTGGAACAAATTCTGTTTTCCAATCTTCTCACACGTTTTCTTCTGCATTTCAATTCATTGGTTTGGGCTTTGAGTCTATGGGTGATGTCATGAAGGTTCTCAAAGGTCTTGCCAGATTATTTGGTAGAAGATAGTCAACGAAATCAGTGAACAGTAATCGGCGAACAGCGATCGCATACAGCAAGGTCAATTTTGTTAACTGATAAATAAGTGGGCGGGAATCAACAGAACTACGTTACAAAATGTAAATGCATCTGAAACCCTTACCAGTGACGTTTTTTCTTACCGACCTACTTAACTGCTAACTGTGAACTGTAAAAGGGAGTTAATTTATGACAGAAGTTCTATTAAAAGAACTTAGCAATCAAGATATTGACTGGTTGTTAACAACTGGATATCGTATAGAAATTGAACCAGGAAGTGTTCTCATTCAGCAAGGTCAACCACTAGAGGAACTTCATATTCTCCTTGATGGTGCATTGACCGTTTCCCTTTCGCAAGCTGATGATAATCCACTGGGTCGTGCTTTTGCTGCACTGGAGGGAGGCAAACTAGCCGGACGGGAAATTGCTCGGTTATCGAGTGGTGAAATGGTGGGAGAAATTCCTTTTGTAGATACCTATTTACCTTCTACAACAGTTAGCGCGTTAACTAAATCTTTGGTTCTGGTGATTCCGCGATCGCAACTCCTCCATAAGTTGCAGCAGGACCTCAGTTTTGCCGCCCATCTGTACCGTGCAAGTGCAGTGCTGCTTGCGAATCGACTAGAACAAATGATTCACCAACTCGGACACAGTACCGTTGTTTTGAGTCAACCGCAACTAAGGGAAGCCTTAATTGTTTTTGCAGAGTTAGACGATAGCGATATCGATTGGTTGATTGCAGCCGGACGGGTTCAGCAACTGACAGCCAATACAGTGCTGATTCGGCGCGGTAGACCAATTGAAGCATTGCATATTTTACTTGATGGTGCGGTAGCACTGACAGAAGGGGAAGATGAAGGCAACCCACTAGCAAGAGTTTTTTCTGGTTTAGAGGACAACCAACCTTTAGAACGAGAATTTGCTCGTTTATCGCGAGGGGATATTCTTGGTGAAACACCATTTATTGAGGCACAACCTCCAGCAGTTACAGTCAGGGCGTTACAAGATTCACGAGTCTTGTCGATTCCTCGGTGGCGCTTAGCAGCAAAACTATTACATGACGTTGCTTTTGCCGCACGATTCTATAGAGTGCTTGCCGTCCTGTTAGCTGATAAGCAACAAGCGATCGTACAAAGACTTGGATATGGAAGGCTCTCTTACAGTCGCGGACAATCCTTGGAAAACTCCTACGCCAATGAACTCAACTCCCATTTCTTGTCACAAGTCGCATTGGCAGGAGCGAGATTTGAATGGATGCTCAAACGAATTCGGATTAACTAATTTTGGATTGTCAAGTCTCGCCACTAACTATTAACCACTAACTACTAACTAAAGTAAAAATGGTAACTCAACAAAATAACCTATTTCGCAAAGAAGCCTTAGAACGAGTCGCATCTCCAGAACAACTCGATCAATTAGTGAAAGTCGCCAGTCCCAAACGGTGGTTTTCTCTAGTTGCCCTTGGTTCATTGGTTGCTGCAGGATGTGCGTGGAGTCTGTTTGGACGTATTCCAATTATCGTCACAGGTCGGGGAGTCTTTGTTTATCCTAGTAAGGTGGTTACAGCCCAAGCATCGAGCCCCGGACGCCTTCTTTCAGTCAATGTGCAAGTGGGTACTATGGTGAAAAAAGGTCAAGTTTTAGCCACCATCGACCAATCAGAATT
This sequence comes from Scytonema sp. NUACC21, assembly GCF_054684315.1. Taxonomy (NCBI): domain Bacteria; kingdom Bacillati; phylum Cyanobacteriota; class Cyanophyceae; order Nostocales; family Scytonemataceae; genus Scytonema; species Scytonema sp. NUACC21. Next base: position 76,259 of record NZ_BAAFZH010000097.1, on the reverse strand, counting down.
GCGTAAGCAATTGCAACTTTCCCGTGAGAAACTCGCTCAACTCCGATTCCAAGACCGAACTGCAAAGGAAGTACAAATGCAGCGTCTTGTTCTTGAACAAGCTGCAATTACACAACAACGTCAAACTTTACAGCAAAGTCTGCAAACAGTGCGATCGCTCACTCCCTTGCTGCGAGAAAGAGGGCTAGAGGCTATTCAACGCGAACGTCAAAATCTTCAACAACGCCTGCAAAGCCTGCGGGAGTTGCAACCCACACTCAAGCAGAGATGGGACGAACGCCAGAAACTTGTTTTACAAGGGGCAGTTCCTAAAGACACTGCATTACAAGCACGGCAAGATTATCTCAACACTCAAACACAAATCAACGAAGCAGAATCGCAATTAAACCAGCTTGATGTTAAAGAAGCTGACGCCCAACGCGAATATCTCCGTAACGTCAATCAGATAAACGAATTGCAAGCACAATTAAAAGCTTTGGATAGCCGAATGGCAACACAAGCCGAACAGGATTTAACAACCACCACCAATCGTCAAAAAGAAATTCAAGAAACCGAACGTTTAATTGCCCAATTAGAATTGCAACTACTTCATAGCAGTCAAATTGTGAGCGAGCATACCGGCAGAATTCTGGAAGTTACTGCAAAATCGGGACAACAAGTCGAACCAGGAATGGGAATTGGTACAATCGCAGCGCAAGATTCATCTGCCAAGTTAGTTAACGTCGCTTTTTTACCTGTCAGCGAAGGTAAGAAAATCAAACCAGGTATGTCCTTACAAATCACACCTACTACCGTAAAGCGCGAAGAATTTGGTGGTATGGAAGCAAAAGTGACCAGTGTGTCTGCATTTCCAGTGACACAGCAAGGTGCAGCCAGTTTGGTTGGCAATCCGGATATCTTACCTAGTGTGATGACAGAAGGTCCACAACTGGCGGTATTTACTGAACCACAACCTGATTCTTCAAATTTCAGTGGATATCGTTGGTCTTCCTCAAAGGGTCCGCAGTTGAAAATTACACCAGGAACGACAACTTCGGTGCGAATCACTGTAGAAGAACGTGCCCCGATTACATTCGTGTTGCCGATTTTGAAATCATGGACGGGAATGGGGTAAAGTAATGCAAATGAATGCGGAAAGTGGGTCGGTAAGAAAAAACGTCACTGGTAAGGGTCGTCCTTTGTGATTTGTCATTAGTAAGGGTTTCAGATGCATTTACATTTTGTAACTCCTGTCTTTTTATTCACGCCGACTTACTTGTGTTTCCCGAGTACCTGTTTGGTTGGGATTAGGCTGATTGACCTATGATTGAAGAAACGAATGGCAAGGGGTTTTATGCAGTCAGTGACCACCAATCCAATCCGTTGGACAACTTCCGATCTGGAAATTTTTGCGGGCGATCGCGTAAATCGCTATGAGATTATTGATGGAGAACTGTTTGTGACTAGAGCACCAGATTGGAAGCATCAAGCAGCTTGCATCAATATTGGAACCGTACTAAAGCTATGGTCAGACGAGAGTGGTTTAGGTCAGCCTGCAGTCACCCCCGGCATTGTTTTTTCAGAATCGGATAATGTCATCCCTGATATCGTTTGGGTAAGTCACGAACGTTTGGAAAGGTTGCTGGATGAAGCAGGACATCTAACTGCTGCCCCAGAGTTGGTCGTTGAGGTGTTATCTCCGGGCAAAGCGAATGAAAGACGCGATCGAGAAGCCAAGTTAAAGTTATACTCAGTACAAGGCGTTTATGAATATTGGATTGTAAATCTTAAAGAACAAACAGTTGAGATTTATCGCCGTAACGATGCAGTGCTAAAACTGGTAGCTACCTTATACCGACAAGATGAGCTGACCAGCCCAACACTACCTGGTTTTAATTGTGTAGTCAGCCAGTTTTTCTAGTTCCCACCAGTGCAATCGGCGAAAATAAGCCTACCATTGCACGCTCGTTATCAAGCTTGCAGTATAAACCCGTTACTTTTATCCTTTAGCCTTCAAGGAAATATCATGAAAAAAGTGAATGCACCCCAAGTGGTAAAAGCTGCCCGTTGTTGTTGACTTAAATCTAGCAGTCGGACTTTTTCTGTTTAGCTTCCCCAACTTAGCTAGAGACTAGCGGGTGAAGAAGGCAGAGCGCTTAACTCTATTGCAAATATCTGAGTGATAGATACCCTTAAATAGTCACATCTATTTCTACTAGATGCATCTGTAATTACACGTATTATCATCTTTGTCAAAAGTTTATATTCACAACCAAAGAAAAATATGGTTTGTAATCAACTTGTCTTAAAACTCTGTTATAGAGCAGATTTTAGCCAACAGATTTGACTGCATTATTTATGAACGGTTAATGAAGCTTAGCATCAAATGGCTTTAAAGCCGGGTATTTTTACTGAAATTTGTTACAATATGCAATATAAGTAAGTCAGTAAGAAAAACGTAACTGGTAAGGGCAGTCCTCAGTCATTGGTCATTAGTAAGGGTTTCAATTGTATTTACATTTTGTAACGTATTTCTGTTTATTCACACTGACTTCCTTATGTGAAGAAAAGTAAACATTGCTATACCCCAGACAAATGACAAGTGACTAATGACAAAGGACAACCAATCCACTCCTGCATTAGTTTACCCTCCCCTGAAATAGTGAGTTATTGACAACAACAATTAGCCATTAGCAATTAGCAATTAGCCATCATCACACTTATGTTCCAACAATTTTGGCAAAAACTGTTAAAAACAAAACCAAAATTTCGGCGGGTTCGTCGCACTCCCACGATGCTGCAAATGGAAGCGGTAGAATGTGGGGCAGCATCTTTGGGTATGATTTTGGGCTACTATGGTCGAATTGTTCCCCTGACAGAATTACGGCAAGCTTGCGGTATTTCACGGGATGGTAGTAAAGCCACGAATTTGCTAAATGCGGCTAGAAGTTATGGATTGCAAGCCAAGGGTTTTAAGGCAGATTTAGAAGCACTCGAACCCTTAGAATGCCCTTACATTGTCTTTTGGAATTTCAATCATTTTTTGGTTGTTGAAGGGTTTAGCCGTCAGCGTGTTTATCTCAATGACCCTGCAACTGGACCTCGCACCGTTTCATGGGAAGAATTTAACTCGGCGTTCACTGGAGTTGTTCTGGTGTTTGAAACAGGTCCGGGTTTTAAGAAAGGCGGGAAAAAGCCAAATCTTTTCTTAGCACTCTACTCGCGGTTGCGTGGGTCGTTATGGTCGCTTGTTTACTGTGTTATAGCGGGTTTCTTATTGGTATTACCTGGATTGGCAATGCCAACTTTTGCTCAGGTCTTTGTCGATCAAGTGCTGATTCAAGGTCGAGAAGATTGGTTGCGTCCTTTGATATTTGCAATGTTGTTTACTGCATTATTGAGCGGTTTGTTAACGCGATTGCAGTTGCAGCTATTGCGGCGCATGAAAATTAAATTGGCAATGGGAATGTCAAGTCGTTTTTTGTGGCATCTGTTACATCTTCCCGTTAGCTTTTATGACCAACGCTTTGCTGGGGAAATTAGCAGTCGAATTCAACTCAACGATCGCCTAGCGGAATTGCTTTCTGGTAAACTAGCCACAACAGTAATTTCAACTGTGATGGTAATTTTTTACGCAGTTGTGATGCTGCAATACGATCGCGTGTTGACTCTGATTGGTATTGTCTTTGTCATTGTCAATCTTTTGGCGTTGCAGTGGGTGGCACGGTTGCGGGGGGATACAAACACGCGGCTCATGCAAGAACAGGGGAAAGTCAGTGGAGTTGCGATCGCGGGCTTGCAAAGTATGGAAACCCTGAAAGCCTCTGGATTAGAATCAGATTTTTTCAATCGCTGGGCTGGATATTACGCGAAGGCTGTCAATGTTCGCCAAGATATGGACAACCTAAATCTGAGATTGGGGACATTACCCGCCTTTCTATCTGGCATAACCTCAATGCTGTTGCTTGTTGTTGGTGGCTTGCGCGTCATGGATGGTGCCTTGAGTATTGGGATGCTAGTGGCTTTTCAATCCCTGATGCAACAGTTTATGAATCCTGTCAATCAACTTATAAGTTTGGGTGGAGATTTACAAGAACTTGAAGGCAATCTGAATCGACTTGATGATGTGTTGCAAAATCCAGTGGAAGGGGACAAGGGAGATAAGGTAGAATCACATACCCCCACTTCCCCTAAATTGCAAGGATATCTGGAACTGCAGAATATTACCTTTGGTTACAATACAACAGCAGCCCCTTTGATTGAAAATTTTAGCCTTTCCCTAAAACCAGGACAGCGAGTGGCACTGGTAGGTGGCAGTGGTTCTGGAAAATCGACCATCGCCAAACTTGTGTGTGGATTATATGAGCCTTGGGCAGGTGAAATTTACTTTGACGGACAACCAAAACAGCAAATTCCGCGTCAGGTATTGGCAAATTCAATCGCTGCGATCGAGCAAGAGATATTGTTATTTGCTGGCACTGTAAGCGATAATCTCACATTGTGGGATACCACCATTCCAGAGAATAACTTAATCCAAGCTTGTCGAGATGCAGCCATTCACGATGTCGTGTTGTCACTACCTGGTGGCTACAGTGCTGATTTATTAGAAGGTGCAACAAATTTGAGTGGTGGGCAAAGGCAAAGATTGGAAATTGCTCGCGCCCTGGTTAACAATCCATCCATTTTGGTTATGGATGAAGCTACCAGCGCTTTAGATACCGAGACTGAAAAAATTATTGACCAAAACTTACGCCTGCGGGGTTGCACTTGTTTAATTGTGGCGCATCGCTTGAGCACCATTCGCGATTGCGATGAAATTATTGTTCTTGAACGTGGCAAAGTTGTACAACGTGGCACTCATGATGAATTGCGACAGGTTGAAGGACCCTATCTACATTTGATTAAGAGTGAAGGTGAATCACTGGATTCTTAATTATGACTTTGACTACCAACTGGGGCTAATGTGGAGATAATGAGCACCTATTTGTGTATTTTGTTTGCGATAGGCAAGGTACGGCTTATATTTCGCGATCGCTTCGGCGCAAGCCGTATCCGGCTTATCGCAAATCCCCACCAACTTTCTTAAGAATATCTGCATAACTTAAAGAGTAGTAGAAATAGTTTAATAATGTATGAGTTAAATCTAGTGCAACTACCAACCACTATTTGAGGGGATATGCTCTATGAATCACATACAGGCTTGGTTTCAGATCTCCCTTACATACACTCTACTCCTAGTTTCTACTACTACACCAGTTCGCTCTCAAATTATCCCGGATACTAGCTTGGGTGCAGAAAGTTCGGTTCTCACGCCAAACGTTCCGGTCGATGGTGTAAACGCAGACAGGATTGATGGTGGTGCTCAACGTGGTAGTAATCTTTTTCACAGTTTCAGTCAGTTTAATATCAATAATGACCAAAAAGTATACTTCTCCAATCCCATAGGAGTACAAAATATTCTGACACGGGTAACAGGCACACAGGTATCGAATATTTTGGGAACTTTGGGAGTGGATGGTAATGCAAATCTCTTTTTAATTAATCCTAATGGAATTATTTTTGGGCAAAATGCGCGATTAGATGTGGGGAATTCCTTTATAGGAACAACGGCAAATGGAGTTCGATTTGGAGAGCAAGGAATCTTTGGTGCAAGCAGTTCGGAAGCACCTCCATTGTTGACGATTCAGCCTTCAGCTTTACTTTTCAATCAAATTAATGATACAGCATTCATCGAAAATAACTCCATAGCGCCAGCTGGATTAGATCCCACTAGCTCTTTTAATACTTTTGGTTTGAGAGTTCTAGATGGTCGAAGTTTGCTGCTCCTAGGAGGTGATGTCAGAATCAACAGTGGTGGAATTGTAGCTTTTGATGGACACATCGATATAGGAGGTGTCAAAGGAACAGGATCTGTTGAATTGAATCAAAAGGGGGATAGTTTCAGTCTAAAGTTTCCCAGTGATTTACAAAGAGCAAATGTTTCACTGACAGATGGAGCAGGATTAATTGTAAGTGCAGGCGGTGGTGGTAATGTTATTCTAACTGGGAATAACATTAATATTTCCCAGAACAGTTCTATAGAGGCTGGTATTTTAGGTGGGTTGGGGTTATTTGGAAGACCAGCAGGGGATATTACACTTGATGCCACAGGAGTGGTAACTGTTAGCAACAATAGCTATATTTCTAACATTCTAAATTTTGGAGCAGTAGGAAATTCAGGAAACATTAATATTAAGGCTGAACGTGTGAGTATTGATAATGGTGGAATATTATCAGCCAGCACTTTTGGGGAGGGAAATGCAGGTAGTGTAAATATTACTGCTCTTGATACAGTTTTTTTGGATGATGGCACTGGTAATAGTTTTATATTCAATAACGTGCTGTTTGATGCTGTGGGCAATAGTGGAGGCATCAATATCGCAACAGGTTCATTTACTGTTAAAAATGGTGCTCAAATACAATCTCGTACATTAGGACAGGGCAATTCAGGTAAAGTGACCATCTTGGCTCGCGATACTGTGACATTGGATGGGAGAGATAGTAATGCGTTTTCGAGTGGAATCTTTAGCCAGGTTAATACTAGCGGACAAGGTAACAGTGGAGGGATTGATATTACAACAGGGTCTGTTTTTATCCAAAATGGTGGGCTACTTAATAGCAGTACCTTTGGTCAAGGAGATGCCGGCAGGATAGAAATTAAAGCTCGTGATACTGTTTCATTATCAGGGCAAGGCAGAAGCATTATTGAAAATGACGTTGGTTTTGGAGGCATTGGTAATAGTGGAGGTATCAGCATCAACACGGGTTCTTTGTTTCTCAGCGATAAAGCGTTCATTTCTTCAAATGTTGATGGAAGGGGTAATAGTGGAGGAGTAGAGATTGTAGCTCGCGATTTAGTTTCTTTGGACGACCCAGGGGAACTTGCTTTAGGTTCTCAACCTGGAACTCTGATTCTCAGCCGAGTTAACGATGGTGCAGTGGGGAATGGTGGTGATATTAACATCAAAACCGGCTCTCTACTTGCATTTAACTCTCAAATAAATACCAGTACCTTCGGTCAAGGCAGCTCGGGTAGTGTCATTATCGAGGCACGAGATCGAGTAGCTTTATTGCGAAGCACTGAGATTTTCACTGAAGTTGGTTGCCCTTGCGAAACCGATAGTGGCATTGGTGGGATTGGTAACGCAGGAGATATCAGAATAAAAACTGGTTTGCTGTTCCTAGATGGTGGTTCCAACTTGCGTGCTGACACGGAGAGCTTAGGTAATGCAGGTAACATTATTATTGAAGCGCGAGATAGCATCACCTTCAGTGGAAGCTTAGATGGATTTACCAGTGGTGCTTTCAGTCAAGTAGAACCTCAAGGTGTGGGACGAGGAGGCGATATCTTCATTACCACGCCTACCCTATCGCTTTCTGGCAACCACGAAATTAACACCAGAACTCAAGGGCAAGGAGATGCGGGAAATATCTTCATTAACGCAGATTCCATTTCGCTTGCAGGTTCCAATGTCCGTATTATCAGTAGTGCCAGTCAGGAAGCTCGCTTTCCTGGAACTTCAGGTAATGGAGGAGACATCAACATCACCACTGGGGCTCTACTCGTAACTGAGGGAGCACAGGTAACAGCTAACACAGAGATTGGAGGGTTTGCAGGCGACATCACCATCAACACGTCTCGACTGGTGCTGGACAATCAAGGTAGTATTAAGTCTGAATCTGTTGCTAATGCTGATGGTGGTAACATCACACTCAACGCCCGTAACCTCGTGCTTATGCGCCGCAACAGCAGTATCTCAACTAATGCAGGTACAGACCAAGCAGGGGGAAATGGAGGCAACATCAATATCAATACACCCTTCATTGTCGGTGTACCTCAAGAAAACAGTGATATCAGTGCAAACGCCTTTAGTGGTAAAGGCGGTAACGTTAACATCCGCGTTCAAAGCATCTTTGGCATCCAAGGGCGTTCAAAAGCATCACTTGAAACAAGTGACATCACTGCAAGTTCCGATCTGGGAGTACAGGGAGAAATCTCCATCACGCAACTTGAAATTCAACCAACACAAGAACTCATCGAACTACCAGATCGAGTCCTTGATGCTAGTAACCAAATTGCCCAAACCACCTGTTCTAGACGTGTTGTGGCTGGTCGTTCATTGGGAGAATTTTTTGTCACCGGACGCGGTAGTCTACCACCCAGCCCTCTGGAACCATTAGCCGCTTACTCTGACCTGGTTGCTCTTGCTACCTAACTTTTAATAAAGCTGACCTAACTCAAGCTAACTTTTCTGGAGGAGATTTCTCGCAGGCTGATTTTCGCTCTGCAAAACTAGATGGAGTAAACTGGGACAATGCCCAGCTAAAAGATACATTGTTCGATCCCGGAGTGACACCAAAGTAGGAAAGAAAATATAATTTTGCGCCTGATTTTACGGCGAAGACAGCGCAACTACGAACCTATCAAAACTTTTGCAGATTCAAGACGTTTACATTTTACTGCGGATATATTCCACCTGTCCGTAGAAGATTTTATCGTTATCACTATAGTAAATAGATCCGAAATAATCCTTGTATTGCATCATGCTATTCATAGCAATTGTTCAGCATATTTTGCTAACCAAACCTGCAAAGCATTTTCGTCAATCTCCCCAGATGCTAAACTCTCCATCACTAATACTATTTCCGGTTCTAGTGCATTGAAACTATAAGCATTCAACCCCAAAAAAACATACATCGCCATAAAAGCTGTACGCTTATTGCCATCTACAAAGGGATGATTTTCACACAAAGCAAAACCATAAGCCGCCGCCAATTCCAAGAGCGAAACCTCCGGCTGATAAGAAAATTTATGTCGGGCACGGGCTAAACTCGCTTCTAATAACGCCGCATCTCTCACCCCAGATAAACCGCCATACTGAGAAATCAAATCTTCATGGATAGCAAGCACCATCTGTTCCGTCAGCCAAGTTGGTTCATTCACTTAGCCAGTTCCTTTAAGGCATGACGAAACTTCTGGCTACCTTCCCGATAAATGGCCATTGCTTTCTCAAATTCAGGATCGTAAGGACTAAGCTGAATTCCATGTTCAGTTTCCGTCACAAATAAGGTATCCCCTTCAGAAAGGTTGAGCTTTTCTAACAACTCCTTAGAAAATGTCACCCCTACTGAATTACCAATTTTGCGTAACTTTAAGGTCTGGATCATTAAACTTACCCCAATGTAATTACGAGTGTAACTACAATTTTAGCCTTAAATTCCCAACTCCTCAAAGTTTTTAGCGATCGCACTGGCTAATTCCACCGCTTCCTGATTTAAGTCTTTTCACTCAATGTGGATGTCCCGCAATGTCTCCTCAAAATAACTTGGCGATCGCTTCGGCGCAAGCCGTACCCGGCTTATCGCAAATCCCCACCAACTTTGTTAAAAAACAATTGCATAAGTTCAACAGCCGCAGAAATCATCTAATAATGTATAAGTTGGACACGGTGAATCTACCATTACTTACCAATGAATCAGATACTGGCTTGGTTTCGGCATTCCCTTATCTACAGCCTGCTTCTTGTTTCTACAACTACACCAGTTCGCTCTCAGATTATCCCAGATAATACTCTAGGTGCAGAAAATTCATCTCTCACTCCAAACGTTGTCATCAATGGTGCAGATGCAGACAGGATTGATGGTGGTGCTCAGCGTGGTAGCAATCTTTTCCACAGTTTTAGTCGATTTAATATTAATGATGGGCAAAGAGTGTATTTTGCCAATCCTTTAGGAATACAAAATATTTTTACAAGGGTGACAGGTGGAGAAGGCTCAAATATTTTGGGCACATTAGGAGTCGAAGGCACAGCAAATTTGTTTCTGATTAATCCGAATGGCATTCTCTTCGGCAAAGATGCTCGTCTAGATGTTCGTGGTTCGTTTGTTGGAACCACAGCGAATGCAGTTCGGTTTGGTGAGACACTCTTCAGTGCAACAAACCCCGAAGCACCGCCTTTGTTAACCATCAATCCTTCAGCATTGTTCTTTACGCAATTGAATCCAGGAACAATTATCAACCAATCTCAAGCCCCAGCTGGGATAAATCCAGAAGGGAACAATACTACAGGCTTGCGAGTACCAGACGGTCAAAGTTTGTTACTTGTTGGCGGTAATATCAATATGGATGGAGGGGGACTCCGGGCTTACAGTGGACGAGTTGAGCTAGCAAGTTTGGCAGCACCTGGTAATGTGGGTTTAAATGTGGCAGGAAATACTCTGAGTTTGGATATTCCTGGCGATGTTCAAAGAGGGGATATTTCCTTAACGAACGAGGCTGGTGTTAGTGTCTTTGGGAGTGGTGGTGGGGATATTGTCCTGAATGCTCGCAATGTAGAAATGTCCAACAATTCTCTCCTTGTTGGTGGTATTGCTGAGGGAACAAATTCTCTTGGTGCAAGGGCGGGAGATATTCGCATCAATGCCACAGAGTCTATAACTATGACAAACAGCAACGTATTTAACGATGTTAGAGGTGTCGGGAATGGAGGTAATGTATTCATTCAAGCACTTCGTGATGTTACCCTAAGTAATGCTGATATCTTTAGCAATGTAGAAAGTAAAGGTATCGGTAATAGCGGCAATATTAATATCAGAGCCAGTTCGCTTACGCTTCGAGACAGCGCTCAACTGCAAACTTCTGCAAAAAAAGCTGATGAACCAATAGCTGCAATACAGAGAAATGCAGGCGATGTAAATATTGATGTCCAAGGTGCTGTTACCATTACTGGTACCATAAATGACTTCCCTAGTGCAATTTTTAGCAGCCTGGGGACAGGAGCAACAGGTAGGGGTGGTAATATTAAGATCAAATCAGGCTCCTTTACACTGAGTGATGGTGCTCAACTAGTTGCAGGTACTTCTGGGCAAGGAAATGCCGGCGATGTGAATATTGATGTCTCAGGTACTGTTACCATTACTGGTCGCAAAGATGGCTTTTCTAGTGCAATTTCTAGTAATTTGGAAACAGGAGCAACGGGTAGGGGAGGTAACATCAGTATCAAATCAGGCTCCTTTACACTCAGTGATGGTGCTGAACTCAGTGCTAGTACTTTTGGAGAAGGGGATGCGGGTAGTGTATTCATTCAAGCGTCGAATGATGTTGCCCTGACAAATGCCACTATCTTTAGCACTGTAGAGAGTGGAGGTATCGGCAATAGTGGTGACATTAGTATTCAAGCTAGAACCCTGACACTTAATGAAAGTGCTCAACTGCAAACTGCTGTGAAACAAGCGGAAGATAGCACACAATTACCTGCAGGGCAAGGAAATGCGGGGAATGTGAATATTGATGTTTCTGGTGACGTTACCATCACTGGTCGCAAAGATGACTTATCTAGTGCAATTTTTAGCAGATTGGGAACAGGAGCAACGGGTAGGGGTGGTAACATTAATATTAAATCTAGCTCTTTTACACTCAGTGATGGTGCTCTACTAAATGCTAGTACTTCTGGAAAGGGAGATGCTGGTGGTATATTTATCCAAGCATCTGGTGATGTTCTACTTGCAAATGGTGATATCTTTAGCAACGTAGGAAGTAGAGGTATAGGTAACGGTGGTGACATTAGTATTAAAGCTGGAACCTTAACACTTAAAGATGGTGCTCAGCTGCTAACTTCTGTGACAGAAGCCGATGGTACGCAATCAGTCGCAGGGCAAAGAAATGCAGGTAATGTAAATATCGATGTCTCAGGTGCTGTTACTATTACTGGTCGCAAAGATAACTTTTCTAGTGCAATTTTTAGCAGTTTGGGAACAGGTGCAACGGGTACAGGTGGTAACATTAATATCAAAGCAAGCTCTTTTACACTGAGTAACGGTGCTCGACTAAATGTTAGTACTTCTGGAAAGGGGGATGCTGGTAGTGTACTTATTCAAGCGTCGAATGATGTTGTCCTCACAAATGCTACTATCCTTAGTAATGTGCGAGGAGGAAGCATGGGTAATGGCGGAAATATTGAGATCGTAGCGAAGACAGTTTCATTAGAGGATAATTCTAGTCTGTTTGCCAGTACGAGTGGACAAGGAAATAGTGGTAATATTTCCTTAAAAGTGGCAGACAATGTTTCCGTAGCTAGACAAAGTGTTATTAATACAAATGTGTCAGAAGAAGCAGAGGGTAATGCTGGCGTTATAGATATTCAAGCAGGATTGGTGTCGTTAATTGATGATTCTTTTATCTCATCAAGTAATCTAGGTGGTCAAGGGGCGTCTGGTAATATATTAATAAATACTAAAAATAATTTTGTCATTCGTGACGGTAGTTTCTTAAGTGCCGATACTAATGGGCAGGGAGATGCAGGTCAGGTTGTTATTCGTGCAGGTGGAGATGTATTGATTACAGGTCGAAGCGAACGCCTCACTAGTGCAGTTAGTTCCGTAGTAGGGCAAACAGGAAGTGGTAATGCGGGAAATATTGAAATTCACGCTCGAAATTTTTCCTTGTCTAATGGTGCTAATTTAGTAAATTACAGCAGTGGCAATGGTAATGCTGGCAACATATATATTTTTACAGAAAATAATGTAAATATTATTGATTCTCAAATAGCATCTTATATAAATGGACAAGGGAATGCAGGAAAAATAACTATTCGCTCTGGTGATACCATCTCAATTTCTGGTCAAAGTTTTTTGGTTAATTCAATTGCAGAAAAGGCAGTAGGGAATGGTGCGGATTTGGAAATTGAATCGCGTAATTTTTATTTATTTGATGGTGCTCAATTATTTACCATAACGGTAAGTGACGGTCGTGCTGGTAGTGTAAGTATCAAAACTACTGAAGATATCACTTTAAAAAATGGTGCTCAGATTAGAGCTGATACTGGCGGAAACGGAAATGCAGGTAACGTGACTTTGATTGCTGGTGGTACTGTCTTTCTTGACGGAACGACCACCTCTCCCGATCGTCCCACGGGAATATCTACTGAAGCCACGAAGGAACCGGGATTTGTTGGTAGGGGTAAGGCTGGTGACATTAATATTACTGCTGGCAATCTTTCGATAAACCGTGCCATCCTGACTGCTGGTAATTCAGGAGAAGGAACTGTTGGGGACATTAATATTAATACTCGGTCTATCCAATTAGATAACGAAGGAAAAATTTTTGCTGAATCAAACTTAGGTAACGGTGGCAATGTTAATATAACAGCTTCTGATTTTTTACTGTTGCGTCGTGGTAGCAGTATTTCAACAACAGCAGGGAAGGCAAACTTAGAGGGAGATGGGGGTAACATTACTATCAATACGCCTTTTATTATTGCTGTTCCTAATGAAAACAGCGATATCGCTGCAAATGCTTTTACAGGTAGAGGTGGTAATGTTAACATCAACGCCAGGAATATTTTTGGCATTCAAGCACGTCCCAAACCTACCTCAGCAAGTGACATTACTGCTAGTTCGGAACTAGGTGTACAGGGACAAGTTGCGATCGCACAACCAGAAGTTCAATCCACTCAAAAACTCATTGAACTTCCAAATGAAGTCATAGACGCTAGCAGCCAAGTTGCCCAAATTTGTCCCAAAGGGATTAACGCCAGTTCTTTGAGTCAATTTATTATTACCGGGCGTGGTAGTTTACCTCCCAATCCTCTTGAACCACTTGTAGGTACACCAGACTTAAGCCGACTAGCAACTCTAGATGGAGATGATTCTGCTAACACAAGGGCGTGGAAACCAAAGGAAGTTGAAACTATGACAGATTTCAACACTCCCACGGAAATTATTGAAGCACAAAGCTTGGTCAAAACAGCAGATGGCAGTGTTATGTTAGTTGCTTCTGCACCAGAGCCTACCCCATCTTCTATAAATTTTCCCGTTCAGTCTCAAACAGCTTGTTCATCTCGCAATCTGGACAAAGCACATCATATACAGTCCAATCATTAGACTATCTCCGACTTTTCAGATAAATGAAGTGCATTCGTAGGGGCTAACGGTTGAGAGCCTTCACAACAATCTGTACCTTACGCTTGCCATTTCGTGAACTAAAAACTGCATCACTTTGAGTTTGTCTGAACGAGACAGCTTTCACAAAGTCCGAAATAAGTCAGCAATGTTCATATTGTAATTTCCTGCTATGACTGATTTTGTTGGCGTTTCCTGTCATTATCGTTTAAAATTAAAGAGCATAAACTGAAAAATTTTTATGAATTCCTTTTCATCTGTAACATCACAAAATAAGAACCAAGAGAATAGTGAAGTTTTAGTAAACGTTATTGTCAAGCAAGAAGCTAATGGCAGAACAGTTGCTATCGTTCCAGGGTTGCCTGAATTACAAGTTGAAGCAAGCGATCGCATAACAGCATTAGCCGAACTTCAGCAACGTCTAGAAACCCATCTAGCTGGTGCAGAAATTGTTTCAATATCAGTAAAATTGCCATCTACTGAGCAGAAAAACCCCTGGTTAGCAATGGCTGGAGGAAGTTTTATCTAATTCTACTGAAGCCTTTGATAGGGGCGACAAGTTCGCCGATTACCAAACTTTAGAAAGTCTCCAAGAGTACGTTTTAATTAACACCAAACGTCAGAGAGTCGAGTGTTTCCGCCGTAATGATGAAGGACTGTGGGTTTTACAATCTTACACGGCAGAAGATAAATCATTTCGACTACACAGTGTTAACTTTGAAGGAACAATGGCGGAGCTTTACGAAGATGTAGTTTTTGAATAAGCTATTCGGTGTCTGTAGGTTTAGGATCTAAAAACCAACAAACCCTGTTTTTGACATTCCTCTTTGTCGCCCATACGGGAGACGGTTCTCGATTAAGTCGCAATTCAATAAGGGTGGTTGTAAAAGGCATGAAAAATTGAATTTCCTCATGCTTAAGTAACTTTGTAATCTCTATTTCTGCTTCCCAATAATCAACATCATTACTGTCATTTAGTTGGCTTTCCATATCTTCAGAAAAGAATCCGCAGTAACCAACTAATTTCGAGCCGGAGGATGCAGTGATGCGTATCCACAAATTCTGTAAGTTCCCGCGCTGAAGAAGTTTACTCAAGTTAACATGGAAACATCGCAAGCTTTTGTCACTGCTGTAAGTATGGACATCCAAACCAAACTCTTCAAGGAGCTTTTCTTTTTCGTTCTCCTTTGTAAACATCTCGATGCTGTAATCCAGAATGGGATCGCTACGCTCGTCTACTGCACGAACAACAAACTGCTGCCACTTGTCAATTTTATTTAGTGTCTGCTGTGTAATATTCATAGCGTCCCTGTACCATTGTTCTCCCTCTTCTTTTGATGATACTTTCAGCGCTCTATCGACCAATTGAATGAGGCGATCGCCTGGGTTGCTCATAATTGTGCCATGATTTAGACCGTCAATTAGTGTGACTGGAGCAATACCAACATTTATCCATTCTCCAAAATGTATACGGTCTTTTATTAAGTTCTCTTGTGTCAAATCGAGAATTACTTTACGTGTGTTTAAGGTACATCCCGCCCATCGCACTGTACCATCAGTACCGTCTTCATTAATCAGTTTTCTCAGTCCTTGATATTTTTCTGTACCGCAAAAGATAAATACGTAAGGTGTTGTATTGTCCGATCCGTAAAATGGTTGAGGTTTCAGGGAGTCAATATTGTCAATAAGCAGTGGTTGTTGACTGCGGAGAAGTTCTAAATCGTTGCATAACAAATCTTTATGTGCCAAATCCCACGTAAATCGGCTACCTAGTTCTAGAGCATCAAG
The DNA here is from genome assembly GCF_054684315.1 of Scytonema sp. NUACC21. Lineage (NCBI taxonomy): Bacteria > Bacillati > Cyanobacteriota > Cyanophyceae > Nostocales > Scytonemataceae > Scytonema > Scytonema sp. NUACC21. Next base: position 60,554 of record NZ_BAAFZH010000097.1, on the reverse strand, counting down.
AACTCGATCGCCCGCTTCTAGAAAGTCAGGTCCAATTTTCCTGTTTCCCTTAAAGATGGAACCGAGCAAACTGCGTCCTTTATGTGCCAGAGGAGAACCAAAGCTAGCTGGAGCAAGTCCTATTAGGCGCTTGAGTCGATGGCGTCGCTTTTGTGGGGATGCGATTAGCCAGGAGCGGATAACGAGCATTCCAGTTGAGTGAACAATTGCATCAAACTCTCGATCTGGTTCCAGACCTTCTAAAAGCTGGAGCGCTCTATCAAAACCTTCAGCGATGTCTTTAATTGTTACCTCATTTGTGAGTGTTACATAGTTGCATATATGGATATCATTGATGTTATACCCGCACTTCTCTACAAGCGCGTTTTTCCAAGCTCTAAAAGATGTGCCTTCGTCTGAGTAACCGTGTATTAAAACAATTGGATTTTTTTTCATAAAAATTATCTATTAAGAGTATTGTAAGTTTTATATCTATCTTAATTTTTTCATTATTGTGGTTTTAACTTAACACGATCTATTTTGCCCAATAAGATAAATCAATAATTCTTATAAATAGAGATAATAAAGGAATAATTAAATCCTTCGCAGCATTGCAAAGATGTTGGCAAAATTTATTGCGATCGCTGTGGGAAATATTCTTTAAGCGCTTCAATGACCGAACAGGTGAATGTAGAGACGAGCCATGGCGCGTGTCTACAGAAAAACTAGGTTTTTTACGATTTCTGTACCGATGTTCTAGGTGCAATCGTTCAGCAATTTGCTGCATGAATTATTGATGCTCAACGGTATTTTTTTCACGTGCGTGGAGGTGCAAACCACTGTAAACTATTTGCGTCTCTAACTCGTTGTGCAATTAATACCTACAGTGTTATGCAAGCAAGTTTTTTAACTACCGTTTTGTTACCGATCGCCCTAGCTATCATCATGCTAAGCATGGGTTTATCTTTGCTACCAAAAGATTTTCAACGCGTGTCTCGCTATCCCAAAGCTGTTGCGGTAGGCTTGGCAAGCCAGTTAATTTTTTTACCGCTCCTTGGTTTTTTAATTGCCAAAATTGTACCAATGCCGCCGGAGATTGCTGTAGGTTTAATGGTACTGGCGCTGTGTCCCGGTGGTCCATCATCAAATCTAATTACGCATCTGGCAAATGGGGATGTTGCCCTCTCGATTACTCTAACGGCATTCAGCAGCATTGTGACGGTATTTACAATTCCGGTGTTTGCCAATCTAGCACTTCAGCATTTTATGGGGCAAACAACCACAATTGCGCTGCCCGTTGGTACAACAATGTTGCAAATTTTTCTGATTACGCTGCTTCCCACTGGTTTGGGAATGTTGGTGCGACAAATGTTTCCCGAGCTTGCCCGTCGTTTGGAGAAAGTAACTAACCGTTTGGCGATCGCTTTCCTTGCCATAATCATTATCATGTTGACCGTCCGGGAGTGGAGCCGCCTCCCTGGTTTTATCCTTCAGGTTGGGGTGGCTGTTGTGCTATTGAATGTTCTCTCGGTACTGGCGGGATTTTATCTCAGCAAGCTGTTTAACCTGGATATTCGCCAACAAATTTGCGTTGCAATTGAAGTGGGCATTCAAAATGGGACACTGGCGATCGCCATTACTGCTGGATTGCTGAACAACCCGGATATGGCTGTTCCCGCTGCTGTTTACAGCTTATTTATGAATGTCACGGGGTTGGCGGCGATTCACTACGGCAGAAAATTTGTCTCCACTAAAACTGACTTTTCAGGTCATGTGGAAAAACCAACTTGAACCTAAAGTGTATAACCGGAGTTGGTTATAAAAACAAACTCCGGTTGCATTTTCAGCTTATTAAATTCTCACTGGACAATAAAAGGAGCAATTAGAGACCACCGACGACTCCACCGTCCTCACGGGTGATGATGACTGTTGCAGAACGCGGGCGTCCAGATGGTCCGTAACCTTGACTGTGGGGCCAATTGCTGAACTGCGTGGGATTCGAGGCGGTAGAATCCTCACCTGGGTGCTGGATGTTGATAAACAATACTTTGCCATCTGGTGTGCTGGTGATGCCAGTCACCTCACAGTTCGTTGGGCTAGTTAGGAAGCGCCTAATCTGTTTGGTGTTGGGGTCAGCACACATCATGACATTGCCACCGATGTTTTTCCAATCACCGCGACCATCCCCTGCTTGGTCGGTTTGAATCCAGAGGCGACCAAAGTCGTCAAACCAGAGACCATCTGGTGCGCCGAAGTCGTCACCGTTAATGTTGCCGACCAAATTTTCCTCGGAATTGAGTCTGTCACCGCACTCAACGAAAAGGTCCCAGGTAAAAGTGGTAGCTGTGACAGTGCGTCCATCCTCACGCCAGCGGATGATGTGACCGTAACGGTTGTCAGGGCGGGGGTTGGCACTATCAACGGGAGGACGTGCGCTACCTGCTGCTGTTGAACCGTCTGGCTGGTTAGAGGAGGCTGGAGTTGTTCCGCGACGATTGTTGTTTGTCAAGGTGCAATAGATTTCAACCTCTTCAAATCCTCCTATCCGGGGACGCACGGCAGTCCACTCTGGACGATCCATCATTGTCGCACCCAGACGGTCAGCAGCTTGTCGTGTCTTGATAAGCACTTCAGCTTGGCTTCTGAACCCATTCTCTGGTGTCAGCCCACCCTGACCGTAGACTAGAGGGAGCCACTCGCCTGTGCCGTCGTCCTTGAACTTGGCAACGTATAGAGTGCCGTAGTCGAGCATATCACGATTGGCATTGCGATCGTACCGATTCAAGGGTCTGGCACATACGAACTTGTAGACATACTCGTTGCGCTCGTCATCACCCATATAAAAAGCAACGTAGTCGCTGTCATCAACGACAACCTGAGCGCTCTCATGCTTAAAGCGACCAAGTGCGGTACGCTTCACTGGTATGCTTTTTGGATTGTAGGGATCGATTTCAACTACCCAGCCGAACAAATGGGGTTCGAGGGGGTTGGTGCTAGCATTAAAGCGTGGATCGACCTCATGCCAGCGATAGCCAGCCCCTGTTCTTGAAATGCCGTATCGATTCTGCCCTGCCAGAACGTCGGACTTGTCGATTCCCGGACTCGAATCCACATCTCCCGTAGTATTAGCAAAGTAACCGTTCCAGTTCTCTTCACAAGTTAAGTAGGTTCCCCAAGGTGTGTATCCGTTAGCACAGTTGTTGATAGTGCCGTATGCAGTGTAGCCGTTGTTCAGCCTTCCGGTGTCGATTGAACCACTTGGGGAAATATCGAATTTCTTCGATTTCAAAAGTGCGTCACCCGCTGCCGGTCCGGAAACATACATCTCAGTGTTAGCAGTGATGCGGCGACCATAAGGCGAATTACGGTTCACAATCCATTTGTTGCGACTCTTAGAAATATCTACAACGGACACCCCGTGAGCAGCCTGAGACTTCCGTACCTTCTGAATCGTCACTTGCGAACCGGGTAAACCTAACTGGGGTGTAGTTGATGTCGCGGCAACGAAAGTCAGACCGTCAGAATGAAGAACCTCTTCATGGGTATATTCATGGTTCACGCACAGCAGCCCGCGCTCTTGTACCCGACCAAAAAAACCCCGCTGTCTCAGAGGGAAGTAGTGCATACCATCGGCGTGCATCCCAAACTGCTTTTCCTGCGCTGTAGCGTCTTGGGAAGCATTTGCTTGCCAGTCCGGACCTCCTGGTGCGATGGGGTCACCCCAAGCAACCAATACTTCAGCTTTATACCCTGTAGGAACACTAACAAGATCCTTTTCCAAAAGCCCTGTATTTGGGTTATTCAAATTTGGCGGCACGCTCTCGAAGCCGATACCACCGAATCCAGGTCCGGCTGGAATTGGTGCAGCTTCCACACTGCGGAGAAAACCACCAATAGAAACCTCACCTGCTACTGTTAGTACAGATGCACTGGCTGCCGTTAGTATAAACCGCCGACGACTCATACCAACGCGCTCAATCACGTCGCGAATTGACTCGTTACCGGATGGGTTGACTGTTACGTTGTTTTTGGGGTGACGGGAACCTTTCATTCTGGGTACTCCATTAAAAAGTTACGAACTGGTTATTTTGATTTCTTTTGTTGTCAGGATATGGTGGTTTACCATGAGCATGAAGTACACCGGATGTAGGGGAGCAAAGCAAGAGCGCCCTTACAGTCTTACCTCATTAAATCGAATGCTAGCTCTAGTTTTAAGACTCAGGGATGTTACCCTCGGAACTTGCTTTGTAAGCAGAATTATCGAAAAAATTAATCTATTTTTAAGACTAAACTACCTACAACACAGGTTCTCAACATTGAAAGCCTCTTGCTAGATTCATGTATCACTAAAATTGCTAAATTTGAAAGATTTTATTTTTTGTTGATAGTAAAAATAATCAGATCCATTGACCAAATAAATGATTGATGTATTATGTCAAAAAGTTTCAAGACCTATAAATCCTTGAAAACGTTTGCTTTCATTAATTAGAATCTTGTAAAAAAGTTAAAAATACCTGACCTTTTGGTTAAATTTTGGTTAAATTATTAAAATAGTAAATATGTCAGAGGCAATTTATCAAGTAAATTTTAAATCACCAAATGTTTTGTGTAGGTTGGGTTGAGGAACGACATCCAAAAATGCGATCGCATATTGGGTGTTGTTATTCTCTTACTCTAATTATAGAAACGTACCAAACTTTAAATTTACTTTAGTTTATGTAAATAATTTTTCTATGAAAAATATATCTAATTATTTCTTATAAAGGTAGGCAAGACTATCTGCTACTTTTCTGCGTTCTCAGGAATGCCTAACTGGCTTTTCCGGATTTATATTGGTTGATAGTTGTGTGAAATATAGGCGCTTTCAGGATTTGTTGTGGGGTAAGCGTTTAGAGGGTGCAAAAACGATGCAATACAAGACGGCGTTGAATCAGATTTTATAAGTTTTAATTTTATTTATTGCTTTAATCGATAAATTATTTATATATTTTTAAGTATTGACAAAATACACTTGTTTCTAATTTTTCACCAATAATATGCAAGTAATTTTTTGTTGAAGCCATAATGCATAAGTTAAAAGGTGTGAGAACTAGTAGGTAGTAACCCTCCTGTATTTTATCGAGCGTGCGTCAAACCCCATCCTATGAGTGGGAGGCGCGGTTGATAAATAAAATCTAGAAGAGAATAGATGATGTTTTTTAGAAATTTAGCATCTTTCTTTAGTATGAATATTGACAAATGAAACTAAATATTTATTGGTCTCAAATGGGGCACAAATACTGACTGCCGCACGTAGAAGTGGAAATGGTGGTACTTTGGTTATTAATGCTTTCGATTCAATTTTATTGAGTGGTGCATCTCCATTTGCTACTGGTGAGCTTGATGATAACCAACGTAGTGGAATTTTTGTATCTGCTGAACCAGAAGCCACGGGTAATGTTGGAAATTTCAATCTGAATACTGGAGTACTGATTGTTGAAAGTGGAGCGAGGATCTCAGCAGATAATTTTGGTTCTGGTCAAGGGACAACACAGAATATAAATGTCAATTCTCCTACCGAAATTGTAGAAGCACAAGGCTGGATAACAGATACGGACGGAAATGTAGTTCTGGTTGCGACTGCACCAACTCCCCCCCACAGTCCTTTATTTAAACCTACATCTTGCGCTGCTTTACCTTAAGTTATCGCTCTTCTGGAAAATAAAATATACAGGCTGTAAAATAATAATCATTATTGAGAGTGGGGTGAGCAGAATTGGTATCAACTTATTTTTAAAAAATCTTATCACTTATCCAAGACAGTCAGAGCTTTCCATTTCTGTCCTCTACATATCCGCATTTGAGACAGATATTACTACGAACTGAACAGGAACTTGGGCTGGCGTGCATTATGTGTAAGGTTTGGTAGATTCGTGCCACTTTAACAGATTAATGTGTTCTTGCAGAACAAGGATATGGTTGAGCGATATCGCAGAATGGCAATTTGGCGTTGGCTCTCAAACCTCAATGGACAGTTGTTGAACTGGCACAAGGTGAAAGATTTGCGACCAAAGTAGCTATTTGTAAAATCGCGAGATTGAGGGTTATAATTATTGCTGTATAAGGGTTTCTGCGATTTCACCTATATAAGGAAAATTGGCTATTGCAACCCTTTTGCTATGGCATGACTGTCAATCGCAAGGAAAAAATTTCGCAAAGGGGATGCAATTTGCAAAAGTGCTGATACAATTACTTATGAAGTAGAGAAAAAACCCTCGGAACCTCTAGGGTGCTTAAGCGAAATTGCGTCTGCAGATTACGAAAGCATAGCTAAGCTCAGAGCTAATCAAGCATTTACCTAATATTTGCCGCAAAGCGATTTGATGAGTGGGAACCTTTAGTACAGGAAGACTTGCTTCCGATGTTAAAGGCTCACTTCAGCACGCTCTATATTAGGGACGAGGAAATTTCTACTAAAGTTCCGATGGCTTGTTTCATTTTTACTATTCAGGGTTCTGCTTTTGTTCTCGTCACTTTCAGTTGCAGCATTTCCGAAAAACTTGATGGAGGCAAAACAATGAACTACACACAAATCGATGCGCTTCAAGCTAATACCTTGGCTGCTAACCCCGGTACAATCAATAATCCACGCAGCCCACTAGATTTCAAATCAAGTCCGGAATCAGGTAGCGCGATTGATAAAGGCATACAGGATAACATCAATACATGGCTCCAAGGTGGCTTTGGCGATCGCAATTCTATAGGTGATACCAACAACAACTCAATCGATGGAAAAAAGGCAATTAACAACCTAGTTGGTCGTACTGGAAATCAATTAGATAGTAAGGGTGGCAGCAATCAAGACCTTCTGGTTGGAGGCAAAGAAACCCTAACTGGTGGCTTCGAGAAAGACCCACTGATGGCGGGCTCAAAGCCTGTATCTCCAGCTTCCCCAGCTTCTCCATCTGACTATTCTGGTAATGGAACGAAATACTACGTTTCACTAGATGGAAGTGATGAGAATCCAGGTACAGCCGATAAACCCTGGAAAAGCCTTAACTTTGCAGTAAGTGAAGACTCTCCAGTCAAAGCCGGCGATACTGTTCTGGTTCAACCTGGTACTTATACAGAACTCGTTACCCTTGAGAAATCTGGCGACAGTCAGTCCGGTCACATCACACTCAAAGCAAATGGCGACGTGACATTACGCGACCCTGACCCCGTAGAAGGTGGTTTTAGAGAAGGCGTGATTCAGTCAGTTGGTGAAGGCTATTGGGTAATTGATGGCTTCCGCGTTGAAAATACCTCTTGGGCGGGGATTTCTCTGCGTGATGCCAACAACATGATTGTTCAAAACAACTCTACCTACAATACTGGTTCCTCCGGAATCATCGTCATGCCTGACAGTTATTACCAAGGTGGAGAACAAGAGGTCACCAGTAAGGATATTAAGGTGCTCAATAACACCGTCGAAAAAGCCAATGCTAGATGGAAAGGTGGTGGTGGTGACAACTCTATCTATGACCCCCTGGGAACTCAAGAGTCCTTAAGCATCTGGGGTGTAGATGGCTTTGAAGTAGCATACAATACTGTAAAAGATGGAACACGCGAAGGTATTGACATCAAAACAGGTTCTCGCAATGGCAGCGTCCATAACAACTTTATTACAGGTCAAGCCTCTATTGCCGGTACATATCAGGGCTATCAAGGCGGTCCTGCTCTTTACATAGAAGGCAATCGTGTTGATATGTTCAATATCGATGTTTACGACAACGTCGTTACCGGCAATATTGCTGATGGTATTGTAGTTGCAGATGAAGTTCCCAGTATCGGAGAAGTCAGAGACATCCGAGTTTACAACAACGTTGTTTATGACAATGGACGAGAAGGAATGAACTCTGGTCGAGGTATTGGCGTTACCAGTAATGTCCGTAACGTTGATATTGTCAACAATACCGTTGCCAATAACGTCCAAGCCATTGAAGTTGATGGTTCGGATTTCACTGGCGGTTATAAAACTAGAGACGTTGTGGTTCGCAACAATATCTTTGCCGATAGTTCCTATCGCAACGGGTCACTTGAAGATGTCAACAACTTAACTTTGGATAGTAACTTGTTCACTGATAAGTTTGACAAGCTCTATGATGGTGGCAATGGTCTTGACAACTTCACAAATACCAACAACCAAAAAGTGGGTTCTATTGGCTTTGTCAATCAAGATGGCAAAGATTTCCGCCTCTCATCAGGTTCCGCAGCTATTGATAGTGGCTCTGAAAACATTGGCGACTATGCAAAGTTCGATATGGAAGGTGTAGAACGCAATCAAGGTGATGGTGCTGATATCGGTGCCTATGAGTTCAGGTCTTAATTGATAACACTGCCTTTAATAGGCTGTTTTCAATTCAAGGCAAACATCTGATTTCCTTGTAGCAGGCGTATCTTAACCGTCTAGTTGTAAAGTGCGTTGTTGACTAACATCAGCAACGCACCTCATCCAACAGTGCCTATTTGTAGAACGGGGAAAACGAAATGGTTTAAAATTAATTTTCGACGCGAACGGGAATAGCAATCCCTTCTTGGATAAACGCATCGGTAAAAATCTTACGCAGAAGGCGCTGGATTTGAAGATGCTTTCCGGGTTTGACTTTCGTCACTGTACGGAGCAACAAGTTAGTTTCTCCAAGATTCTCCACTCCATCTACTTGTGTGGGTTCGAGGATATCTGGGTAATCTGCTTGAATTTGTTGCCCTACCTCCTCAATCACTCTGTAAACTTGTGCTAAGTTGGAGTCATAAGGTACACCAACTTCCACTACCGCATAGATGTACTGTTTGGAGTAGTTGGTAATTGAACCGAGTTCTCCATTGCGTATAATCTGCAATTGACCATTGGGATGTCTGACACGGGTTGTTCTTAGTTCAATCGCCTCTACAATTCCCTCCACAAGTTTCTCATCCGTTTTCCCAACTTCGACATAGTCACCCACTAAGTAGTAGTTTTCAAAGAGAACAAAGAAGCCACAGACTACATCGTTGACGACATGCTGTGCCCCTAAGCCCACAGTTATACCAACAATACCAGCACCAGCGAGTATTGGAGTGGGATCGATGTCAATGGTATAAAGGATAAAGATAGTAGCACCGAAGTAAATCAAGTATTTTAGAAAACTACGGATCAAAGGCACAAGAGTGAGGCGTCTGCTTCGTTGGGTATCAGTCAGATTACCTTCTCTGAACAGAACCTCTTCAACGATTAAGTTGACGACCTCAAACAACACCCGACTGATGAAGATAATGCCTATAACTTTGATAATTCGCGGACCTAAAGCTGCTATATTAGCTATTAACTCTACTTGCTGGAGCGCCAATGTCGTCATGGAGACCGCGATCGCAAATTCCAAACACCGCTTAAAAAATGGAACTAAGTGTCTGAGGCGATCGTAAAACCGCAGGAGGTTGTCAGGGCTTCTATATCTAATGCTGAGCGCATCCAGACTATCAATGATGACGGCGGCGGCTTTAAGTATCAGCAACCCGACGGCAAAGATTAAATAAATCCGCAGTATAATGTACAAATACTGGGAAACAACTGCTGGCACTTGTAGACACTGAGTACACCAAATAACAGCCAACAGCCAAATTCCACTAGTGGCTATCTTGTCTAGGGCGTGAAAGAAAGCGTCGATACTGCGATCGTCAGCTGTATTTTGTTCAAAGTTCTTGGCTCTTTTGGAAGCTGCTATCAGGCACAAGTGAAGGAATTTCACCACCACACCCGCCAAAATCAAAATACCAATGCTTTGAGCGCTGGCAATTCCGAGATTAACCCAGAATCCATAGGGGATATAGCGTATCTGCTGCTGTGTATATTCCTGAAGGTTGACCCCGCGATAGACTAGAAAACCGTTGACACCCACAATCAGAATACACAGCACCAAACAAGCCAGTAGCAAAATCCCTCTGATGTTCCGGCGCAGGGTTTTGAAACCCCTCTCCTCGCTTCTGAGCATGGGAACCTGCATCAGTAGCTTGGAGACCTTGCCAACAAGCCAGTATAGTAATAAGAAAACAAACAGAACAACGCCGATTTCAGCCAATATAATTAATAAGTTCATCACTTTAACATAGTTTTCCGAGTTGTGTAGCAAGAATTTGTTAATACTCTCAACACAATACGGATCGGTTAACCAAAAAGTCAATTTTTGGAATGCTGAAAGTGCAATTTTTAGGTGAACTCATTGGAAATTATGTCAATTCTTATACTTATCTACATTACATTGATATTAACAGCCCATTCTTTTCAGGTTACAGTATCTCAAGAAGCAAAACAACTATGCTTTAAAAATGTTTGTGCTGCTTCAACTCACTCACCTACTGCTGTTTCAGCCTCAGTTTTGCAATTTTTTACAAAATACACTTGCTTTTGCTATAGAACTGTGCAAAATTATTAGAAATAATTTACGGTAAATACATCAAATTGCCGTAGAATTGAAGTAAAATGATTTCCATGTAAAAAGGGGCAATAAACCTGCCCAAAATGTTTGCTGAGCGAGGCTTAAAACCTTACTAAGCCTTGCAAAGCAATACATGGAGAAAACGTTATCGATTTGTATCAATTGGATAAAAAACTGTTTATGTCTAATTTTACAGGCTCAAAGGCAAAAACTCACAAGTTAAGTTGCTGCTGAAATTAAACATTTTTGTTTTTCTATTTTAGCTTACTAGCACAGTCATTGACCGGAAGTTTACAGGGTTTAATTGTTGGAGGTTCGTTTTTACATGGATTTTGAAACCCGTGGAATGCATTTAAAACTTGAAAGTGTCAAAAAGTCCTTTGGAACTAAAACAGTCTTGAAAGGCTTGGATTTAGACATTATGCCAGGTGAATTTGTCGCCATTGTCGGTCGTAGCGGGTGTGGTAAGAGTACGATGCTACGCCTGATTGCAGGGCTAGATACTCCCAGTACCGGGAAAGTGTATTTAGATGGAAAACAGTCCCACGGTCGCCTCAATTCAAAAGTGCGAATGATGTTCCAAGATGCACGCCTCCTACCCTGGGAGAAAGTTCTAGCAAATGTGGAATTGGGTTTATTTGGTTCTAAGTCTAAAGTCTATGCAAAGCAAACTGCTTTACACGTTTTGCGATGTGTAGGGCTTGAAGATCGCGCTAACGAATGGCCATCTGTGCTTTCTGGAGGACAACGGCAGCGAGTCGCTTTGGCAAGAGCATTAGCAGGAAAGCCATCTTTGTTGCTTCTTGATGAACCTCTTGGTGCCCTAGATGCTTTAACCCGTATAGAGATGCAGCAATTGTTAGAGGATTTGTGGCAAGAACAGAAATTTACTACTTTGTTAATTACCCATGACGTGGAAGAAGCAGTCGTCTTGGCAGACCGAGTTGTTTTAATTGAAGACGGTGCAATTGCGATGGATTGTAGAATTTCTCTGCCCCGCCCCAGAGCAAGAGGAAATGCAGTTTTTGCTCAAACAGTAGAACAAATTCTGCATCGTGTCATGGTTAAGCCAGAACGCGATCGCTCTTTAGTACCAATTGCCCATTATTAGGGGACAGGGATGGACAAAGAGTTATAAATCGTTTCTTAACCCCTAACCCTTAACTTCTAATTGGAGAAATATCATGACTATTGCTTTAGATCGTCCACAAAAGTCCAAATCCGCCCAAATTCGCGAACGTTTGGGTTATCCGGTCATTGATACTGATGTGCATACCCAGGAATTTCCGCCCCTCTTCTTAGAGTATTTAGAGGTTGTAGGTGGTACTAAACTTGTCGATAAATTCCAAGACCACCTACCAGGGTCATCTCGGGGCAAGTGGTTTACGCAAAGTTGGGAAGAACGCCGTGCTTATCGTACAGCCCGTCCCCCTTTTTGGACTCGTCCCACAAAAGACACCTTAGGTTTGGCTACTGTCAGCTTACCAAGGTTGCTTCACGAGCGGTTGCAAGAAGCGGGTACAGATTTTGCCGTAGTTTATCCCAACCTAGCAACCCTAGCACCACATATCGGTTATGACGAAATGCGACAGGCGGTATGCCGTGCAGTAAACATCTACCACGCTGATATCTTTCGTCCCTACTCGGATCGCCTCACTCCCATTGCCGCTATTCCAATGCACACCCCATCCGAGGCAATCAAAGAATTGGAATATGCAGTCAAGGTTTTGGGATTAAAAGCCATTCAAATTCCCGGACATGTACGCCGTCCTATTCCCGCATTCCAAAAATACGGCGAAGAGGTGGCAAATGAAGCAACTTGGATAGATACATTTGGCTTGGATAGCGAGTACGATTACGATCCATTCTGGGCAAAGTGTGTAGAGTTAAAAGTTGTACCCACTACACACTCTTCTGGTATGGGTTGGACGACTCGCCGCTCAATTTCCAACTACCAATACAACCACATCGGTCACTTTGCTTCAGCAGGAGAAGCACTTTGCAAATCACTGTTTTTTGGTGGTGTAACAAGGCGTTTCCCAACTTTGAAATTTGCCTTCTTAGAGGGTGGTAGTGCTTGGGGTACAAGTTTGTATACTGATATCTTATGGCACTGGGAAACCCGCAGCCCTAAAGCTTTGGAAAGCAACGACCCCAATGCTGTAGATCGGGAGTTGTTGCAAGAACTGTTTAGCCGCTACAGCGATGGGTGGCTAAGGGGACGCACAGAGCAAATCGGCAACGGTTTGGGCTTCCACGGTCATCTGTTTTCACCTGACGATCCTGGTGAAATGGATGAATTTGCCTTAGCAGGAATTCAACGTTCCGAAGATGTGCGCGATCGCTTTCTAAAGCATTTCTATTTTGGAACAGAATCGGATGATACCCGCGTTGCCCATGCATTCAATCGCAAAGCAAATCCTTTTGGCGATCGCGTCAAAGCCTTCCTGGGATCTGATTCCGGTCATTGGGATGTACCCGATATCACTGCTGTAGTTGCCAACTCTTACTCAATGGTAGAACGCGACATTATCACCGAAGAAGATTTGCATTATTTCCTATCTCTTCACCCATTAGAGCTATACACCAGCCTCAACCGCGACTTCTTCAAAGGCACTGCTGTGGAAAAAGCAGCAGATGAATATTTAGCGAATGCAAACAGTTAATTAGGTCGGTACAAATAAAGTTAACTGGTTTTGGTCGTCCTTTGTCAAAAGTCATGAGTCATTTGTAAGGGATCGTTTTTACATTCCTTAACACAACTGCCTTTATTCCATCGACCTAGTTAACCGTCAACAAATTTCAGTCTGCCTTCCGCCAATTGCTCTGCCTGTCAGGTGGGTTAGCCACGGCTCACCTGACTTTTTTAATCAGTTCTTTATTATTAACTGATAACTGATACAAAGTTGCTTCTTTCCCTTGCTCTTTCTAATCATGGGGTGGCTGAAGACCACCCTATTTCTTCAATTTAATTTTTTCCCTTATAAAAGCTACCGTGTACACACAAGTTGAATTTACCCCCCTTAATCCCCCCTTATCAAGGGGGAAACAAAAAATCCAATTTCCTCCCCTTTATAAGGGGAGGTTAGGAGGGGTAAAAATCATTGACAGCTTCATAGAAAATGAGTAGAAGACAAATGTACTTATAGGCTAATTCCTAATTTGTAATTGATATGAAAATCTTAAAAAGAAAGTTAAAATCATTTTGGAATGTGCAAACCACTCGTCGTTCTCTACTCTTTAGTGTTGGCTATTGTCTAATTCTATCCACAACTTTGTTTAGTTGTTCTCAGAAACCGGAGACGACTCAGCAACAAATTTCTGCAACTAATACCAGCGATAACAAAGTCACTAATAGCAGTGGTAAAGTCATACGTATTGTGCGTTCAAAACAGCTGAATCCTCTAGCAGTACTAGAAAAACAGGGCAATTTAGAAAAAAGATTGGAACCTTTAGGTTTTAAAGTAGAATGGGCATCATTTGCTGCCGGACCGCAACAATTAGAAGCTCTAAATGCAGGTTCGCTTGATATTGCTTCGACTGCGGAGTCACCTCCAGTTTTTGCTCAAGCAGCAGGAACACCGCTCGTCTATCTAGCGACTACACCTTATAATGGCAGAACAATTTCGCTGTTAGTTCAAACAAATTCTCCTGCTAAAAGTGTTGCCGACCTCAAGGGAAAGAAAATTGCTTTTCAAAAGGCATCCATTGGTCATTATCTGTTAGTAAAAGCCCTGGAAAAAGAAGGTTTGAAACTGAATGATGTTGTGTCAACTTATTTGCCTCCACCAGATGCTAATGTGGCTTTTAGTCAGGGAAAGGTAGATGGCTGGTTTATTTGGGAACCCTTTGTCACAAGAGCCGAACAGAAAAAAATAGGTCGCGAGTTAATACATGGTGGTGAGCTTAGGGACACTGGTAACTTTTATTCAACATCACGAAACTTTTACCAGGCAAACCCAGAAATTATCAAAATATTTCTAGAGGAGCTACAAAAATCAGAAAATTGGTCTAAGCAAAATCGTAAAGAAATGGCAAAACTTCTTGCTCCAGTTATACAAGTTGATGCTGCAACACTGGAAAAGATGTACGACAAATATGAATGGGGGTTGCGACCAATTACCGAGCAAGTTATCAACAAGCAACAAGAAGTTGCCGATATGTGGTACAGCCAAAAGTTGATACCTAAAAAAGTGAACGTTAGAGATGGATTTTTGACTCCTGAAGAGTATGCCAAAATCACTCCCCAAGAAGTTATAGCCAAACAGTGAACAGTCAGAAAGATTAAAAGTGAGGAGAATTAACAACAGATATGAGACAATTTTCACAGCAACGCCGTCAATTTTTAAAGACATGTACACAATATTCCCTACTAGGACTATCTAGTTTTTCAGTTACAATTGTTGGAGATTTTATAGAGAAGGCACAGGCGCAAACAAAAACCTCTGGATTTAAGACTAAGGTAGTTCGGATGGGCTATCAAACTTCTGGGGATATTGTTAGGTTAAGAAGAGTTTTAGAACCACGTCTCAAAGCTTTAGGCGTTGCCGTAGAATGGGCACCCTTTCCTGCAGGACCTCAACTCATGGAAGCCATGAATGCAGGGAGGGTTGATATAGGTAGTGTTGGGGAGACACCCCCAATCTTTGCTCAAGTTGCAGGGGCACAACTTGTTTATATTGCAGGACGCAAACCTAGTAAAGGCGAAGGTAGTGGCATTATAGTTAGGCAAGATTCCCCTATTAAACGGGTTGCGGATTTGAAAGGTCAAAAAGTGGTTTTTCAAAAAGGTTCAGCCTCCCACTATTTATTATTACGAGCTTTGCAAGAAGCGGGGTTAAAATTTAGTGATGTTCAAGCTATTAGTCTAACTCCAGCCGAAGCCCGTGATGCATTTCTTCAAAAGAAAATTGATGCTTGGGTAACTTGGGACCCCTTTTATGCTTTTGTACAAAAAAATGCGAATGCCCGTACTTTAAGAAACGCAGCAGGAATTGCAACGCAAGGTGGGTTTTATTTATCCAGACGCGATTTTGTCAACCAAAATCCCGAACTGGTGAAAGTGATTTTGGAAGAGATAGATAAGTTAGGGCGATGGGCTGAAGGTAACCCCGATGAAATTGTAAAACTTCTTGCTCCCGAACTGAAGCTCGACCCATCTATTTTGGGAGTCGTAGTTCGTCGTCGAACCTATAGTTTAAGAAGATTAACACCAGATATTATTAACCAACAGCAGCGTATTGCTGATGTCTTTTATCAAGAAAAAGTTATACCTCGAAAAATTGATATCAAGCAAGCAATACTTACGCCACAACAATACGCGGCTATTACACCTCAAAGATTACTCAGCCAAAGGTAAAGGGGTTAGGAGTTAGTGGTTAAAAGTTAGGGGTTAGTTGTTAGGTAGTAGTAAAGATGGGGAAGTGAGGCTGTATGGTAGATGTTTTTTGGTATTTACCTACTCAAGGAGATGAGCGCTACTTAGGCACAAAAATTGGCAGACGGGAGGCGACTTATCCCTATATGCGTCAAATTGCCCAAGCTGTTGACCAGTTAGGTTACGGCGGGATGTTAATTGGAACGGGACAAAAACAGGATACCTGGATTGTTGCTGCATCACTGATTGCAGTCACCCAACGTTTGCGCTTTCTTGTAGCCTTTCGTCCATCAATTATGTCACCCTCCTTATCTGCACGGATGGCAGCTACTTTTGACCAGATTTCAAATGGTAGGATTATTCTTAATGTGGTGACTGGTGGCGAAAGCGAAGAACTAGCTAAAGATGGTGTATTTTTATCCCATGACGAACGTTACGAATTGACTGATGAGTTTTTGACCATTTGGCGATCGCTCATGCATAATGAAGAAGTGAATTTTAGCGGTCGCTATTTGAAAGTTAAAGGTGCAAAACTGCAATTTCCTCCCGTACAAAAACCCCATCCAACCCTATATTTTGGTGGTTCTTCAGAAGCTGCACTTAAAGTTGCTGCAAAACATATTGATGTCTATTTAACTTGGGGAGAACCACCCCAACAAGTTGCTGAAAAAATTGCCAAAGTGCGACGATTAGCAGCCGAACAAGGGAGAACAGTCAGGTTTGGTATCCGGTTGCAAACGATCGTTCGAGAAACAACACAGCAAGCTTGGGATGCTGCCAACGATCTGATTAAGTACTTAGATGACAAAACAATAGCTGCTGCTCAACAGAAGTTTGCTCATTCAGAGTCAGAGGGACAACGCCGCATGGTACAGCTACATAATGGCAGCCGCAAGCAATTAGAAATTAGCCCCAACTTATGGTCGGGTGTTGGCTTGGTACGTGGAGGTGCGGGGACTGCCTTGGTTGGAGATCCAGACACAGTTGCCGCACGAATGCTGGAATATACTGACTTGGGAATTGATACTTTTGTGTTATCTGGTTATCCCCATCTCGAAGAAGCCTATCGAGTTGCCGAGTTAGTATTTCCCCGCTTGCCATTAAAAACTCTTCCCACTTTGACATCGCAATCTGTTGCAGATCCATATAACGAATTTGTTTCCAAATCCAATTTATTTCAACCACAACCAACAGCTTCCTAGAGGTAACTAATGACAATATCACTCAAGTTAAAAGACAATTTTTTAAACAATCGAAATATTCAAGCCATCATTCCTTGGGGTGTACCCATACTCATACTTATCCTATGGCAAATTTTATCTGCAATAGGTATCATTCCTACTAGAATTTTGCCTGCTCCATTAGGCGTAGTAGGTGCTGCCATTCAACTTGCTAAGAGTGGCGAACTGTTTAGAAATATCAGCATTAGCGCATTACGAGCAATATCAGGTTTTATAGTTGGTGGAAGTATCGGGTTTGCGTTAGGATTGCTTAATGGCATTTCGCCCATTGCCGAAAAGTTGTTAGATACTTCTCTCCAAATGCTCCGTAATATTCCTAACTTGGCTTTGATTCCTCTGGTGATTTTATGGTTTGGAATTGGGGATGAAGCGAGACTATTTCTCGTCTCCTTGGGTGTTATGTTTCCCATCTATTTAAATACTTTTCACGGTATTCGCAACGTAGATTCAGGTCTCATTGAGATGGGTAAAGTTTACGGTTTGAATACCTGGGCTTTGTTCTGGCGGATTATTCTTCCTGGGGCGATGTCTTCTATTCTAGTTGGCGTGCGCTACTCATTGGGTATCATGTGGCTGACACTGATTGTCGCTGAGACCATCGCAGCTGACTCTGGAATTGGTTATATGGCAATGAACGCCAGAGAATTTATGCAAACAGATGTAGTGGTACTCAGTATCTTGCTTTATGCCTTGTTTGGTAAGCTAGCAGATGTAATTGCCCGGTCATTGGAAAGATATTGGTTGCAATGGAATCCTAATTATCAGAACGTTTAGCAGCACATCAAATCTAAAATGGTAGCGCAAAGCTTCCCCCTTTATCCTTCCAAATGCTCATTATTTTGTAGGGTGGGCACTGCCCACCATCCGGATCGCCTTAAGACTACTTTATATCTATTCACCAAAATTTACTTACCCTTATTCTGTATCTTTAAAAAGGAAAAAAAGATTAAATTAAGTGGACAAAATTATACTTCCTATAGTTCAATGAGTACTGTAATAGTTCAAACTAGTTTTGAGTTATTGCAGGAAAGGTTAAGCTTTCAGAAAAAGTAAAGATGTTATGTCTTTGCGAATAAAAATCTCGTTCAAGACTGTAGCATTAAAATCTTAGAAAAAAGATTTAACTTATTCAAGAGCCAAGAAAAAACGCCATAGATATCATGACAAAACGTTCCGCCAGACAAGTAGAGGATAGTAAACAGGTCCTTGAAAAACTCATGTTGAAGTAGCCTAAAATCCTTGGGGAGGGGTAAAACCCGAGATGTTCGTTGGAGTCGTAAACTTCTCGTATCTTTGGAAAGAAGTATTAGAGAGGGAGGAAGGCTTTCAGCTGTTGCCCAGTCATAAATGATGTATTTCGAGACATTATCCGATACAGGCACAGACAAATTCTCTCAAGAACTCTTAAATTCCTAGGAATTCCCCGATAAATGACTATTTTCAATTCACATCGTTTGGGCGTGGCGGCGTCATGCTTGGTAATATTTTCAGGGCAGCGACTCCCTTAAAAAGTCGTAAGTGCGGAGAATCAATCTGTCAGTCATTCTCTTTGGTGACATAGAGACGATGGGTGAGTTTAGCTGAAGTCTTCATTGGAGATTTCAGGGAGGTTTTAGTAACTCAGAGAGCCACTTTTTAGAGAGATATTCGTTGGATGTTGGTTATTTTTACTGGTTGTCGCGCAATTTGAAGAAAAGAAGGTAGGCACTTGAGTCAAGATAAGCCCTCTGGATCTTCAAATTTTCAAGCGATTCGGTAAGTATAACTGGCGAATGTCTTAGTGGCAAAGTCTCCTCGGTCTAAACCGTTAAGCCTTTCTGTACTATGGTAGTAATACTATAGTAATATTTCGTGTCCAAATATAAAGCAATACCTTTCCTTTCAATGCCTCATTGGAATTATCAGAAAAAGATAAAGTATGGTTCAAACGACATTTACCAAACAAAAACGAGAACTGGCTAAAGCAATCTCATGGATTGAAAAAATCAGAGCACAAGAAGTGCGCCATCGTAATTATAATGCTCAAGACGAACTTCAGGATGAAATAAGAGAAACCTATGTAGATTATTCTCCTGAAGAAATTAGTCTCCATGTTTTAGAAATTGTCAAAGATGTAGTTAGTCAGCACGGCGCACGGCAAAAGGCAAATTCCAGCAATACAGGAAATTTTGAATGGTATGGAATTTCTGTAGAACTAACCGTCCCGCAATTACGCGCCTTACAAAGCGCTCATTCTGTTCTTGAGGAATTACTCCGCAAACTTCCCCGACGGAATCCCAAACTTATTTACAATACTACAATTGATAATCGTCCTGCTTTTGCCGACAAATGACAAATGACAAATGACAAATGACTAATAACAAATAACAATGATTCTTTTTCCTTTGTCAACCTGGTTAAAATTCATTCTGGTACTGTCATTAGCTTTACCGTTTGATGTTGTTCCCTTCTCTGGTTGGGCTTTCAACCCAAATAGTAACGCTACTAGAATTGTTGGGTTAAGTCCGACTGCAGTTACCCAAGCAAGGGATTTGGTTAATGCGATCGCTCAAAACAATGATAATAATACCGATGCTGCCATTACTACCAATAGTTCTGTTGTTCGCATCCACGATATTCAAGGCGCAAGTCACACCTCTGAGTTAGTAGGTGAAACAGTTACTGATGTACCTGGGGTGGTGACAGCAGTACTGGGGTCGGGTTCCGGTCGCAGTTTTTACATGCAAGACCCCGATCCAGATAACAACGACGCAACATCAGAAGGTATTCTTGTTTTCCTAGGGAATTCAAGTATCCCCAATCCTATGGTGGGTCAATCAGTACAAGTCACGGGACGGGTTAGTGAATTTCGAGCTGGAAACAATGCTAATAATTTGACGACAACTCAAATCAATGCCAATGTAGCAGGTGGTGCAGTCCAAACAATCGCTTCTTTGGGAAGCGTTACCCCCATCGTTATTGGTAAGGAAGGTCGCATTCCACCTAATAGAACTATTAACAATGATTTCACAACAGCCGCTACCGGCAATGTGGAAAGAGAGGGTGATTTTGAACCAGCATCGGAGGGTATAGACTTCTATGAAAGTTTAGAGAGTATGTTGGTTCAAGTGAACAACCCCCTAGCTATTAGTCCCACCAATGGATTTGGAGAAATTTGGGTTCTTCCAGACAATGGCTCCAATGCAACAGGACGCACTGTTCGCGGAGGAAGTCTCATTTCATCCAAGGACTTGAATCCCGAACGCATCCAAATTGATGACGCCCCATCAATATCTGGTAGGTCTCCCGAAGTTAATGTCGGCGCAACTTTAGGCACAATTACAGGTGTGATTGATTATAATTTCAACAGCTATGAAATTCTGCCGTTTTCTATAACAGTGAGTTCTCCAAGTTCTCTGACCAAAGAAACAACAAATCTCACCCCAGATGTTAACAATCTGACCATTGCTACGTTTAATGTTGAAAATCTTGACGCCAAACTAGAGGAAATTAACAAGGTCAACGAACGGCAAAGAAGTAATGTTGATGATGATTTGGGCAATGGGAAATTTGCTGCACTCGCTAACCGTATAGTTAACAATCTGCGTTCTCCTGATATTATTTCATTAGAGGAAATTCAAGACAATACGGGAGCAGAAATCAATGACGGTGTGGTAGATGCGGATCGCACATACCAAGAGTTAATAAATGCGATCGCTTCCATAGATGGACCTACCTATGATTACCGTCAGATAAACCCGATTGAAGGACAGGATGGAGGTCAACCCGGTGGCAATATTCGGGTTGGTTTTTTGTTTAACCCCAATCGCGTACAATTTGTAGACCGTCCGGGGGGAGGAGCTGCGATCGACACGACAGTTAACAATGTTGACGGACAACCAGAACTTTCCGCCAGTCCAGGGCGAATCAATCCAACGAGCTCGGCTTTCAACGATAGCCGCAAGTCTTTAGTAGGTGAGTTGATCTTTCAAGGTCAAAAGCTGTTTCTGATTGCCAATCACTGGAACTCCAAAGGTGGAGATCAACCCCTGTACGGTCCCAACCAGCCCCCTGCTTTAACAACAGAAAACCAACGCCGCCAACAAGCAC
This sequence comes from Scytonema sp. NUACC21, assembly GCF_054684315.1. NCBI lineage: Bacteria > Bacillati > Cyanobacteriota > Cyanophyceae > Nostocales > Scytonemataceae > Scytonema > Scytonema sp. NUACC21. Next base: position 39,435 of record NZ_BAAFZH010000097.1, on the reverse strand, counting down.
AAGTTATCAATGACTTTGTAGATAGTCTTTTGGCGGTAGATCCTGAGGCTAACGTAGTCGTTTTAGGAGATTTGAATGATTTTGAGTTTTCCGAACCGCTAAATATCTTAAAAGGAACGCCTGGTGGTAGGGGTAGGTCTGTGTTGAGAAATTTGGTAGAAACTCTAAAACCCAATGAACGATACACTTATAATTTCCAAGGCAATGCTCAAGTTTTAGACCATATCCTAGTTAGCAAAAATCTGTTTAAGAAATTAAACGGTTACGATATCGTCCATATCAATTCTGAGTTTGTTGACCAAGATAGCGACCATGACCCCAGCGTAGCCCGGTTTAATTTCATGGTTAGTAGTTAATGGAAAAATAGCTCGATAGTTGTCATTTGTCATTTGTTATTCGTACCTAAGAAATGGCTAATGACAAATGACAGCTTTCGGATAGCTGTGAGCGTTAGCATGTTCAACGTTGTATTTTGAATAGCTTATATGGTTTCTACCAACACAATTCGCTTTTCTCAGTTCAATGCTTCTTTGAACCGTGGTGCAGAAGGTCGGTTAATTGAGGATTTGTCTACACCTGACAATGCACAAGCAAAGACCGTCGCGGAAATCATTCAGCGCAACAACCCAGATGTGCTGCTGATTAACGAGTTCGATTACTATGAGCCAGCTCCATATAAAGCTGTAGAACTTTTCCAAAAAAATTACCTTTCTGTCAGTCAGAAAGGTGCGACTCCGACTGAATACCGCTATGCTTACATTGCACCCTCAAATACAGGTATCGCATCTGGATTTGACTTAAACAATGATGGCACCGCCGTCACAACTCCCGGTACGCGAGGATATGGTGATGATTCCTTCGGTTTTGGGGAGTTTCCCGGTCAATTTGGAATGTTACTGCTATCCAAGTACCCCATAGATACCGAAAATCTGCGGACATTCCAAACTTTCCTATGGCAGGATATGCCTGGGTCACTGCTATCTACCGTTGCGCTTCCTGATTCCGGTACACCTTGGTATTCACCAGAAGAACAAGCTGTCCTGCGCCTTTCCTCCAAAAGTCATTGGGATGTTCCCATCATAGTGAATGGCGAGACAATTCATGCTTTGGTCAGCCATCCTACGCCCCCTACCTTTGACGGTCTTGAAGACCGTAACGGCAAACGCAACTATGATGAGATTCGTTTCTGGGCAGATTATGTTACCCCAGGCAAGGGCGATTACATCTATGATGATGCAGGCAAGCGAGGCGGTCTTGGTGCTGGGTCAAGCTTTGTTATCATGGGAGACCAAAATGCAGACCCCTTTGATGGGGACAGCTACGACAATGCTATCCGGCAATTATTGCTAAATCCCAATATCAATACGAATTTTATCCCCTCTAGTCCTGGCGGTTCTCAGCAAGCAATATTGCAAGGCGGGGCAAATCTAACTCATCGCGGTAATCCTGCTTTCGACACGGCAGACTTTGCCGATACAGCCCCTGGCAATTTGCGGGTAGACTACGTACTGCCATCTGCTGATTTGCAAATTAACAACTCAGGCATTTTCTGGCCCCTCAATACAGACCCCCTATTCCCATTGGTCGGCACATTTAACCCCAGTTTACCCGGTGGTTACCCCAGTTCCGACCATAAATTGATTTGGGTAGATTTACAAGTTCCACCCATAGAAGCAGGTAGAACTGTTCCCGATGCAGACTTTTTGGGACAAACTGTATTCCCCACTAGTTTTATTCCAAGTGGTGCCGCAGGAACAGTAGATGGTCAAGAAGTGGCATTAGGTGGTTTGTCGGGTATCACCTACGATGCTATAAATAATGTCTTCTATGCTATCTCTGACGATCGCTCTCAAATTGCGCCCGCCCGATTCTATACTTTAGAAATCGGGTCTCCAGAAAGCGTCAACTTCACCAATGTTACCACTCTCAAAGATACCAACTCTCAAGAGTTCGCACTGAATAGTTTAGACCCAGAAGGTATTGCACTGACCAACAACGGTACAGTTTTCATCTCCTCCGAGGGCGAGGCAAATATCAGTGCCGGTCGGATCGCAAATCCCTTCATCAATGAATTTTCCCTTACCACAGGTCAGCAAATACGTTCCTTACCTGTTCCTAGCAAATTCCTGCCAGTTGTCCAAGACACCAACGGTAACGGGATTGTAGATACAGGAGATACCCAAGTATCGGGCATTCGCAATAACTTAGCGTTTGAAAGTTTGACTATTAGCCCCGACCAAAAATTCTTGTACACAGCCACCGAAAATGCCTTGTTGCAGGATGGTTCTGTTGCCACTCTCAACGCCGGAAGCCCTTCTCGGATTCTTCAATACAATTTGGTTTCAGGTCAGCCAGAGAAAGAATACCTCTATTTTACCGATCCGGTTGCTGCAGCACCAAATCCTGCCACAGGCTTTACTGATAGTGGCTTAGTGGATTTGTTAGCAATTGATAACCGAGGCACCCTACTTGCGTTAGAACGTTCTTTTTCAGCAGGGGTTGGCAATACCATCAAGATTTACGAAGCCAGTTTGCAAGGGGCGACTGACATTCAATACTACGATTCCCTGAACAATTTAAGTAATGAACAACTCACAGCTATCCAACCTGTAGAAAAGCGTTTGTTGCTGAATCTCAATTCACTGGATTTACCTACAGGCACAGATAATATCGAAGGCATCAGTTTTGGACCAAAATTACCTGATGGTAATCAGTCCATTGTCTTGGTGAGTGACAACAACTTCAGCCAAACACAATTCACCCAAATCCTCACTTTAGGGGCAGACCTGGTTCCCACCGTTACGCCTACGGTAGAAACCCGTCCTGACTTGTTTGACGACCCCAACTTGCCACGAGACCAACGTGCTGATGCAGATGACCCTGCCATCTACGTAAACTCCGCAAACCCAGAGCAAAGTTTGGTATTAACAGCAGTCAAAAATGCTGGCTTGCGAGTTTATGACTTGTCAGGTAATCTGTTGCAAGATGTTAACCCTGGTAATATCCGTTACAACAATATAGACCTGCAATATGGCTTTAATTTAGGCGGTCACCCTGTTGATATTGCCGTAGCAACAGACCGCAATAACGACAAACTGGCAATTTTCAAAATCAACCCCCATCCCGGTACTTCCGGTCAATATCTGGAAGATATTACTGAGAGCAGCATTGGTACATTGTTTCAATCATCACCTTATGAGCCTCCCTACTCACCCTCAGAACGGAGTGCTTATGGAGTTGCCTTGTACCGCAGCCCGGTGACAAACGATCGCTACGTCTTCGCCAATCGTCGAGAAACCGGAGATGTGGCACAGTTGAAACTGGTAGATAAGGGTAATGGTAAGATTGGTACTGAGTTAGTACGAAATTTCACCGTCCCTACAACCCCTGGACGTGATGCTCAACTGGAAGGCATGGTAGCAGACCAAGAATTGGGCTACCTTTACATTGGGCAAGAAGATGTAGGTATTTGGAAGTACCAGGCTGAACCCAATGGTGGCACAACAGGTACGTTGATTGACAAAGCCAAAGACATAGGTGGTCAATACTTAGAAGATGATGTAGAAGGGCTAACCATCTACTATGGCAATCAAGGCACTGGTTACCTGTTAGCTTCCAGCCAAGGTGACAACACCTTTGTTGCTTACACCCGTGAGGGTAACAACGACTTTTTGGGACGCTTCGCTGTTGGTAACAATGGCCCCATTGACAGCGTACAAGAGTCGGATGGTGCAGATGTGATTAACGTGCCTCTTGGTTCCAAATTCCCTTATGGTGTGTTCATTACCCAAGATGGTAGTAACTTACCCGCACGTTTAGTTGAGGATGATGGGGAATTTGAGAATGTCAACAGCAACTTTAAGCTGGTGCCTTGGGAAAATATTGCCTATGCTTTCCCCCAGCCTTTAGTCGTTGATACTACGAGTTACGATCCTCGCAATCCCAGCCCTTACTATCTGTTTGGTGGTAACAGCGCAATTGCTAGCCCACTTGAGGTAGCACCTGTTGGGGATATTGTGTAGGAGAAGATAGCAGTTCTCAATTGACCATAAGGCATTGATAGTCATCTTCAAGCCATTGATGGTCATCTTGTGGGACGGGCAGGGATGCCCGTCCAAATTTACCATCTGCTGTAAATAGAACCCCATCAACTTATTTTTGCACTTAAAGGTGCGCTATGTTTCTCAATAGGTGCATCAGCAAATAGGCTCCATTCATTCCATGAGCCATAGTAGTTTCTTACACGGGGATATCCCAGTAAGTACTTTAAGACGAAACAAGTATGTCCTGCTCGCGCTCCTACAGCACAGTATACGATCGTCTCTTTGTCTGGAGTGATACCTTGACTCTCATAAACTGCCCGCAATTTTTCAAGCGGTTTGAAGGTTCCATCTTCAGCCAACACGAGTTCATATGGTATGTGTATCGCACCAGGAATGTGTCCCGTGCGTTCGTTTCCCTCAGGAGGTTTGAAATTGAACCATTCGCCACTGTACTCTTGAGGCGATCGGACATCAAACCTGAAGTGCTGCGATGGCATTGGGAAAAAGTGTTTGGTACTGCTTGATGAGGCGTCAAAAAGACTACTTGTAGGACTTGAGGAATAAAATGACGCAGGACGAACCGCGATCGCTCTTCTTTAGGTGGGAAGAGGTGTTGTTACAAATATTTATAAAACAAGGAGAGCTTTACATTTATCTACACGTCTCCAGAGCTGGACACAAATTGTTGTAAACAATTATTTAACAAGATTTTATCAAGGCATTTTACGCTATTCTTTTTTTAGTAGAAAAATACAAAAGCTACGGATGCATATATTGAAAACTTTATCAAGAGGTGTGATATCATGTTCATCTATTAAAAGAAAACTCTTAACAGTGAATGTTTCAATTGGCGATTTAGACCCCAATTTAAAACTCTGAAATATTGAATGTTAAGAAATATTCAAAGAAAAAGTGCCCAAATCATGGTGGATTTTGGGCGTCAAACTAAAAATAATTGTTGGTTATGATTTTACATTCGTTCCCTAAAATTGTCAAAGAGATTCTTGAGTGTCTGCCCAAAAACGATTATCCGGTTCTTAACACCAGATTATTTGTATCGTGTTGGTTAAGCTTTGCGATGGATAAAAGTTTAACGAGTATGTCTTATTTATTTAAACGTTTGAATAACACTGGTTACAAAGTGGACATTTCAACGTTCTCGAAAGCCAACTTACACGGCAGACAAGACCCTTTCATTGAGATTTACCAAAAGCTTAACAAAAAAGTTAATCCCCAGAGATTGAGAAATAAAAATCGAGAGTACGTGATTTGTCCGATAGATTCAAAAATCATCACGTTGACAAGCAAGTTACTATGGCTTTTAGGTTACCATCAAGTAAAATTGTTCAGTTCTCTAAATTTAGAGACAGGAACTTAAAATCCAGAATTCATATTGGTTAATAAATAATCCAATCACAAGAGTGTGCATGACAACAGATTTGGAAGAACAAATTGTTTTTCGATCTAGCCGTTTAATCTGGGTTTGTAGATTCAAGTGTTTGTTCTCTATTTTCTGCGTATTCTTATTCCCGATTGAGTGAGTGTTATTCTCGGTTTAAATAGCGTTCCTATGCTCCCCCAGCCATCTGTGCAAAATCGCGTAATTCCAAATGGTAATAGTAAAGCTTTGGTTTGAACAAACACTTCATATTTATGAGTTCCTAATACATAAGCTAAAACTTTTCCACTTTTATGATCGATTACATATTTAATTCCCAAAGTATTATCAGCATTAACAAGAGAGGCAGAGGGTATCCGTGCTTAAGGTAGAAGGGATTTTCCCTTATCATGAATGCCCGAACTCTCGCTTGCGACCAACAGGAAGTCAAGCAGAGTAATACCGTTTCACGAAAAGGATGATACAAAGCGATAGTATCCAGACGCCCTGTTTGAAGCGTCAGGAAAGAATTTATATGTATCACGATTAAAGTGAAATGGTATAAGCCCTCTACCACGCATCTTCTCTTCGAGATGCTACACGAACGACTTAGTGGCTTGCAATTGGTAGTGGGTTGAAGCCCCTACCATATTGCATTCTTTCTGCCCTCTGCCTTCAGCGCCCGCCGCCTTCTTCACAAAATGGCAAAATGGAGTGAATACCACATGAATCATAGTGATTTATTACCTGAACAGTTAGACGATCGGCCAACTCAGCAAACTATAAATTTTGAATATGGTATTTTAGAAACAGAAACGCAAGTAGTTGTTCAACAGTGCACTAACGAAATTAAGACGTTAATGCGCCGTAATTCTCAAGATATTATCGCTATTGGACAGAAGCTAATTGAGGTGAAACAGCATCTGGGACATGGAAACTTTAGAAATTGGCTTAAGTTTGAGTTTAGTTGGAGTGTATCAGCCGCTACCAAATTTATGCAGGTTGCAGAGCAGTTCAAATGCGTAAATTTTACATATTTGAAAATCGCTGCTTCAACTCTTTATCTGATCGCTGCCCCCTCTACACCTAAAGAGGCAAGAGCTGAAGTCTTAAAACGTGCTTCTGATGGCGAAAACATCAGCTATGCTAAGGCCAAGGCAATTCTCTCTCAATATAAAAAAACTAAAAAGGGAGCGGTAGAACTGAAAACCACCTTGCTTAAGCCGGACAAACCAGTCTACGTTATAAAACCTACACGTTATGAAACTTCGGCTGTCTCTACACAAGAAGATTTGACTGAAAAAGAGGCTCAGACAGAAGAAACGCAGTTGCTATCTTTGCACAAATCACTGTCTTCTTTTGCGTTTGAAGACAGGTTAATTGCAACTACTATACAAGATATACCTGAAAACACCACACAGCTACCAACCAGTATAAAAAATCAAGTTACTATTTCCCTCGCAACATCAGATGCAGAGATCGTTGAAATGGCAATTAGCATCAAAAACTTCACGCCAGAGCAACTAGCTTTAGTCATTATAAAGGCTGCCAACGACGGATTGAGTGAGTATCAGCTATCAGCCATAATTACAGCATCTCAACAGGCACTCAACACTCGAAGATAGTTTGAGGATAGGTATGGAGAGGTGTTGCAATTGCCTTGACTCTCAAGAAACACGAGCCGAAAAGCTTATGAAATAAGGGTTAGCTAAAAATTGCTCGTTTTTCTTTCATTCAGAACGGGTTGCGATCGCGAACCGTATCATCATTTTGACCCCTAAATTTTCTTACACCTATACTGACTGGCTTTCATGTAGCTAAATTTAGTGTGAGAATAAAAAATCACCAAAAAATGTAACGAAACTAATAAATTACAACTGCTCTTACTAACATTTTTCAATCAGGATTATTTGCAACTAAGACTGCTGTAAAATCAGGATTAACTAATTAACAGTGAATGTTTCAATTGGGGATTTAGACTCCGATTGAAACGAACTGCTTATGAAAGTAAAATTCCTTTCTTAGATGAGTCCACACAACATTGTGTCATTCATCTATTTTTCAAGATGATAATTTGACTGACTTTACTCTTATCTGTTATGCTTCATTTTATGGAGTGATTAGAAGCCTTTTTAAAATTTCATGAAATGTGGTAAACTATGTTTACTGACACGCTCAGAAAGTATCTGTTGAACTTATAGAGCTATATATTTATAGAAAGTGAGCGGGAAAGCAAATGCAAGAATTTAGTCATACTGTATGTTTTTTAACTTCGAGTGATGAAATTCCGTTAGCGCTGCACTGTTGGAATGCAGAAAAGCCTATTGCGTCAATCTTCTATATTCATGGAATTCAGAGCCATGCCGGTTGGCTTACTGAAATTGCTGCGTACTTGAACTCCTTTTCTATTAATTTGTTTGCACTCGATCGTAGAGGTTCAGGGTTAAGCAAAGGATTGAGAGGCGACATCTCATCTACGAAACAATTACTTGACGACTATGGCACTGCTTTTGAATACGTTCGGGTGAAATTAAATGGCTGTCCAATTATCGGTTTGGGACAAAGTTTTGGGGGAAGTATTCTAGCCGGATTACTGCTAAAGTACAGGCTTCCCTTCAAAGCATCAATTTTTTGTGCGCCAGCACTTGGTCAACAGAGAGCAAGAGGTGAAAAATTTTACAAAAATCGCACACTAAGTGGTCTTGATAGATCGCCATTGGCACTTAGCGATTTGGATTACACGAATATTGAACGATACCTTCAGTTCATGGCAAATGACTTCTTAATGCTAAGGTTTGTCACCGATAGGGCAAGATCCGTTATGATCGAGCTTGAAGACACATATTGCGAGCAAAGTTCTCGCTATACTATAGATCATCCAGTATACTTAGCTACTCCAAGAGTTGATTCAATCATTAACTTGTCAGCTTCAAAAGAGGTATTGAAGAGAATTGCGCCGAATTATCACCATACAATTTTTGAAACCATGTTCCACTACATAGAATTTTCAGAAGTGCAACAAAGTTATTTGGGATGGTTAGTTAGCACGATCAACTCAACGTTGCTTTCTTAGTATTGATGAAGATGACAAAGATATAAAGACATTGAAATGTGAATTAGTACTGAATTGAGTTGGATTATCTGAATGATTGAATCTGTAACAATTTTTTCGGCATCCATTCCAATGCAAAAAGCCTTTAACCATGCTGCTAAAGAGCGAAAGTTAACGGAGAGCATACTTATAGAGCTAAATAGCAATCAAGGGAAAAAGGGGTGGGGTGAAGGAGCGCCACGCTACTATGTTTCAGGAGAGACTCTAAAGACAGTTATTGAGACATTAAAGGGGTTCAACTTCAAACTTCTCAATTCAATAATAAAATGGAAGAACTTTGATGAAGGGGGAACAGATATTTTTGAACAGAATTGGACTTATCTAGTGAATCCTGAAGTTTTTTCGCCTGCGGCGGCGGCGGCGGTTGAAACTGCATGTATCGATCTCTTGTGCAAAATACACTCACGCCACCTTGCCGATTTTTTGAATCTATGTCTATCTCAAAGCAATCATTCTGCACAACGGACAATCCCTGTTTCTCTCGTCATAGATCTTTCAGTAAGTCCTAGAGACAGGCTCCACTCTTTGAAACCTGAGGCGTTAAAACAGCTACACTGTGTGAAAATCAAAGCTCACAAGAGTGTTCAGGCTAGCATTTCAGTACTGAGAGAGGCAAAGGCACTTCTCGATCCGCAGACATACATCAGCATTGATGCTAATGGAGCCTGGAATGATTGGGAAATATCAACTTTTGCTGAAGAGCTTAGGTCAATTTCATGGATTGAAGAACCATTCAAACCAAGGCAGTGGAAGCATTTTGCAGACATAAGAGAAAACTATGGAGTAAAGATTATGCTTGATGAATCTTTCGCTCATGAGCGAGATATTCTGCAAGCTATTGAACATCAAGCATGTGACTCTGTCAATGTTCGTGTTTCCAAGTGTGGGGGAATTACTACCTCCCTCCGACTCATTAGAAAAATTCAACAAGCTGGACTGAAGTATCAAATTGGAGTTCAGGTTGGAGAAATAGGTCCTCTATGGGCAGCTAGTCGCGCAATTGCATTTGCACTAGATGATTATCTGACTGTCGAAGCTGGGAGACAAGATGAATGGTTTCCGACTGCATTGACTGAGCCACCGTTCCAAATTAATAGGGAAAAATCGGCAATTAACTGTTTACAGAGTGTTGGTTTTGGTCTAAGTCCTTCATCTTATCTTCTATCTCAGCTAAAAAAAATAGGAAACTTCTCAATTTGACCCCATTAACAAAATAAACATATGCAGGATTATTCAAACGCTTCTCATATAGCACTTATTTCAGGTGCTGGTAGCGGTATCTGCGCCGAAGTAGGCCAGCAGCTTGCAAATAAGGGAATCAAGTTGCTTCTGATTGATAAAGATGCTGAAGTACTCGCGAAAATGTCTAAGTTAGTACATAAGCATCTTGCTGCTCCTCCAATGTGTATTGATGTAACGCAGCTTGAACAGCTGGAGAATGTCATCTCGAAACTACCTAAAGAGGCGCTTCCAGATATATTGATCAATGGTGTTGGTGGTGATACAAGATATATCTCAATAGAAAAGCTCCAAACAAAAGATTACTCTGAATCCTTTGTTACTAACTTCTTACACATTCCAACATTGGTTCAATTAACGGTAGGATACATGAAGTCGAGAGGTTGGGGGCGCATCATAAATTTTGCATCCATTGCTGGTCGAACATATACACATTTTAGTAATGCCGCATATGTTAGCTCAAAGGCTGCTATAATAGGTTATACAAAGCAATCTGCGTATGAGCTTGCTCCCTCCGGAATAACAGTTAACTGTGTTGCTCACGGTCCTATTATGACTGAACGTATTTCAAGAGCTTGGAATAACTATGATGAGCAAAGACAAAAGAAGATTCTTGAGAAAATACCAATGGGGCGTCTTGGTTCAATTAAGGAAGCAGCTAGCATAATAGTCCATTTGACTAGCGAAGAAAGTGGGTATACAACTGGAGCTATTTTTGATGTAAACGGTGGACTTTTGATATGAAGGTATTGTGAGAAATGCTAAAGTGATTGGTAATGCTAGACAACAGCTTTTTTATTTCAAATTGAATATTTTTCTCTAGTAAGTTTTAATTAAGCATTTTGTTTATCCGGAACTTTACTATTAATTATCCATAGAAGCCCTTGAAGAAATATAATAGTGAGAAATAAGAATTATGCACAATGAAAATGAAGTAGAATATGTAAGTAAAGCTTCAATCAATAATGGTATTTGTGGAAAAGTATTTATGGTATCTGGTGCGGGAAGTGGGATAGGTGCAGCAACGAGTCGATTACTTTTGAGTACAGGTGCATTTGTCGCACTTATTGGAAGAACAGAAAGTACCCTTAAAGAAACATGCAAAAATTTTTCCGAACAGCAATTTTTAATTATTAAAGCAGATATTTCAAAGGAAGAAGATATCAAACGAGCAGTTAATTTAACCATTGAAAGGTTTGGAAGGTTAGATGGTTCATTCAATAATGCTGGAATTTTTGGTGAATTTAAACCGCTTCATCAAGAATCTAAAAAAAATATTGATGAGGTATTAGCAATTAATGTATGTGGTACTTTATTATGTATGAAGTATCAAATTGAGGCTCTATTAACGAGTGATGGAGGAGTAATAGTTAACTGTGCTTCTGTAGCTGCTCATTTAGGACATTCCGGTAGTGCAGCATATTCAGCTAGCAAACATGCAATCATCGGTATGTCAAAATCAGCGGCATTACAATACGCTCGGCAAGGAATTCGAGTGAACGTAGTAAGCCCAGGATCAACAGAAACACCAATGTTAAGATCTATATATGCAGATGTGAATGAACTGAAATTGAGGGCCAATCGTGCACCATTAGGAAGACTAGGTAAGCCAGAAGAAATAGCAAATGCTGCTGTCTGGTTATTAAGCTCGAATAGTAGCTATGTAACAGGTCAAGTAATAGTAGTAGATGGAGGAGTCCTTGCAGGACAGTCAGCTAAAGTAAAAAACTAGAGTTTATAGAAGTTTGGCTTTAACTCATATCGACATTTTTCTCCCTAAAGAAGAAGAGCTATTTTTATTCTTCGTTCAGCCCAAACTGACTGTTGATTATATTGTTTTCATCAACTTTATCTAATGTCAAAAATTTCTGTTTTTAGTTGTGAACATGAACTTATAACGCAAAAATTTACTGAGTTGACTGCCCCCTACTCAGGTTATTGTATATATGCAGATCCACCAAGAGATACTGAAGAAAAGCGATTCCGTCTTGCTGGTAAAGACACAGTATTACAATTCTTTGATGCAACCCCGATTTGTGCCTCATCTTTACAGAATATAGATCTTCCTAAGCGTGTAGTGGTTGCTGGGCCAGTCGGGAGAAGCGTAGATATATGTGCTGCAAAAGATTTGGGAATATCAGTTTTCGATACGCCTGGTTTAGCTGTAGATTCAGTTGCAGAGTTTACTTTATTTCAAATACTATCACTTTGTCACCAATATGATGAGAATGTTTTATCATTAAGAGATGGTTCTTGGCCTTATATTTTTCGTCGAGATTTTGCGGAACGGACACTCGGAATTATAGGTTTTGGTCGTGTCGGACGAAAGGTTGCATTTTTGGCAGAAGCTTTTGGAGTAAAAATTCTCGTTTGGTCACCTTCTCTTTCAAAATTCTCAAAGTTACCTGGAAATGTGTCATTTGCTGAACTTGATTCACTATTAAGTGAAAGTGACATAGTTTCCTTGCATTTACGTCTAAGTGAAAAGACTCATGAGATCTTAAACTCATCCCGTCTAAGCCTTCTTAAAAAAGATGCCTTTCTAATCAATACTGCTCGTGCAGAACTTTTAGATATGCATTATCTAAGAAAGATGATTTCAAAGAATCAAATTTCAAAGATTGCCTTAGATGTTTTTGATTTGGAGCCATTAGATAAAGAGGATATTTTACGGAGAAATGAGTGCGTAGTCCCCACAGCTCATACAGCTTGGAAAAGTGAGAAATCTGTCTCAAAATTTATTCAAGCTGCTGTTGATTTTGTGTTTAATAATTCATCAGAAGCAATAAGGCAAGTGGTCTAAAAAATGCCAAAAATCTTTATTAGTTATGACAATGTTTTAGATGACGTTCTAGGAAGTGTTGCAGATCTGCTAGTCGATAGGGGTTATGAAGTTATCCGTGGTGCTGTGCAGCCATTACCTACGCAAATAATTTCAAAACAAGAACGATGGAAGGATTTTTTTCATAACACTGATATCCTTCTCATCAGTTCTAGGGTTACTCTCGATCGCGAGTTATTGTTATCATTCAAACAGCTACAAGGTGTAGTATTCCCCACAATAGGCATAAATTCCTGTGATATTGAAGCAGCAACAGAACTTGGAATCATTGTTGCAAATGGAGCTACTCCTGAAAATGCTGAAAGTCTAGCTGAAGCTACAGTAATGTTAATGTCTTCTCTGTTTCTTGAATTACCTTGGAAGTTGAACCTACTCCAAAAGAATACACCTCGCCCATCTAGCAATCAATTCTCAAGCCGTATGCTTGCTGGTAAGAAGGTAGGCTTCTTTGGATTTGGTCGCATAGCTCAAGAGACAGTAAAACGCCTTTCTGGTTGGAATGTCGAAATTCTCTCCTTCACTCGTACCCCCAAGCCAAAAGAATGGCCAAATGTCAAATTTGTACCTCTCAAAAAACTTTTTTGTGAGAGTGATATAATTAGTATTAATGTTCCTCTAACTCCAAACACAAAAAATTCAGTTGATTGGAACCTTTTATCAAGTATGAAACCGGGCTCGTTTCTAGTTAATACTGCTCGTGGTGGAATCGTCAACGAGGATGCGCTTTATCGAGCTTTGCAAAGTAATATTTTAGCAGGGGCAGCAATTGATGTTTTTGAAGAAGAGCCTCTTCGACTTAATCATCCACTGCGTCGGCTAGATAATGTAATACTCACTCAACATATGATTGGGCACACACGGGAATTATTTGATTCGCTTATTCCTACGGCTGTTGAAAATGTAGTTTCAATTTTAGAAAGGAAGTTTCCTAAGTATATTTGTAATCCAAATGTTATACCAAAATGGGCTGCTACCTATTCATCGAATATTTCTAAATAAGTAATTAAACAGAGTTCAAATTAAATTGAACTGTTTTGTTGTCAAGTTTTCTCCTATTTTTTTAACTTTCAATGGATTAGGGAATAGTTAAAATTTCATCTCGATCGGCTTATTGACGTGAAAATCTTGTTGCCTAATAGTTAAAAGCAGCATCAACAAATTTGAGGTTTAGAGCTATATGTCAGAAGTAGAAAAGATTAGTCTGTTAGGGCTAGCTTATGAGTTAGGTAAGCTTTGTGATATTCAAGATTTGAGTGAATTGAGAAGTGATGACAAAGTATTAGAGACACTACTCAAACTTGGTTTAGAAAAATATAGTAAGAGCAACCTTTCAGGAGTAGAAATGGCATATAATAGTGCTCAACGCACTATAAAAGAATCCTCTGTAGAAAAAAGCGAAATAGATGTTCTATTATATGCTACGGATAGGGATTCAGGGTTGAATAACCGGGAAGATGCTAGCCATATTATCAGCAAGTTAGAATTAAAATGTGCTTATCCGATAGGTATTTCTTTCTCCGGTTCTGGTAACCTTCACACTGCTCTTCGTATAGCTACCAGTTTTGTGAAGGCAGGCGAATGTAAAAATGTTTTAATTATTACTACTAGTAAATTTGAAGAGGGCAGTTCCAGACTTATTCCTCCAAATATATCAATTCAAAGCGATGCAGCTGCAAGCTGTATTGTTAGTTCTACTGTCAAAGGAGAATTTGAGATTGTTAAAACTATACAGCATTCAGACGCCAGGATGATTGACATTGATCCAGTCAATCAATTAACGAAGTACTTTGAGTATGTTGCTAAAGGCATTGAGAAGACGATAAGTGAATTGATGAGTAGTCTTAAAAAGGTTCCCGAAGATTTTTGTAAGCTGATCACTAATAATTACAACTTATCGGTAAATGGAACCATTCGCACTCTATCTGGTTTTTCGGAAGAACAATCCTTTACTGAAAACATTTCTAGGTTTGCTCACGCGGTTGCAGCAGACAACTTAATTAATTTGTCCGACCTCTCGAACAATAACCTTATTCAGAAAGATGGTTTGGCTTTATTATTAGGCACAGGACCCAACACATGGGGAGCAACAGCATTACTTAAAACATAAAGAGATTGTAACGACGACGCTGATTTTTAATTACATAGTTTAGTAAACAGGCACTTTAGTATTAATTTTCCATAAAATTGGCTCAAGAACCGTTAGTTGAAATACTTTGAATTTAGGTTTTGGCATATGTATGATATGAAACAACATCGAAACTCTCAATACATCTCAGATTTTTTATCTAAAACTAAAAATCATCTTGACATCCAACGAAAGACTTGTATAAATCCTGATAAGGAGTTGTTCAATGTATTCTTTGATATACTAGATCGATCGCAATTAACAGTATTTGCTAACGATCATGAACTGTCTAACAGTATGAATTTGAAAGATTTTCAAAAAGCAGTTCCAATTAGACAATATGTAAATTTTGAGCCTTATATTAATCAGATAATTGAAGGCTGTAGTAAAATATTAACCAAGGATAATCCACTGGCTTTTTATGAAACTTCTGGTACTTCTGGGAGGGCTAAATATGTTCCCATGACTCGACATTGGCGTGAGAAATATAGGGGACCAGCTTTATATGCCCAATGGGGACTATATTTTGAAGTATTAGGAAATGTTCCGATTTCTAGCAGTTCTGTTCTAGATTTGTCGTGGCGACGATGTCAAGTTAAATCATATGTTGAGAACATACCGAAATATAGTATTACTCAACGACCAGCAGCTCTTGGTGATGGCGATTGGATGCCCCCCTGGTATGATGAGCAGTGGTTCATCGGTGTTAATGGCGAGAAATTTAAGGATGCTACACGAAGGTATTTACTTAACCTATCAAACTCTGATGTTAGAATAATAGTTGCGGTTAATCCAAGCCGTTTGACTGCTTTGGCAAGGAGTCTTGCAGATGATACTGAATGGATTATTTGCGAGTTATACAAACGGGTTATAACTAAGGACAAAGCAAAACTTCTGGACAATATTGTGCAAACTTGTCAGCGTCCTTTAGTGCCAAAGGATCTCTGGCCGAATCTCTCACTTATCTCATGTTGGAATTCTGCCTCAGCAAAGTTTTATCAACCATGGTTACAAGAACTCTATCCTGAAGTTAGCTTAATCCCTTTTTCCACGACTTCCACAGAAGGTATCGTGACTATGCCGGTCGATTCTCATCCAAGTGCAGGTCCTCTGGCCGTTAATCAGGGTATTCATGAGTTTGTTGAGGTGAAGGATTTGACTGATTCCTCAGCTATTCATCCTTTCTCAGAAACACTGCTTTATAAAGATCTTGAGGTAGGAAAGACATATCGATTAGTCATGACTCAAGCTAATGGGCTTTACCGATTGGATATAGGTGATGCTTACAAGGTAGTTGGATGGGTGGGTAAATCTCCGCGTTTAGAATTCGTTGGTAGAGTTGGTTTCCATAGTTCATTTACAGGTGAGAAATTATCAGAAGATGATGTTTACTCAGCAGTAGCCAAGGCATTTCACCAACTTTCAGGCTTTGGTACTAGTACATTGCCTCTCTTTACCTGTATTCCTGTCTGGGATAAGCCACCTGGCTATACTCTTGCAGTTGAGTGGAATGATTGCCTTAAAAATGTATCAGTAGAGAAGTTTGAGTTTTTTGCAGAGGAAGCTATGCAAAAAATAAACTGTGAGTATGCATATAAAAGGCAAACTGAACGTTTGAGACAAGTAAAGATGCTTCCTCTTAAAGAGAGAGCATTTAATCAAATTGTCGATGAACTGAGTAAACGTGGAGCTTCGCTATCTCAAATCAAGCACCATTGGCTGCAAAAGGATGATAACATCCTTCATCTATTTCACAAGCTCAATCTCAACTTGAATCAATGAGTATACTTCGGTTGTCTCGTCATTAATTAATTTAAACACCACACAGGTGTTACTGTTGGTTGAAAATGCTGCAATTGCTGGCTGTTATCTATGGAGAGCAATTATGTCTACAAATTATAGAAGTGAGACTCAAGTGAATTATTTAGGGAGCGATGCGATTTTACATCAACCTTTCGAGCAACAAGTCTTGAAGTCACCAGATGCAGTTGCTGTTATCTTTGAAGACCAACAACTTACGTATAAAGAGTTAGATAATCGAGCCAACCAATTAGCACATTATCTACAATCCTTAGGTGTGGGACCAGAAGTGCTGGTTGGAATGTTTATGGAGCGCTCTCCCAATTTAATCGTGAGCATTTTGGGGATATTAAAAGCTGGTGGAGTATGCGTGCCTATGGATACCAGCGATCCTAAAGAGCGATTGGATTTTATATTGGTTGATACTAAGGCATCTGTATTGCTGACCGAGGATTGTTTTTTGAGAGAATTGCCCAATGACAATAGACATACGATCTCCATGGATAAGATTTGGGTAAATTTGGCAAATGAAAGAGTAGAAGCACCGATTAGTGAAGTCACACCAGAAAATCTTGCCTTTGTCTTTTATGCTTCGGGTTCAACAGGTACTCCCAAAGGCGTGATGCTCTCTCACAAAGCTTGCAGTAATGGACATGTTTGGGTTCAAAAAACTCTCCTTTTGAGCATGGAAGACCGGATTCTATTCAAAGCCTCTGTTTTTGCTGGCTTAGTCAAAGAGTTTTTTTTGTTATTGGGAGTCGGAGGGGCACTCGTTGTAGCTCCCCCCAATTCCCAGAAAGACAGCTTCCACCTCATTGAGCTTATTGCTAAACATAATATTACAATCATTGCAATCACTCCCTCGCAGCTACAAGTACTTATCGAGGAGAATCTACTTCTCAAATGTAGCAACTTAAAGCATGTTATGTGTAGCGCTGAGCCCTTGCCTCTTAAGCTCCAAGAGCACTTCTTAGCATCTCAAACCGCAAATTTATACAACACATATGGAGTGACAGAAGTTGGACCACATACAACTTTCTGGCCTTGCAAGTGTACGCAAAACGTTGTGCCTATCGGTCGCCCCATTGACGATGTACAGATTTATATCCTTGATTCCAACCTTCAACGTGTACCCGTTGAAACTCCTGGCGAAATATATATCGGAGGTAAAGGATTAGCTCAAGGCTACCTCAACCAACCAAGATTGACTGACGAAAGATTTATTCCTAATCCCTTTAGCAACCAACCAGGAGAGCGCCTTTATAAAACTGGGGATTTAGGTCGTTATTTAAGTGACGGCAATATTGAACATTTAGGACGGGCTGACCGCCAAGTTAAGATTCGCGGCTTTCGCATAGAATTGGAAGAAGTTGAACTCGTATTGAGTCAACACCCTGCTATCGAGCAGGCTGTAGTCGTAATCAGAGAAGATATTTCAATCAACAATTACCTCGTCGCCTATATAGTTTTACACGAGAAGCAGAAGTGCAAGATCTCTGAATTGCGCCATTTTCTCAATCAAAAACTTCCTTCTTACATGGTACCTTCTGTATTTGTAATATTGAGTATCATGCCTCTGACTCCAAATGGTAAAATAGACTACCATGCTTTACCTATTCCTGACAGAACAGGAAAGAATTCGGAAGAATGTTTTGTGGCTTCTCGTGACGATATAGAACTTCAACTTGTCAAGCTTTGGGAAGAAATATTAAATGTCCACCCTATTAGTATCAGAGATGATTTTTTCCATTTAGGAGGAAATTCTTTATTAGCTGTACATTTGTTCACTCAGATAGAGAAAATTTTTGGTGAAACTCTACCTCTAATTACAATTTTTCAGGCAGCAACTGTGGAAAAAATAGCCAATATTATTCGTAAATAAACGTTTACAGTAGTGTTGCAAAAACCTTAGTTAAGAAAGCAGCGATCGCTGGAAACAGAGGCTAAAAAAATGCAATCTTGTAGAATCTTTAATTTACTGACAATTGAAAACTACCAAATTTATTTTTTTCTGGATGACTTAAAACGCAAGGCTTTCTGTTACTCGTAAGCGAAGGTTTTGCAGCGATAAATTAAGAAAAATCTTAATTTAGTAGACATTTAATAGAGTATAATGGTGATTGATATGTATGAAGAAGAAGTTATTGCTAAGGCTGTAAAAGTAATTGAAAATCAGGGGGTAGTGATTTTACCTGCTGACACAGTCTATGGAATTTTTGGAGGACTATTTTTCCCTGATGTTGTTGAGAAAGTTTATAAGATTAAGGGAAGAAAAAGACAAAAACCATTTGGTATATACTGTACAAAGCATCCTCTAGGGCTGCCACTATAACAGACCTAGCTTTAGAAAACAACTGAGTGCGTTGTGAATCGGGCACATGACCTAAAAATTCTACATTGCCTAATGCTTTAGATTCTAGTCTTTCTCTTTCTGGACCATCTCCCGATATCAGTAATCGCCACCCCAGCCAGTTAAAAGCTTCAACTATTATATCAAGACGCTTATAGCTAATCATTCGAGCAGAGGCAAGGTAGAAATCTTCTTTTGTATCTGAAAACACAAACCTCTCAGTGTCGATTGGATAGTTAATCACAATCGCTTTCTTGCCGTAGGTGCTTTTAATGCGACGCGCCACAACGCTGGAGTTGGCAATGTAAAGGTCTGGCTCTTGTGCGTAGGTTAAGTCTACCTTTCTCATCACGTCAAAAACTTGTTCGATGAGAGGAGCAAAATACCGATAGTCTCCGTACTCACGTAAGTAAGTTTCTGTATCCCATAAAAAACGGGTTACATTGTGACAGAAGCATATGTGACGTGCCGATGGTTTCTTCCGAACGGCTTTTGCAAAACTGGTACTACTACTGATAATCAGGTCATAGTCGTGTAAGTCTAAGGCACGGAATGCTGGAAAGTATAGGGGAGCCATGAGTCTAAAATACTTTGCGGCACCTGGAATACTTTGCAAGAAAGTCGTGTTCACAGGACGTTCTCCCAAATCTATTGTTCTTTGGGGATCGTACAAAGAAGTATAAACATCTGCTTCAGGGTAGCGCTTGCACAGCAATTCAAAAACGCGCTCCGCCCCTCCTTTCTGGGTTAAGTAATCATGAACTAGGGCAATTTTCATACTATACCTGGTAGATTTACTTTATACAAATCTCTATAAACCATAAACTTCTGCTTTGAATGCTGCACCCTCGTTTTAACAGCTAGCAGGCTATTTGGCAATCTACTTTCACAGTTTCCACGAACTAGTTCTCAGCGCTCGGGTTTTGGTTACCGATCGCCGGTCACTGTTCACTGGTCCCTGCTCGCATCTCCCATTGGTTTTCAAGATACTAAAAATTTATTTTTATGTTGTTAACTTTTAATAAATATTTCATAAGGATAAAAGAAAGAAATCAACAAGCCCTTCGGTAAATTCGGAAGTTGAGATTTGGAGATCCCCATAGCTTGCTTTTTCTACTCGTAAACAAAACTGATACTTGGTCGGCAACCATTGCCTACTGAGTTGAAACATCTTCTAAAAAGTAATATTTTCTACTAATATCCTCAAAAAGAGCATTATAAAGAAGTTCTAAATTGAACAATCGTACTCCGAATTAATTCGCATACTGCTTCCCTCACCTCATGCCCATATTTATGATAAGCTGTTAACAACATTGGCTTTTCGTTCAACTATTTCAAATGGCATAGTTATCCTAAAATAACTGATTGGTAGAGAATACACCGATGAGTATTATGAGCGTAAACTTTCATATTACCATCATATTTGATAAACTAGGGAATCTCATATTTTTTGCGTAAAGTTGGGTGTTTTTTATTCTTTAACACTCAACCTATGTTGTGTTTGTGACAAAAGTCAACAGGCAAAGTCGGTCGGTATAAAAAACGTAACTAGAGAATGTCGTCTCTAGTCATTTGTTAAGCAAGGACTAATGAAGGTGGGCAGCGCCCACCTCTTTACTACTCATGCACTCAATTGCAGCGATCGCGACGCGATCTTAAACTGTTGCTAAGGTTTTGTAGAAATAAGCATTTTGTTCAGCACGCAGTTTATCGCAAAGTCTACCTTCCGGGAGTTCTACATCGTCATAAGTCAGAACTTGGTCTTTAGCAATATCTCGCTTGAGGCGGCATCCTTCAGCTAAACCCATTGGCAAGAGGTTTTGCTGTTGAACAATACTGGATTTTTCGCATTGACCGTAGGTCATGTAATATCCGATACCATCCAACGTTTCTCCAGCTTTCAGGTCAATTTTGGCAGTGGCGACAACATCTACCAGTGGACCCGCTAGAGGACTCAAGACGTAATCTTGGAAAAGAACAACACGAGCAACAGATAACGGAACTTCAAAGTGACAGAGGTGATATGGGGTATAGAAGCTGTAAAGCGGACCTTCACCTAACTTGTACAGGTTCAGGTAGTGACGTTGCTTCGGGTCGTCATGAGTTCCGAAGACAAAGACCCCAGGTCCTGGTTGTGCTCCAACAACATAATCTACAATGCCGCCCAGTTCTTTCAGTTGTTCGACATCATACATTCCAGTCATTTGATCGACATGACCTTTAAAGTCATATCCCAGCATTCCTCTCTTGGCGACTGTCATTCCTGTAGCGTTAGCAACAATCGCTTGTTCAAATGAGATTTTTGTCCCATCTGCAAAGCTTGTTACCATGTGAGGTTTTTGCCCCCAGCGTTTGGCAAATGCTTCCTGTGTGGTGGGATTGCGGTAGGGGTCTTGTAAGCCTTTGATATTACCACATAATAACGGAGTTAAACCAATACTTTTTACAAAGCGATAAAGGTTCATTTGTACCCCTGGTTGGTCACCATCACAAGCAGTGAGGATGACGCCCGCTTTATCTGCATGCACTTTCAGAATAGAACCAATAGTGCCATCCAATTCGGCGTTCATCATGATGACGTGCTTGTGATAGGCAATTGCCTCCATGACAATATGAGCGCCAAATTCCACTGCCCCTGTCACCTCGATCAACGCGTCGATGCCCTCGGCACGACACAGTAACATCGCATCATCCGTCACTGCGTACTCACTGCGGGCGATCGCGTCTTCTAATTCGCCAACGTTAGAAACAACTTTATAGTCTTCAATACCTGCTTCTAAATATGCACGCTTGGCAGCATCCACATTACGGTTGGCGATCGCCACCAACTCCATTCCCGGTACTGAATTTATAATTTGATTGGCAATTCCCCGACCCATGAAACCAGCACCAATCATTCCCACTTTGATAGGGTTGTGAGCTTCTGCACGGGCTTGTAAGGCGCGATCCACAATAATCATTGATGAAAACTCCTCGTTATTAGTTAGTTAATAGTAGTGAGTTGACAGTAGTTAGGAGTTAGTAGTTAGTGGTAAAACAAGTAACTACTAACTCTTAACCACTACACAGTGCCTCCAACAGGCATCATTGTCATCAAAGGCCAATTTTTATCCTTCTCAGAAATTTCAGTCACTTCTATAGGCCACTGAATGTTGAAAAATGGGTCATCATGACGCAGACCTCGCTCATATCCGGGTGTATAAAACTCGCCTACTTGATACACGACTTCAGCCCCATCTGTCAGTGCTTGATAACCGTGAGCGAACATTTCTGGAACATATAAAGCACGTCGATTTTCTGCGCTGAGTTCCACACCTATATGTTGCAGGAATGTAGGAGACTCAGGACGCATATCAATAATTACGTCATAGATAGCACCACTTATGCAGCGAATTAATTTTGTTTCCGCTGCTGGAGGAAGTTGATAGTGCATTCCCCGCAGCGTTCCTTTTTTATAGTTAAAGGATAGGTTACATTGGGCAACTGTTGGCTTTAAACCGTGTGCTTCAAATTCTTGAGCACAGAAAGTCCGAGCAAAAAAACCCCGATGGTCGTGCTTCTGGTCTAAATCAATAATATATGCACCTTTGAGTTCTGTTTCCGTGAAAATCATGAGCAACCTCACTTTGTACTATAACTACACAAGCAAACTAGTCAATTTCCGAAGCCAAGCCCGAACGTAAAAACTTTTACTGTAGAATTTTGGGTTATACCGTTTCCATATGAAGATGCATAGAAAGAACCCCACCGCCTAGGACATCTCCCCAAGATATCGGCGGGGTTGTCTGGGGTAAAAATAACGTGCAGCTTCATAGAAAATTGGTATTGCACTGAGCGGCAATTTCGTATGTTCGGGATAATGCCCACCCTGAAGCTATTTTGAGGAGTCGATGTTAGTTCGTAGATGCGCTAACTCGATAATCTCTATTTTCCTACGTAGTGTCCACCTTAATGACAAGCAGGTTACTTCAAACATCCTTTGAAATTGTAGAGAGCGATTTGGATGAATATCTTGTAGACAAGTAGACATAGCTCATGTAACGAGCCACTGCTTGACTGGCTACAGTAGGCCATCTTCTCAAAGCGCCTAAAAGGACTCTCCAGTTAAACTTTGCAAAGCAAGTGAAAAGCATTTTCCGACTAAAACTATTGGAATATCCTATTTCCCTAAGCTTAAGCATGACTTCAGGGATATCTGCATATTCCAACGTGACTAAAAGCTTGGGCCTTTGCATAAAATAATGAGTGCCAGCAACACATTCGAGGTAGTTATCTCTAGTGACTAGGGCACCACCATTAGAGGCACAAAAAGCAGTCCAATATATTTGAACAGCCAAGTTACTTAAACCAGAAACCCAACTTTCTATAGCAGATTTTGCCAAATCTGTTCTGTACACTAAAGCCGTAGTCAGCCCTACACCACCAGTACTCTGTTCCAAACAACGTTCAAACACAACTTTGCCGTTTGAATTCACTATGTCCTTCTCAACATCAAAGCAGCGTTGTTCAAAAACTTGACCTGTTTTTGCATCACTCTTAGAAAAGTTTAAGATGATTAATCCCAAATCAGGATGTTCGGACAAAGCGCTTACTATATAAGGTATGGCATTACTGAATATTTTATCATCATCGCTGATTGTCCAAACATATTTACCTTTTGCAGACGTGATACAAGAAGCAATGTTTCTAACTGCGCCAATATTTTCGCTATTTCTCTTATACTCAAATGAAATTGGTTGAAAAGCGGATTGCCATTTTTCTACAATCTTTGGTGTATCATCGTTTGAACAATTGTCAGAGATTAAAATTTCGCAAACTGATTCAAAGCCTTTGATAGCCTGAGCCAACCAAGCCAGTTGTTTATCAAGTAAATTTGCACGATTATAAGTAGGAATAGCGATAGTGAGCAGTTTGGTCATATGCATCCATCAAACTCCTTTTACAGAATTTGTAAACAAATACCTATTGATTTACAAATTGAGTGTGAAGTTAATATGATAACAAGGCTACTTAAATTTTGGTAAAGTCAAGTAAACTTTTTTAAAAGACTAAATTCCAAATTAACAAACAATTTGTGCAATAGTAGCTCGTTAAAATGGAAAAATCTGAATTTCTTACGGAGAAAAAATTTTTTAGATAAAAGAAGTCCAAACCAAATATATTGATTTGGAACTTTGGCTGGACTTCTTCGATCCCAACCAAACAATCTAGCTACTTTTTCATCCAGAAGAAATCTCGATCGATTTGCTGAGTACGAATGAGATACTCGAGCTGCTTTAAGCGGGTAAATCCTCTATGTAAGAAAATTTCTTCAGTCATATCAATTTGAGAGAACACATCATACAACTGTTGTGCTCCACGCTTGGCATCCCAATCACATTTAAAGCCTGGTAATACTGTGTTAATCTTCTCAAAAGAAACTCGATAGCTGCGATTGTCTGCACTTTGACTGCCAAAACTTAATTGACATCCAGGAAAAATTTCAGCAACAATTTCTGCAATTTCTTTGACACGATAGTTGTTTGCTGTATCTCCCACGTTAAAAATTTGGTTGTGTACGATATCACGGGGAGCTTCAAGAGCGCAAACAATTGCCTTACAAATATCTAGAGCATGAACAAGTGGACGCCAAGGTGTACCATCACTGATCATCTTGATTTCTTTTGTAGTCCATGCCAAACCAGCTAGGTTGTTGAGAACAATATCAAAGCGCATTCTGGGAGACGCACCAAAAGCAGTGGCATTCCGCATAAAGGTGGGGGAGAAATCATCATCAGCCAATGGCTGGACATCTCGCTCTACCAAAGTTTTGCATTCTGCATAGGCAGTCTGAGGATTAACAGGAGATTCTTCTGTAACATCACCCTCGGTGGCTACACCATAGACACTACAAGAGGACATATAAACGAAGCGACGTACTCCCGCTTCTTTTGCCAATGTGGCAAGACGAACGGAACCTTTATGGTTAATCTCATAGGTAATGTGGGGTGCTAGCTGCCCGGTGGGGTCATTGGAAAGTTCCGCCATGTGAACGATCGCATCGACACCTTGTAAATCCTCAATAGAGATATCGCGAATATCTTTGTTAAGGGTTTTGGCGGTTACTTGAGTACCGTTGTACAACCAACCCGCTTTGTAAAAGCCAGTGTCAACTCCAATAATTTCATGTCCCCGTTCAAAAAGTAGGGGGGGTAACAAGCAACCAAGGTAACCTTCAGTACCAGTAACTAAAATTTTCATTGCTTTGAATTCCTATGATGTTTATGAGTTCAACGTTGTCCAAAAATGACCTATGTAGGGTTAGGAAATGTTAGTTGGTGTAAAGCCTTTTGAGGAGGTCTAATTCTGATGTATTGACTACTGCGTTGATTGTTCACTATATGTACGAACAGTAACATACTATTTTTAAAGTTTTGCAGTAGTCAGTGATGTTGCTTTCATAAAATTTTTTCAGACCTGCTTCTACATAAATCCCGAGCGCTCAACCCAAAAGATTGCCCGTGCTTGCTCAAATGAAACATATCCGGAAAAGCACAGGCAAATTCAACTAATTGACTGAACTAACTACCGATTTCAAATGAGATTGTTCGGGAATTTGATTGACAATAGCCTTGCCAATTTCAATAGAAGATGTTGCCGCAGGAGATGGAGCATTGCAAACATGGACAGAGTTTTGACCTTGAACAATCAAAAAGTCGTCTACAAGCTTACCATCATTCATAAGTGCTTGAGCGCGGACTCCTGCATGGGTGGGGACTAAATCTTCAGATTTGACTTCAGGAATAAGTTGTTGCAAACTTTTGGTGAAAACTGCTTTGCTAAAGGAACGAATGATTTCCTGAATTCCTTCATCCGCATACTTAGCTGCAAGTTTCCAAAAGCCAGGGTAAGTCATGACTTCTGCAAAATCACGCAAGTCAAAGTCTGTTTTGTGATAGCCTTCGCGTTTGAGGCTGAGTACTGCATTTGGACCAGCATGCACAGTACGATCGATCATGCGGGTAAAATGCACCCCTAAGAAAGGAAAATCTGGATTGGGAACTGGGTAGATTAAACCTTTCACCAAATAGCGTTTTTCTGGCGTGAGTTCGTAATACTCTCCCCGGAAAGGTACAATTTTTGCTTGTGGGTCTACTTTGCCCATTTTGGCAACGCGATCGCTGTGCAACCCAGCACAATTAATAATAAAGCGAGTTGCAAAGCTGCCTTTGTTAGTTTCCAATACCTGATGGTTACCACTCTTAGCTATTCTTTCAACTTTGGTATTTAGACGCAGGTCTCCTCCTTGCTGAGTAATAATTTCAGCGTATTTTAGGCAAACCTGCTTGTAGTTTACAATCCCAGTTGAAGAAACAAATATTCCCCCTACACTGCTGACATGGGGTTCATACTCTTTCACTTCCTCAGCAGTAATTCTTCTAACACCTATGCCGTTTTCTAAACCTCTTTCGTAGAGATTTTCCAGTCGAGGCAATTCTTCTTCTTTAGTCGCTACAATTACCTTACCGCAAACCTCATGCTCTATCCCGTGCTCTTGACAGAATTCCACCATTGAGCGGCAACCATCACGACAAAACTTAGCTTTAAAGCTGCCCGGTTTATAATAGATACCAGAGTGGATTACACCGCTATTATTGCCTGTTTGGTGAAATGCCCATTCACTTTCTTTCTCTAAAATGAGAATACGTGCGCTGGGGTAGCGTTTTCCCAAAGCCATGCCGGTGGAAAGACCAACAATTCCTCCACCTATAATTGCAAAATCATACATACGCAACTGTCACAGGAAAATAACAAGATAACTCTGAATTCTTCAATTATGAATTATGGAATTTCTTATCATTCATAATTCATTATTTTCTTACCAAACCTTCCAAGGAGCTTTATTTTTCTGCCACAAGTCCTCAAGATAATTTTTATCTCTTAAGGTATCCATTGGTTGCCAAAAACCATGATGCTTGTAAGCAGAAAGCTGTTCCATCTCTGCTAGTTTTTCCAATGGTGTTTGTTCCCAAACAGTAGAATCATCATCAATTAAATTAATGACTTCTGGCTCAAGCACAAAGAAACCACCGTTTATCCAAGCTCCATCTCCTTCTGGTTTTTCCCGGAAGCTGGTAATTTTTGTTTGTTCTTGTCCTAAGACAATAGCACCAAAACGTCCTGGTGGTTGGACTGCTGTCATGGTTGCTAATGTCTTTTGGTCTTTATGGAATTTAATAGCTTCTGTAATGTTGACATTACTTACACCATCACCGTAGGTGAAGCAAAAAGTGTCATTGCCAATGTGTTCTCTCACCCGTTTTAAGCGTCCACCTGTCATAGTGTTGTCACCCGTGTCTACGAGCGTGACTCGCCAAGGTTCTGCATTCCCGGCGTGGACATTCATCTGGTTAAACCGCATATCAAAGGTGACATCTGACATATGTAAGAAGTAGTTGGCAAAATACTCCTTGATGACGTAACCTTTGTAGCCACAGCAAATGATAAAATCGTTGATACCGTGGGCAGAGTAAGTTTTCATGATGTGCCACAAAATTGGCTTACCACCAATCTCTACCATTGGCTTTGGTCTAACGCTCGTTTCTTCACTCAGCCGTGTACCAAGCCCTCCAGCCAAAATCACTGCTTTCATGGAGTTATCTCTTAAATTTGAGGTAGATGATTTTTTAGTTGATTAAACAGAACAGAGAAAAAGCTCTTTTTCGATTTCTCAGTATATAATCTAACTGTAATTTCACTCTTATGTGTGAAGACAAGATAAATATCGCTGTCTTAAGTATGAAAAAACCGACAAGCTTTTTCACCACCTGAAAGATGGCGCGAATAAAGTACTTTACCAGTGCTTTAATAAAGAATATCGCTCAAAATAAAATAACTAGCAATTGTTCTTTTTTTTATAAGAAACAATTTGCTAGTTCATTGAAAATTTAACAATAACCAATTAAAGACGCTCGCGGGCATACTAGTTGTTGCCTGTCTGCTCAGTACCTGAAAATCCATCATTGTTGACAGAAGATTCTAACTTTTACTTAGCAGTTGTTGCTTCCGACAGATTTGTTGTCTGCAAGAACGTGTCACATTTATTTTCGACAACAACACAAATGCTGCTTAATGCTTGTTGATAGTTATCCATATCTTCCTGTTCTAAAGCAATTTTGGCAGCTGTTTGCAAATCGTCAACTGCTTGTTTGTGATATTGGCGGGATGTCCCACCATATTGTGCTAGTTCATAGCGAACAATACCCCGCTTTAAATAAACTTTTGATAGCTTGGGATTGATACGCAATGCCTGGTTAAAATCCTCGATCGCTTGTTTGTACTCTCGCTCAAAATCACTGCTGTATTGAGCGATTTGATAGCGAACCATACCCCGTTGGAAAAGAGCTTCCGACCTATCTGAACTCAACGTCAGTGCTTTATTAAAGTCCGCAATTGCTTTTTTGTAATCTTGTTGAGAATCGCCGCTATATTTGGCAATTTGAGCGCGGACAATACCCCTTCTTATGTACGCTTCTACCTCATTGGGATTCTGGCGCAATGCGGCATTATAGTCGGCAATTGCCAGGTTGTACTCTCGATCTGGGTCACTGCTATACTCAGCGAGCATAAAGCGTGCATTGCCCCGATTGACATAAGCCTTCACTTCATTAGGATTGATGCTTAGGGCTCGGTTGTAGTCTGACAGTGCCGCTTCATACTCTTTCATATTGTAGTGAGAGTTCCCACGGTTTACATATGCTCTGGGTTGTTTTGGATCTTTCTCAATTGCTTGAGAAAACTTTGCGATCGCTTGTTCGTAGTCTTTGACTTTATAAGAAGCATGGCCCTGTTTGTAGAATTCTGCAAAATTCTGCTTGCTGTTGTTTTTTTTCTGAGTGGTAGAAATCAAATTTTGCTGAGTGTATGAATTTTGGGCAATAAAGGGGCGATTTGTAAACTTAATAACTAAATCTAAATACCCCAATAAGCCAAAACCAAGCATACAGAAAATAACAGGGTATAATCTTCGATTTTTAGGAGGTCTATAGTAAGGTAAATTCTGACCGACCACTGGTATGGCACTGCGAGGACTGCGATTAAATGGAACCGCATGTTGTGGTGCGCGGGGTGTTTGAGTTGGTCGTTTCCTTGGTTTTACTTGCTTTAAATGTTCTTTATTTGCTATTGCTTTATGAGATGGGAAGGGGTCGCGTCCTCCCAAACGCAAAGTCCGTTCACACCAAGGACATTTCTCTAAATGGTTGCTGTAGCGGTGTTGGGGGTTTACAGTACAGGTCAAGAGGGCATTTTCCGCTTCCGCAAGTGCTAGCAGCCAAGTTTGGGCACTGGGGCGAAGAAGTGGGTTGTAATGTCCTTCCTCAAAACAACGTAAAAATAATTCTTGCAAGCTGGGATTGAGAATTTCCCAAGGTGGTGCAATCGGAGTGGGAACGTAGGGTACGCGTTTCTTTTGACTGTAGGTGAAATGCCCTGCGGCTATGCGTGCTTCATAAGGTGGTGGTTCACCTACACCTTGAAAAATGCCAGAAAATGGATGAGCTCCTTCCATTAACAGTTGGAATATGAGCACCGACAACCCGAACAAGTCGTGGGCAAAAGTGCGATCGCAATCAGCAAAAGTTTTGTTTTGGAGTTCTGGTGGTGTAAATTCCGGTTTACCTACAGGACAACGATAGACAATTCCATTTTGGACATCCCGTACCTGGAACGAATCGGTATCTACTATCGTCACTAATGCTGTGTCACTGACCAGGATATTGGATTCGTTGACATCACCGACGCAGTAACCAGATGCGTGTAAAGACGCAAAAGCCGCAGCTAGGTTGCGAGCAGTACGGATGAGGTACTGGTAATTAAACAAAGGGCAATGCTGACGGCGAGTTCTGGGGTTGTAGAAATCAATGATTGGACGCATTCCCCGAATGCGGGGCATGAGAAACCCGATAATATTACGACTTCCGTCGGGCGAGCGCAACAACTCCACGGGCCAAGCAATAGAGATGTGCCCCAGACTGGCAGTTGGGTTTTCTGGCGGATTAGCAATCATTGCCTCCAGTTTGCGACCCTGGGCTGGATTTGGCTTGTGATATATTTTTGCTACCAACTCGGTATCTGTTGGTAACGTGTAAATACAAGCTTCACCGCCTCGCCCCAAACTGACACTGAGGTTGATATTGCTAATTTTTTGATTGGGAAGACAACGTAGTACCTGCATGATATATTTATTCTTATGCCTAATGTATACAATTTGTGAACGTCATAATAATTGCTTAATTAGTGGCTTAATGCGGCAATTACTAGCGTCAAGTCATCATCAGTACGTTGTGTAATCCTATCCGATCGCAAAAACCTCACAAGTTGCTCTTTTGCCACTGTTTTATCATCGGCATTTGCTGCAAATTCAAAAAGAGGGGAAAAAAACGGTTTATGAGGGGCACCCACTGCCATGTTCATGGCTAGCATTTGTAGTCCATCAGTAAGGACTCCCACATTGACTATTGCTTGACGCCATACTCTTAATTGTGCTGCTTCCAAAGCTCCAGGCGAGGTCAAAAAAACGGTTTCATTGATATACTCACCGCTATCGGGTAGGGTCAGAGCTATCAAGTTACCTTGTGTGTCCCTCGCGACAGCTACACCATCTCCTATCTGTGCCACTGCCACAATTTCTGGAGAAGCAACAGTAATAATTAAAGTACTTGCCAAATCAGATGACTGTTTCTCGCAAGCAATCGCTTCCTCTTCCACAGCCTTTCTCGCGGCTATGACAGCATCAAGTAGAATGGAGCGTACTGCTTCATCATCAGTCAGGGTTCGTCGGGTAACTTCTTTAAGAGATATGTTATCTATTGCTGTTTCTACAGCTATCATTGCCCCAACTTTTCCCATGCTTGCCGAGCCAGCACCATCTGCTACCGCTGTAAGTAGTACACTATCTGGTAAAATTTGCCAATGGTGAGCATCCTGACATAACTGCTTGGTTTTTAAGTGGCTGGTACCACACACGGATGCGGCTACTACCCGCCAGTGAGGTATCTGTTTCGAGGTGTTCATAGATTGTTGTCTACTATTGCCTTGAGTAAGCATGAAGCCGCTTTTCCATTAAACAGAACCCCAGCCTATTGGAGGTAGTGCCACCTGGTCATCTACTTTAGAATGAGATACCGCTGACATACTAGCTGACAGCCAAACAAACATCTCTACAAAATTTAGCCCTGCTAATTTCAGGGGAGTCCGTACAGCTAGTTGGCTTAAACGATTCATATTGGCGTTTTCTACACCGACACTAAAGAAGGCAACCCGCTTATTCGCTTCATCTGCCTGTAATCGGCGTGCCGCTTGGTCGATAACATCTTCAAATTCGCCTTGTGGTTCACCGTCTGTAATCATAAACACCCAAGGACGATAGTAAGCAATACCATTGGCGCGATATTGAGCTTTGCGGTCTTGAATCATGTCCAAAGCTTTATGAATTCCAGCGCCCATAGTCGTTAGCCCTTGTGCTGTTAGTATTGGTGGGTTAAACTGATCGGCGGTCACAAAGTCTTGTATCACGTTGATCTGACTGTCAAATGTAACTATTGCTACCTCTACCCTCCTAGCGGCTAAAGAATTTTTTATCAATTCCTCCTTGAAACTTTTCAAGCCTTCATTCAATGCCTCAATTGCACCGCCCTGCATTGAACCAGATGTGTCTAACAGCAGCACACAAGGACAACGTGGCTCTGGGTTCTCCGCGAACTCAACGACTTCATCGAGTTTTAATGTATCATGCATAACTTCTTGTGTTATGTTATAGTCCAAAGCTCAAATTTCCTTTTCCTCAAAGTATATAGTTTAAAGCGGCAAAAGTACTAGATGTATTGCGCTTGCTTATCTTGGACAGTCTACTATTTATTAAACTAATTTCTGCTGCCAAGTACCTTACAAAATTGTGAAATCCTTCCTGAGACATAGTGACATCAAAGTGAATGTATTGGTGATTGGTATCACTTGCTGTAGATTCTTTAGTACAATTTATACATAACACGTATAGAATACAATGAATCAGTACCTTTGCTGACAGCGAATTTTAAAGATTCAATGTAGAAAGGTCGGATTTTAGGTAAATATAATTTAAGTATTCATATAACTTGCCCTCTACCCACTCTGTCTGTTCAACGTAATTATCAAATAAACAAAACCCAAATTCATTTGAAAATCTTGTCCGTTAGTATTTGATTAAAAACGTAAAAAATAGATATAATGTAATTTTTACGTATCTTAATATACTTACGTACAATCAAAACGAAAAAGAACTACTTAAAAAGCCTTAAGTTTAATTAAACACCATATTCACTAATAAAATAACGCTACAAGCAAAAGAACGTATTTTCCGGAAAATCTCTAAGAAATGAATAATTTTGGCACTTTCACAAAACTGCGTCCTCTAAGTTTACTAAGGCACCTATCTAGTGCTTCTGAGAGTACGTGTTTACAAGTACACAGCAACTCAGTTTCTTGGTCAATTTACCTAGAGCAGGGAAGAATAACTTATGCCACACATTCTGTCGAACCCTTTGACCGACTCGAACGTCATTTGCGTCGCCTCAGCTCTCAAATCACCACAATCACTGCTGAAATTCGCGTTCAATTGCGTTTGATGTTTGAACCAGACTCGCAAAATCAGTCTGTGGAACCTCTTGAACGTGAGAAGCAATCAATGCCTGCCGTCTTGCCTCCTGAATATCAAGCTATATGCTGGTTAGTCAGCGAAAGATATTTACACTCTACACAAGCAGCAATACTCATCCAGGAATTAGTAAAAGAAGTTTTGGAAGCATATCTGTCAATTCAGCACGGAACTTATCAATTGACAGATCCACTTTGTCGAGTGCCGATTATTTGCAAGCTGGATGCAGAAAAAATAGTAGAACGCTGTCAGCAAAGATTGCAGATTTGGCAGTCATTTGTTCCCCACCTTTCCTCTCCTTATCAACGTCCATACTTACTTATAAAAACGAATAACCAGAAAACGACGGTACCAGGGTTAGACCCCAATTTAACAGACTGGATGAAGGGCTTTAGCTTGCGTCATCTTGCAGTTATTATGAATCAAGATGAATTAGTACTTGCTAGAAATTTATATCCTTATATTGCGAATGGAACAGTTCTATTACATCAACCAGATCCCCCCTTTGATAAATTACCAAAAATCTTGACTGAATTCTCAAAAACTCCTAGCTATATACCTGAAACTTATAACAAATCCTCGCATCCAGTCGTCACACCAAGCATTACTAGTACTCAAGAAAAATCAGAAATTTCAGCCAAGACAGAAAATGTAGCGTCTCATCAACAACAAATAACAACTGCTTATACAACCGAGCGATCGCCAGAATTAAAAACATCAGAGCGGGTAAACTCGGAGGCAGAAAAAGAAGCAACTACGACTACAAATTCTACAAATTTAAGAAAAATATATAAAGTGGTTTCTGTTGATGATAGCCCCACAATTCTGAAAGAAATTAGTCGTTTTTTAGAAGATGAAAGTTTTTCTGTTGTCACAATTAGTGACCCACTCAAAGCAGTCATGACAATCATTCGACACAAACCCGATTTGATTCTACTAGACTTGAATATGGACGGAATGGACGGTTACGAGCTCTGTCGGCTGGTTCGGAATAATTCCATGTTCAAAAAAACCCCAATCATTATGGTCACAGGTAGTAAAGGCATTGTCGATAAAGTCAGAGCAAGATTGGTGGGAGCTTCTGGGTATTTAACCAAACCTTTTACTCGTGCCGATTTGCTAAAAATGGTATTTATGCATTTAGCTTGACTTTGATTTTTTCAGCAAAAATATTACAAATTTTTAAATTTGTCTTTTGAATTTATTTATAACAACTGTGTCACGAAATAAAAAACCTAAAACATCGAAACCCAGTTTCTTTAAGAAACTGGGTTTCTAACATTAAGCGGAAGGGGGAATGGGAAACAAAGAGGGGCTTTTGTATAAAATCTGACAATCTTTCCTTCTACCCTTTGCCCTCTACCTTTCTTAGTTAGCGAGATCTTCAAACTTATAACCCACTCCAATCACAGTTTTGACAAAAGTTGGATTTGCTGGATCGGGTTCAATCTTCTTTCGCAAGCGTGCGATATGAGTATCAACCACCCGTTCATCACCATAAAAATCACTGCCCCAAAGTTTGTCAATCAGTTGCGCCCGATTCCAAACCCGACCTGGATGACTCATAAATGTTGCCAGCAATTCAAACTCCAAAGTCGTTAGATCCAAAGAAGCAGATTGATTGCTGCTTAGAATTCGGTTGGCTGAGCGTTGCTCAAGATTGATTATAAAATTTTGGGTACGATAAATTTGACTTTGCTTGCCATGACGCAATGTCCTGCGTAAGAGTGCTCGCACGCGGGCTACCAATTCCTTTGGGCTAAAAGGCTTGACCACATAGTCATCCGCCCCCGTAGATAAACCTATGATGCGATCGAGTTCCTCGCCCTTCGCCGTCAACATTAAGATATAAGGATCTTTAGAGCTTGGCTGCTGTCGAATGCGGGCACATACCTCTAGTCCATCCAAGCCAGGAATCATTAAATCTAAGATAATTAAGTCCGGCATTTGCTCTTGAAACACCTGAATTGCACTTAATCCATCTCGACAGTGGCGACAAGAGAACCCTTCTCTTTCCAAATACAGTTGAATCAATTGAGCAATCTCAGGTTCATCTTCAACAATTAAAATCTCCATGAGGTCGGTCAAGACTTTTTCTGCCCAGAATCAATTGTAAGTAAGACTTTACAGCGAACCCGCGATCGTCGTCCTTTGTCGTTAGTCTTTTGCTGAAGACAAATAACCAATGGCTAATGACGGTCAACATAGTTAGACTTAATTTTGCTTACCCACTTAAACCACTTTACCAGACCATATTAACAAAAGATGAAGTTTGAAACTAATACTCAAAACCTCAGTATCTTTTCCAGATCTGCGCTGTATAATTTACATATTCTTAACACAATTACCATCTACCAATAAATAAACTTCGTGAATATGTCATAACCTTGCCACATAATTTACACATCTCTGTTAGAAGAAAAGCCTAAATTTAAATATAGTCATAACCCTCTTAAGCACCTTTAGTATTATCTCCCAAAAAGTATTTTAATACAAATTAATAAAAATTATTATGTATGGATTATTAACTCATGTTAGTAGATGCACGGACTATTGCCTAGGTTGGCAGACCTACTGACCGAGAACAAAGGAGCGCTCTCAAGCTTTTAACGTTATTAGCCCCGACTTACTTAACAAAGATTTTCGTGTCCCATTGAATACAGCAGATTGCAACGCGGAGGAAGTCCAAATTATTGTACGGGCTTCTCGTCCGTATGCCTACCTTGCGTCGGCACGTTCCGCGTTGGCGCAGCCTGTCCTGCCGACATACGCTCCTACCGATGTACTTCATTTGCCTAAAAAATGCTGTATCAAGCTATCAAATTATTCAATAATAGGAAGCAATATGTTACAGAATGTAGCTTACCCTTTTTGCAAAGACTCACGGGTATTATTGTTATCGCTGCGTGATTTAAAATTTCATGTTTCCCGCTCTGGGGCATATGAATTTGAAGATATAATCTACCATTGTGACAACGTCGATTTGCTCGTACCAAATGTCAATTCAAATCTTTTTAAGGTCACTAATACCTTAGCTAACCATACAGCCAAGTTTCTAAAAAATGGAAAATTGGTAAAATCATTAGTTAATTATAATTTTGAAGTCGAAAAAAAATACGATTTATTTTTTAGCTTTTTCCAAAATATTAAAGATATTATAGCCTTGAATTCTATCAAAGGCTGGCGAGAAAAATGTAAATATGCTGTTTGTTGGCTGGATGAAATTTGGGTCAAAGATATTGATTCTTGGCAAGCTCAATTAAATCTTCTTAAAGACTTTGATTATATTTTTATGAACTTTAGTTCTAGTATAAATAAAGTTGCCAATATTATCCAACGTCCTTGTTACTCAATACCCTATGGGGTAGATGCTGTAAAATTTTGTCCTTATCCAGCTGACCTTTATCGCTGTATTGATGTTTTAAATATTGGACGGCGTTCAGCAGTTACCCATAATGCTTTAATAGAACTTGTAGAACAGAAAAAACTCTTCTATATCTACGACACCATCAAAGACTTGTATATGACGGATTACCGCTATCATCGGAGTCTTTATACAAATTTTGTTAAAAGAAGCCGTTACATGATAGTCAATAAAGCAAAATTCGATTTAACAGATCAAAGTAATGCTCAAGAAGAGATTGGTCCCCGCTTCTTTGAGGCAGCAGCAGGTGGAACAATCATGCTTGGTGTTTCTCCAAAATGTGAAGATTTTACTAAAAACCTTGGTTGGTCAAATCCGGTCATTGAAATTCCATTTGATTGCCCCAATATAGCTGATATAATATACGACTTAGATATGCAACCCGGTCTCCAAGAAAAAATACGGGTAGACAATATGATTAATTCCCTGCTAAGGCATGACTGGGTATACCGTTGGGAAAAAATTTTGGCAACAACTGGGCTTGAAAGCACTCCACAAATGAGAAACCGGAAAGCTCATCTCAAGAATTTAGCCGAGATCGTCAGTACACAACAATCTGAAAGCTCTATCGTAGAGCTTGTTACTTAAACGAGGAAATTGGTGGAATAGTTCTAGAATAGACTGTGCATTTATAAATCGATCGCACAACACGACACCTTCATGCGTATTTCACTTAAATGGTTACAAGAACTCGTCGAGCTGAAACTTAGCCCAGAAGAACTAGCAGAAACGCTGACATTAGCTGGTTTTGAGGTAGAAGATATTGAAGACCGCCGTACTTGGGCGAATGGCGTGGTTGTAGGGAGAGTGGTTGAACGCCAACCCCATCCTAATGCGGATAAATTGAGTGTTTGCCAAGTTGATATCGGCAAGGGTGAAAATTTAAATATCGTTTGTGGCGCACCTAATGTTTGTGCTGATATCTTTGTACCAGTCGCCACCGTAGGGACTTACCTGCCAAACATCGATTTAAAGATTAAGCCAGCGAAACTGCGAGGCGTCCCATCGGAGGGAATGATTTGTTCCCTGAAAGAACTGGGTTTACCCAATGATGTAGATGGAATTCACATTTTTACCCAAGACAGCCTACCACTTGGAACCGATGTGCGTCCGTTGTTAGGTCTGGACGATGTCATTTTAGATGTGACTGCTACAGCCAACCGTGCTGACGCCTTATGTATGGTAGGCATAGCCCGAGAAGTCGCTGCCCTCACAGGGGGAAAGCTATCCCTTACCGAACCAAGGGAAGTCCCCATTACTCGTGGTGAGTTTAATTTAGCTCTGAAAATAGGAGATACGCAAGCTTGCCCAGCATACGTTGGCACAACAATTGAACAGGTCAAAATAGCACCATCGCCTGATTGGGTGCAACAGCGCCTGCGTGCTGCTGGAGTGCGACCAATTAATAATGTTGTAGATATTACTAACTACGTAATGTTAGAGTGGGGACAGCCACTGCACGCCTTTGACCGCGATCGCCTTCTATCGGTTGCTAATGGAGAGGCACGTCCCGGTATATCTCTACAAATTGGTGTCCGTTTTGCCAATGCTGGGGAAACTCTCAAAACCCTAGATGGGCAAACTCGCACCCTATCAACTCAAAACCTGTTAATTACCGGTGGTGACAAACCTGTGGCGATTGCGGGAGTCATGGGTGGGGAAGAGACCGAAGTCCATGAAGGAACCCAAAGCTTGATATTGGAAGCTGCACTCTTTGATTCGGTGGCAATTCGCCGTTCTTCTCGAAGTGTAGGTCTAAGAAGCGAGTCTTCGAGCAGATACGAAAGGGGAGTTAACCACGCTGAGTTAGAAGTCGCCATACGTCGTGCTTTGTCACTCATACACGAAATTGCCCAAGGCGTTATCGTACATCAAGAAGTTGCTGACTTCCGTCCCGACCCTTCCACTTGGACACGTTCCATTGAACTGCGTTTGGATAGAGTCAATGAGGTTCTCGGATCTACCGATTTGGGAGAAGAAACAGGAGAACTCCAAGCAGCAGACGTTGAACGCATCCTCACGGCTTTGGGATGTGAATTAACGCCCATAGATGAGCGTAGATGGTTGGTTTCTGTGCCCCCCTATCGCTACCGCGACTTAGAACGGGAAATTGACTTAATTGAGGAAATTGCCCGTCTCTACGGTTACGATCGCTTTATTGACACTTTACCAGACAGAGCAGAAGCAGGTTACTTGCCTATAGAAC
This sequence comes from Scytonema sp. NUACC21, assembly GCF_054684315.1. Taxonomy (NCBI): domain Bacteria; kingdom Bacillati; phylum Cyanobacteriota; class Cyanophyceae; order Nostocales; family Scytonemataceae; genus Scytonema; species Scytonema sp. NUACC21. The sequence goes on along the minus strand of NZ_BAAFZH010000097.1, from coordinate 1,244 downwards.
AGGAGCTCACACGCAAATTGCGAGCATCCCTTCGGGCAGCTGGCTTGACAGAGTTAATGCACTACTCGTTGGTAAAACCAGGGGAAGACAGGCAGATTGTCCTCACAAATCCTTTGTTTGTAGAATATTCAGCATTGCGAACTGACCTGATCTCCGGGTTAATTGATGCGTTTCAGTACAACCTAGAGCAAGGAAACGGTTCGCTCAACGGTTTTGAAATTGGGCGAATCTTCTGGCAAGAAGAAGAAGGAATGCAAGAAGGTGATGCACTGGCTGGCATTCTCGGAGGAGATATTACTTCCAGTAAGTGGACAAGAAGTAGTCGCGAACAACCCATGACCTGGTATGAGGCCAAAGGTATTCTAGAAAGTGTCTTTCAGCAAATGGGGGTCAAAGTAGAATATCAACCCGATTGCAGAGATTCCCGGTTGCATCCAGGGCGTACTGCTTCTTTATGGATCGGGGGTAACAGATTGGGTATCTTCGGACAATTGCATCCCCAACTGCGGCGAGAAAAAGGTTTACCTGATTCAGTGTACGTATTCCAGTTGGATCTAGATGTCATTTTGGATTCTCTAACCCATGATGAAATCCTCGTACCGCAATTCAAACCCTATTCCACTTACCCCATTGCTGACCGAGATATTGCCTTTTTCGCACCTGTAAAAGTCACAGTTGCTGAAATCGAAAAAGCAATTACCAAAGCTGGCAAAGAATTGCTAGAGGGTGTGGAATTGTTTGATGAGTATCGTGGCGAACACGTACCCCAGGGACAACGGAGTTTGGCATTCCGCCTACTCTATAGGGCTAGCGATCGCACTCTTACCGATGCAGAAGTCGAATCTGTGCATAACAAAGTGCGAGAAGCCTTGGTAGAAAAATTTGGCGTTACCTTAAGAAGTTAATAGCTTCTGATTTTAGCTTAAAATTGCTCTTGGAATAGAATTCTGGGGCTACACAAACGAAGTTCTTGCCCTGCGGACTTCATCCAAGTAGGGTGGGCACTGCCCACCCATCGTCCAACGTATATATACTCATCCAACCTCAATCAATAGAAACATTGAACCATGCCAAAATACGTGATGTGGGGAACTTACTGCGAAGACGTTCTAGAAAAACGTGAACCTTACCGCCAAGCACATCTAGACGGACTGGCAAAACAAAAAGAATCTGGTGTGTTAGTTACTATCGGTCCCACCAAAGATGTCACTAAAGTTTTTGGCATTTACGAAGCCGAAGACGAA